>CAMGIN010000091.1 GCA_946056135.1 uncultured bacterium | reverse complement strand
CGCTGTTGTTGCGCCCTTTTTAAGCGGTGGCTTACTGTTGTGTTGTTTCAAACTTGATTTTCCTCCCGATCCAATGTACCCGGAGGTAGTATTCCACCAACCGGCCAAAAGCAATCCCGGCACGCGGAAAATCTTTACAAGAAATGATCGTTTATCGTAGTATACTCGACAGAAGGTTATACACAAAACATTTATGCTGTGAGCGTAGGGGGTGGCATCCTTGACGTCCCATTTGCACGCAGTTCCGTCAAAAGGGGCGTCAGGGATGCCGCCCCCTACGAACTGTAAACGATCATTTATGCTATCAAGCCCATTTACGGCTGCCAGAATTCGCTTAAGCTTCGGCGGACCTCCCCGGTATAGCCAGTGACAGTCTTGGCGTTCAGCATGGAGCGCAGCACCGCTTCCTCGGTGGCCTCCGCCGCTGCCCGAAAGGCTTTGTTTATCTGGGATTCCTGGATGCAACGAAGGGTAAAGCAGCCGCCCTCCGAGGGAATCCGGTTGGCGGTGCTGAAGCCCACCATGACCTCGCCGCTGCCGTGTCCGATGTAGCTTCCAAGTCTCGCCAGTCCCACGCTGCACCGGCGGATAATCCGGCCCAGCTGGCGGGAAGTCACCGGCAAATCCGTCCCCACGATCATGATGCAGCTGCCCTGATCCGGCGAGTCCTTCCGGATGCGGCAGTCAATCTGCTCACCCACATTCTGCCCTTCAATGGTCAAATCCTTCAGGGAGCCGTGGTTGGTCAGCACCAGCACGCCCAACGTGAAGCGCTCTCCCTCGATCTCCACAATCCGGGAGGCGGAGCCAATGCCGCCCTTCAGATCGTGGCAGATCATGCCCTTGCCCGCGCCCACATCTCCCTGGTCAAAATCGGGAGAGGCGCTTTCAATAGCGGCGAATACCTCTTTCTCTCCCACCGCCCGGTGCCGGATGTCATTGAGGGAGCCGTCGTTGCACTCGCAGACCACCGGGTTCACCGACTCGATGGCATAGCCCTGGGCCTCTGCCTGGCGGCACATGTACTCCACCATGGCGTCATGGACCAGGCCCACGTTCAGGGTGTTGGTCAGGGCAATGGGGGTCTCCAGGGTGCCCAGCTCCCCGATCTGCATCAGCCCCGCCGTTTTGCCGAAGCCGTTAAGCACATGGCAGGCCGCCACCATCTTCTGTTGAAAAATATCATCCGCACAGGGCAGGACCACCGTCACGCCGGTTTTGTGCCGTTGGCTGTCCACAGTACAGTGGCCCACCCGAACGCCGGGTACATCCGTAATGGCGTTCCGGGGTCCTGGCTCCATCCGTCCGATCTTCAAATTCATAACCGTTCCTCCTGATTTCAGGGTATTTTCCGTCAAAGGGATCCTCTCCATTATGCCTTCTTTTGTCGGAAAAAGCAAGGAAAAACCGCAGTTAGCCATAATAAATCTGTTTCCGTTTATTGGGATTATCACCAAAGAGGGGGGCTCCAGATTGTGGAATATGCAGAAGTTTTAATTTTTTCAAAAAAGCAATTGAACTTTTGTCTAAATTGCGCTATAGTGTTGACATGGAAACATTGGAATCGTTTCCAAAATTATGCATCCGGTGCAGCCGGAACAAAAATAGGAGGAAAAACAATGAAAAAGCTGATCGCATTGCTGCTGGCTATGGTTATGGTCATTGGTCTCGTCGCCTGTGGCGGCAGCACCACCAAAGAGACCCAGGCTCCTGCCGCGGCACCCGCTGAGACAGCCGCCCCCGCCGGTACTGAGGCTCCCGCCGAAGCTGCCGCTGCTGGTTCTGTCTACTACTTGAACTTCAAGCCCGAATTCGACGGCGCTCTGCAGGAGCTGGCCGCCACCTACACCGCTAAGACCGGTGTGCCCGTAAAGGTCGTCACCGCTGCCTCCGGCGACTACTCCACCACTCTGAACGCTCAGATGGGCAAGGACGGCGCTCCCACCATCTACAACATCGGCAATATGTCCGGTCTGAAGGACTGGGATGACTACGCACTGGATCTGACCGATTCCGCCGTGGCCGCCGAGCTGAACACCACCGACTTCAACCTCTACAATGAGGCTGGCGAACTGAAGGCTATCGGCTACTGCTACGAGTCCTTCGGCATCATCGTCAACACCGAGCTGCTGGCTACCGCCGGCTACACCCTGGACGACATCACCGACTTCGCCTCCCTGAAGGCTGTCGTGGAAGACATCCACAGCCGCGCTGCTGAGCTGGGCTTCGATGCCTTCACCTCCGCCGGTTTGGACGGCTCCTCCTCCTGGCGTTTCTCCGGCCACCTGGCCAACATGCCCCTGTTCTACGAGTTCCGCGATGACGGCGTGACCGAGCAGCCCGCCACTGTCACCGGCGCTTACCTGGACAACTTCCGCGCTATCTGGGACCTGTACATCAACAACTCCGCTACCCCCGCCAGCAGCCTGACTGCTGCCACCGGCGACCAGGCCGAGGCTGAGTTCGGCGAAGGCAAGGCCGTGTTCTATCAGAACGGAACCTGGGAGTACGCCAACCTGACCGGCGCCGACAAGTTCGGCCTGGATCCCGCCAACATCGCCATGATCCCCATCTACTGCGGTGTTGAGGGCGAAGAGAACGCTGCTCTGTGCTCCGGCACCGAAAACTGCTGGGCCGTTAACTCCAAGGCCTCCGCAGAAGACATCCAGGCTTCTCTGGACTTCCTGTACTGGCTGGTCACCGATGCTGAAGCTTCCGCCGTTCTGGTGGAGCAGCTGGGCGCTGTTCCCTTCAAGAGCTGCCCCGAGTCCTCTAACAAGTTCATCGTTGACGGCAACAAGCTGCTGTCCGAGGGCAAGTATGCTGTGACCTGGGCCTTCAACTACACCCCCAATGTGGACAGCTTCCGCGCCACTCTGGTCACCGCTATGGCTGCTTACTCCGCAGATCCTACCGATGCCAACTGGGAGCAGGTTGTTTCCGCTTTCGTCGACGGCTGGGCTATCGAATACCAGACTGTCAACGGCTAATCTTTCGACATTCATCGCAAGCCAAAGGGGCGGGCATCTGCCCGCCCCTTACATTCATTTCATGCGGGGCAGGGGCTTGTTTCCGCTCCTTGCGCCAGCGGAGATGAGCCCCCGTCCCGCAGGACAATCTCACAAAACGAAAGCGAGGGAATTCCCTTGAGCAAAAAAAACGATGGCTCCGGCCTGAACAGCCAGCTAATCCGCCGCCCCATCCAGCGGTGGGCCCCTCTGTTCCTTCTGCCGGTGTTCGCTGCCTTCTGTATTGGCTTTGTATGGCCCTTTATTCAGGGCATCTACCTATCCTTCTGCAACTTCAATGTTCCCTCTGACGCCACTTGGGTAGGTCTGAAAAACTATTCCAAGATCTGGACAGACGTAGGCTTCTGGAATGCGTTCAAGAATACCGCAGGCTTCGCTGTGGTGACCATCGTCCTGATCAACGTTATCTCCTTTGCCATTGCCTATGCTCTGACCCAGAAAATGCGGGGCGCCAACCTGTTCCGCACTGTGTTTTTCATGCCCAACCTGATTGGCGGCGTGGTGCTGGGCTACATCTGGAGCATGATTTTCGATGGCATTCTGAGAGGCTACGCCACTTATCTCACCGCCAACGCCACCTACGGCTTCTGGGGTCTGGTAATTCTGGTATGCTGGCAGCAGATCGGCTACATGATGATCATCTATATTGCCGGTTTGCAGGCCGTGCCGGAGGATATGCTGGAAGCCGCCCGGATCGACGGTGCCACCAATTCCCAGACCCTGTTCCGGGTGATTATCCCCAACGTGATGCCCTCCATCACCACCTGTACCTTCCTGACGCTGACCAACGGCTTCAAGCTGTTCGACCAGAACCTGGCCTTGACCGGCGGTCTGCCCAGCATCATTGAAAACGGTGCCAAGATCAACAAGACTGAGCTGCTGGCGCTGAACATCTATTCCACCTACAATATCAATAAGGACTGGCACGGTGTGGCCCAGGCGAAGGCTGTTATCTTCTTCCTTCTGGTGGCCGTTCTGGCCATTGCCCAGCAGGCCGCTACCCGCAGCAAGGAGGTGCAGCAATAATGGCTAACAAATCCAACCAGCCCAAAATAAAGCAGTATTCCACTGCCAGCAAGATCCTGACCGCTGCTTTCGTTGTCATCTGCCTGATCTGGATCATGCCCATCTTCGAGGTGGTCATCAACTCTTTCAAGAGCAACAACGCCATCAACTTGGATGTCTTCGCTCTGCCCGGCGGCGATTCCTTCGTCGGTATGGACAACTATGTCAAGGGTATGACCTTCGGCAACTATCCGTTCCTGAAGTCCGTTGGCTACAGCGTGTACATCAGCATTGCTTCCACCATTCTGATCCTGCTGTTCTGCTCCATGGCTGCCTGGTACATCGTACGGGTCCAGAGTAAATTTGCTAACCTTTTCTACTATCTGTGCCTGTTCTCCATGATCGTCCCCTTCCAGATGGTCATGTTCACCCTGACCTCCACCGCGGATTCCCTGAAGCTGAACACCCCCTGGACGATCCCCGTGATCTACCTGGGCTTCGGCGCTGGTCTTGCCATCTTTATGTTCGTAGGTTTCGTCAAGGGACTGCCTCTGGAAATTGAGGAAGCTGCCGCCATTGACGGCTGCGGCCCGGTACGCACCTATTTTAATGTGGTGCTGCCCATGCTGAAACCTACTCTGATCAGTGTCGGCATTCTGGAACTGATGTGGGTCTGGAACGACTATCTGCTGCCTTACCTGGTGCTGGACATCACCAAGTACCGCACCATTCCCATCCATGTGCAGTACTTGAAGGGCAGCTACGGCACCGTAGATCTGGGCGCTACCATGGCGGTTATTATGATGGCCATTCTTCCCATCATTATCGTATACCTGTTCTGCCAGAAATACATCATCAAGGGTGTTGCTGCAGGCGCCGTGAAAGGCTAACCTCATTCTCCTTTGCCGGCAGAACACCGGCAAAGGAGAAACAGTAATCGGAAAGAAAGGTTGCGCTCCATGACCATCAAGGATCTATCCGCCAAAACAGGGTATGCGGTTGGAACCGTCTCCCGGGCTCTGAACGGCCATCCCAATGTAAGCGAAAAGGCCAGAAAGATTATCCTGAAGGCCGCCAAGGAGAGCGGCTTTGAGCTGAATGTCAATGCCAAGCAGCTCAAACAGACCCATTCCACCAACATTCTTGTAATTGTTAAAGGCATCCGGAACGAGCTTTTCGGAGAAATGGTGGAAATTATTCAGAATCTCATCGCCCAGACCCGTTATCAGCTGATCGTAGACTATATGGACGAAGACCTGAACGAGGTCCACAGAGCCTTGCAGCTGTGCAAAGAAAAAAAGCCCCTGGGGATTCTGTTTCTGGGCGGCAATAACCAGAATTTTGTCCGAGACTTCGGCAAGATTGACATTCCCTGCGTCTTGGTTACCAATGACGCCTCTATGCTGCAGTTTCACAACCTCTCCAGTGTCACCACGGACGACCTGGCAGCTGCCCGCTGTGCTATCAATTCTTTGATCGCTCTGGGACACAGGCGTATTGCCATCATCGGCGGCGATCGGACCATTTCCGACACCAGCCGTCTGCGTTATGAGGGCTGTATGCGGGCTTTTGCCGAGCATGACATCGAATTCGACCCCAAACGGGATTACCAGGGTGTCCGTTACTCCTGCCAAGACGGCTACCGTGCCACCCAGGCACTGCTGAAAAAGAGCTGCCAATTTACCGCTATTTTTGCCATCGCCGATGTCATGGCCATCGGTGCTGTCCGTGCTCTGTGGGAAAATGGTCTGCGGGTACCGGAGGACATATCCGTGATGGGCGTGGACGGCCTGCCCATGGGGGACTACCTGGTACCCCAGTTGGCTACCATTTGCCAGCCAGTCTCCCAGCTGGCAAAACGCAGCGTAGAGATCCTGTTGGCCGCTATTGTAGACGGCGCGGCCGCCTGCCATGAGACCGTCCCCTTTACGGTGCTTTCCCGGGAAAGCGTCCGTTCCATCCAAATATAAGGAGAACATAACCAATGCGCGAGAGCGGTATTTTGATGCACATTACCTCCCTGCCCGGTCCCTATGGAATCGGCACCATGGGAAAAGAGGCCTATTCCTTTGTGGACTTTCTGGAAAAGGCAGGGCAGTCCTGCTGGCAGATCCTTCCGTTGACCCCAACAGGCTATGGCAATTCTCCCTACCAATCCTTTTCCTCCTGTGCCGGAAACCACTACCTCATTGATCTGGATACCTTGGCCCAGGAGGGACTGTTGACCCAGGAGGAGATCACTTCCGTCAACTGGGGCAATAACCCGGAGCGAGTGGATTTCGGCGCACAATATGCCCACCGAATGAATGTCCTGGAATTGGCCTTCCACCGTTTCCGCCCTGACGAGACATATGAAACCTTCGTTGCGGAAAACGAAAGCTGGCTGCCGGATTACGGTCTGTTTATGGCTCTGAAGGAAGTTTACGGCGGCTCCCCCTGGGGTACCTGGCCGGAGGCGCTCATGCGGCATGAGGAACAAGCTCTGTCGGAAAAGCGTCAGGAGCTTTCCGAAGCAATCGCCCTTCAGTATTTCCTTCAATATGAATTTAACCGGCAGTGGAAGGCCCTGCGCAGTTATGCCAACAGCAAAGGGATCCGCATCATCGGGGACGTCCCCATCTATGTTCCCCTGGATTCTGCAGATGTGTGGGCAAACCCGGAGCTATTCCAGCTGGACGAGAACCGGCGGCCCAAAATGGTGGCAGGTTGTCCTCCGGATGCCTTCACCGCCGACGGTCAGCTCTGGGGAAACCCCCTCTACAACTGGCAACAGCTGGCCGAGACCGGTTACGCATGGTGGATCCGCCGCCTGAATGCCGCCGCAAAGCTGTATGACGTTGTCCGCATTGACCATTTCCGGGGCTTTGAAAGTTACTGGGCAGTTCCCGCTGGGGACACGAACGCCCGGCGCGGAACCTGGGTCAAGGGTCCCGGAATGGATTTCATTCTGGCCATCCAGCAGGCGCTGCCCCATCTGGACTTTATTGCCGAGGATCTGGGCTATGTTACCAAGGAGGTCCGAAAGCTCCAGCTGGATTCCGGCTATCCCGGTATGAAGGTCCTGGAATTTGCGTTCGACTCCCGGGAGGAGAGCAACTACCTGCCCCACCTGTACCCTGTGGAATCCGTGTGCTACACCGGCACCCACGACAACGTGACTTTGAAGCAGTGGTTTGACGAAGCCGCCCCGGAAGATGTTTCCTTTGCAAAATCCTATCTGGGACTGAACCAGGAAGAGGGCTATGTTTGGGGCATGATCCGAGGCTGCATGAGTTCCGTGTCCCGACTGTGCGTGGTGCAGATGCAGGACTATCTGGAGCTGGGCAAGCCCGCCCGGATGAATTTCCCCGGCACACTGTCCGACGCCAACTGGACCTGGCGGGCAGAACCGGGCTTTGACTCCGAAGACCTGGCCCAACGGATTCGCGCGATTGCCAAACTTTTTGGAAGATTAAATAATTAGCCAAGGGGCTGTCTCAAAATGATTTGCAAAAATCATGAGGAGCAGCCCTCTTTTTT
>CAMGIN010000090.1 GCA_946056135.1 uncultured bacterium | reverse complement strand
TCATTTTGCATTCAGCATTCAGCATTTTGCATTCGAAGATAAACGATCATTTATCTGACGTTTTCTGGCCACGACTGAATCGTTACTAATTTTCAATCATCCACGAAGTGGATACCATAACTCCACTCTCCACACTCCAAACTCCACACTAAAAAAGCTGTGCGCCGGGATTTCCCGGCGCACGGTTTTTTGAAGTTTAGTTGGGCACGTTGCCCCGGAGGTTGACATCCAGAATGGCGGCGCAGTCGAACATGCCGGTGAACCAGCTGGAATTGTAGGCCATGGAGTTGCCAGTGACCATCAGACGGTTCTGACGGACATAGGTAGACGTGACCTGAGTGGAGGGGGTGGGGCCGTTGGCCACGAAGTACCGGAAGCCGCTGGTGTACATCACGTTGAAGGCGTTGCCGGAGTAGTCGGTGATGTTGCTGCTCTGGGCGAAGACGAAGGTGTCCACCTCGCCGATGACAGAGGTGACCTGCTGGGTCCACTTCTGCAGGTCCGCGGAAATCTGGTTGGCGTTGTAGCCTGCGTAGGCGGAGTTGTCGTAGGTGTAGCAGGCGATGGTATAGCCCTTATCCCGCAGGGCCTCGGTGATCTGCTTGGCTCCGGCCACCTGCTCGTCGTGGTAGGTCTGGCCCTTGGTGGCGATGTATTCGCTGTTGATGCGGTAACCGAAGACACCCTCGGAACCGGTGGTTGCCAGGATGGCCCGGGCGCCCTGGTAGGAGAAGTCCGGGTGCTCTGCGATGAAGCTTTCCAGAATGGGTACCAGATCGTAGTCACCGATGAGGGTGGCTCCGGTGCTGTCGATGTACTGGGCCTTGATGTTGCCGCTGGAATCCAGCACCAGCTTACTGGCAAAGCCCACGCCGCCGGAATCCGGTTCCGCATCGTTGTTGCTGTCCACCATGTAGAGCGGGTAGTTGACCAGGGTTTCGGTGAGCATGACGGGCTTCTTTCCCTCGGGCAGGTAGATGGACTTGGGCAGCATCACGTCGCCGTTGAGCTCGGTGAAGCTGTTAAAGTCCACCAGAACATAGCCGTTGGTGTACAGGTTGTCCAGGATCTTGCTGAACTCCGAGGTGGAGACGAAATTGCGGTTGTATTTGCCGCCCAGGGACTGATCCGCGAAAGCCCGGGCCGGGTCCGCCATCAGCACATGGAAGCTCAGATTGGGAATCATGGAGGGATCCTGATGCTCAATCAGCTGATCCTTGATGGTGGAGTATTCGGACCGCTTGGCGGCCAGATTCGGATAGTTATTCAGATCGCCGTAGGATTCCAGCACGGAAATGGCGCCGTCATAGTCGTAACCGGCAGCCAGCTGGGCAGCCTCGTCCAGAATCCGCTGCTGCTCCGCCTGGGCCAGGTCTGCGGCGGACTGGGACTCGTCCAGGTGGCTCTGTTCGTTCTGCTTGTTGATCCGCTTCTCCTCAATCAGGTTGGAGACGGAGCCGATGACAAAGGTCAGCACCAGAATCAGGCATACGCAGGCGATGATGGGGGGCAGGTAAACCTCCTTGAAGATCTGGGCTTTGGTTTTCCTCCGGCGTCTGCGGGGGCTGCTGGGATCCTGGGGCTCCTCCGGCAGCTTTCCGGTCAGGGCCGGGGCAAAGTACAGGTCATAGAATTTGGTGAAGATGTTGGGACCGGCAGGCTTGGCCGGCTTGCGCTCCTTCTTCGGGCGCTGCCTGGGTGGGGCTTTGCGGGGGGGCGTGTCCTCCTGCTCGTCCACAGGTCCGTCTGCGAAATCCTCCATCTGTGTTTCCTCGGGGTACTCTGTATTCATGTCCATTTCAATCTCCTCGGGTTGTTTGGCCTTCGGAAGATTCGCGACATCTTCAGGTTTCTCAGTATGCTCGGAGAAATCCGGATCCTCCGTCGGGTCGTCATACGCTGTGTCTTCATCGGGATTCTCACGGGCGTCCCGTCGGTTGCCCAGATTCAGGAAATCGTTCAGATCCATGTCCGGATCGAAATCGTCGTTCCCGTCCGCGTCCGGTTCAAAGGTCATGTCCGGCTCAAAGTCCGAGTCCAGCTCCCTGTCGTCTGGTTCCTGTTCTTGCGGATCCGCGTCGCCCAGATCGATACCATCCAGATCCAGTCCGCCCAGGTCCAGTCCGTCCAGATCCAGCTCGTCCTCCGGAGCATCTTCAGATACGGTCTCCTCCGACTGGGGGCTCAGTCCCAATTCCTCGTCGGAGAATTCAGAAAGGTCAATATCGTCATCGTATTCTTCGGCATCCAAAAAAGCTTTGGGGTCGAAGTCGTCTTCTTCTTCGAAATCGAATGCGCGGTCGAAATCGTTCTTACCCATTGTGCATCCCTACCTTTATGGTATAGTCAATGATATTCTATCATCGCCTGACCAAAAAAGCAAGAACAATTGGTGCGATTGCAAAAAATATCGAACGCTGTCGACCAAAGGCGTGTGGAGTTTGGAGTGTGGAGAGTTGAGAGTGAAGAGCGGAGTTGGGGAACTGTAATTGATCGTTTTGCGCAGAGCGAATGCAAAATGCTGAATGCAGAATGCTGAATGATGGTATCCCTTCGGGATGAATCAAACACGCAGGCAAATGCGAATAGATTTCTTGATTGCCTGGAGAAAACGTTCCTTTCTCGCTTCTTTCCATTTTATCCCCGGAGGGGATACCTTCATTTTGCATTCTGCATTCAGCATTTTGCATTCGAAGATAAACGATCATTTATAATGTCAACTCCGCACTCCTCACTCCAAAGGCCTGCATTTTCCTTGCCAAAGCAGCGGCGCTGTGCTATTATGAGGGAAAGGAGGAATGTTTTTATATGGAGAAAATCACAAGCTTTACCATCGACCACATCCGTCTCCAGCCGGGGCTGTACGTCTCCCGGAAGGACAAGGTGGGCGCGGAGACCGTCACCACCTTCGACCTGCGGCTGACCAAGCCCAACGCTGAGCCGGTGATGAATACGGCGGAGGTTCACACCATCGAGCATCTGGCGGCGACTTACCTGCGCAACGACCCGCAGTGGAAGGACAAGGTGCTGTACTTCGGCCCCATGGGCTGCCGGACGGGGTTCTACCTGCTGCTGGCGGGAGACTACACGTCGAAAGAGATCGTTCCGCTGGTGCGGGATTGCTTCCGGTTTATCCGGGATTTCCGGGGTGAGGTTCCCGGGGCCAGCGCGAAGGACTGCGGCAATTACCTGGACATGAACCTGCCTATGGCAAACTACTGGGGGGCAAGATACGCCGCTGCGCTGGAGACCATCGACGACAGCCGGCTGAACTATCCGGACTGAAGAAAATGCAAAATGCTGAATGCAAAATGCAGAATGATGGTATTCCCTTCGGGGATGATGGTAAAAAATAAGCGCGTAACAATTTCGTTTAGGTTTTCGTGTAAATGATCGTTTACTGTTACTGTGCGTAGGGGGCGGCATCCCTGACGCCCCTTTCGCATGCAGTACCGTCACAAGGGGCGTCAAGGATGCCGCCCCCTACGAACTGTAAACGATCCTTTACAGCTCCATAACTGAAAAACGGAAACAGGAGGAAACACAATGACAAAACTTGGCATTATCGGCGCTATGCAGCAGGAGGTGGAGACCCTGCTGGGGGTGCTGGAAAACAAAAGCACCCAGGTGAAGGC
Source organism: uncultured bacterium (assembly GCA_946056135.1). Classification (GTDB taxonomy): domain Bacteria; phylum Bacillota; class Clostridia; order Oscillospirales; family Oscillospiraceae; genus Faecousia. The sequence continues at coordinate 3,959 of CAMGIN010000090.1, read as the reverse complement.
GGGAAGCACCTTCTATGAAGGCACTTTGGAGGGCCTCAGCGTGGTCATCGTCCAGTGCGGCGTGGGCAAGGTCAACGCGGCGCTGTGCGCTCAGATTCTGTGCGACTGCTATGGCGTGACCCATCTGGTGAATACGGGCATTGCCGGTTCCCTGTGCGCCGAGCTGGACATCGGCGATCTGGTGGTGAGCCGGGACGCCATGTACCACGATTTTGACTGCGTTCATTTCGGTTATCCCTACGGCAAGGTTCCCGGCATGGATGTGATTGCCTTCCCCGCCGACGAGAAATTGTTTGCCTATGCCTTTGCCGCGGCGGAAAGCGTCAACCCCGGCCACACCAAGGTTGGCAGAATCGCCAGCGGAGACCAGTTCGTGGCAGACAAGGAATTGAAAGACAAAATCATAGCCAATACCCAGGGCCTGTGCACCGAGATGGAGGGTGCGGCCATTGCCCAGACGGCCTACCGCAACGGCGTCCCCTTCGTGATCCTGCGGGCCATCTCCGACAAGGCCGACGACAGCGCGGAAATGGACTATCCCACCTTTGAGCGCATCGCCGCCCACCGCTGCGCCCTGGTCACCCAGAGCCTGGCGAAACAGCTGAAGGAAGCGGAAGAAAGCTGAGAGTGGAGTGGGGGAACTGTAAATGATCATTTAGCGCAGAGCGAATGCAAAATGCTGAATGCTGAATGCTAAATGCTAAATGCTAAATGATGGTATCCCTTCGGGATGAATCAAACACGCAGGCAAATGCGAATAGATTTCTTGATTGCTTGGAGAAAACGTTCCTTTATCGCTTCTTTCAATTTTATCCCCGGAGGGGATACCTTCATTTTGCATTCAGCATTCAGCATTTTGCATTCGAAGATAAACGATCATTTACAATACCAACTCCACTCTCCACTCTCTCCAGCCCCGTCAACGGGCTGGCGCTATCAGCTCCTGGTACAGTCCTACGGCACATTTGACGCCCAGCGCCTCCGCCTCCTGGAGCAGGGTTTCCAGGTCTTCTTTTGTACGCCAAAGGGAAAACCGGGCCTGGGTGTCGGATATCTGTACCTGATAATGGCAGTGCAGCACCGGTTCCGGGAATCCTTCTTCCGGCGCTTCCCGGAAGGGCAGGGGAGCAACGGCGGCTCCTTCTTCGGTCAGGGTGATGACTTCTCCCTCCAATGCCATTTCCAGCCATACCTCCCGGTTTTGCCAGGGGGACAGATAGGTTTCCACCCGGACATCCGGCGGCAGCGGCGGCAGAAACACCGGACAGGCCAGCCCTTCGGCGTAAAGCTCCGACACCGCCGTGGGGCAGGGCAGGGTCTCCGCGAGAACCTGGGCCAGCGCCGCAGTCTCCGGCTGCTCCGGGCGCTGAAAGTCCAGCAGCAGAGCGCAGCAGTGGTTGGCTTTGATTGTCTCGGCAAGCTGCTGGGCGATTCTGTCGGGATCATGCCCATGGATGGGGGTCCGGTCGTTGAGGATCAGCAGGGAGCCCTCCGGCAGCTCCTGGGGCAGGTTGGAAAGGCCGGTGCCGTAGGGGGAAAAGTGGCAGGCCATCCAGGCGATCCCGGCAGGAAGATCGGAGCATCCCCGGATTTCTGCCGCAGTCATGGCAAAATAACGCCCAATCGCCATGGACAAATCATCCTTTCCGTGTTATAATCATGCGAGTGTGATAAACTGTGCAGTCAGTCCATTGCCCAACTCCACTCTCAACTCTCCACTCTGAAATATACGTTTTTCCGGAGGACATTATGCCCTTTTCTCTTTTGCCAAAACGGATGACCGACGCCCTGACGGATCTGACCCCGGAGCTGCTTCGGGACATGGGCGTTCGGCTGCTGATGCTGGATTTTGACAATACCATCGTGCCCTATACCACCAGCGTGCCCACGGATGCCATGGTCCGTTGGCTGCAAACCATGAACGCCTCGGACATCCAAATCTGCATCGTCTCCAACAGCCACAAGGACCGGGTGCCTGCCTTCTGTCAGGAATACGGCCTGGACTGTATCACCCACGCGAAGAAGCCCTTTTCCAAGGGAATCCGGGCCTGCCTTGGCAGATATCAGATTCCGGCTGCCCAGGCGGCCCTGGTGGGGGATCAGATCTACACCGACACCCTGGGGGCCAACTGCGCCGGGGTGCAGTCCATTCTGGTTCGGGCCATTGACAATCATACCTTCTGGCTGAAAGCGCGACATGTGCTGGAACTGCCATTTATTTTTCTTGCAAGAAAGAGGAGAATTTCAACATGAAAAACCTGGACAAGTACGTATCCCTGCTGGACGGCGAGGTGGACGGCCTGCTGCTGACCTCCCGCTACAGCCGTCATTACGGTGCGGAGTTCGACATCGCCGAGGGCGTGGCCATCGTCACCAGACAGGGCAGCCGCTATTTCACCGACAGCCGCTATATCGAGTCCGCCCAGAACAACCTGAAGGGCTTTGAGGTCCTGGAGATTGGCAGAGGCAACGGCTATTACAAACGGATCAACGATGCCATCGCAGATTTCGGCGTCACCACTCTGGGCTATGAGGAGGCCTACCTGACCGCTGCCGAGCTGATGGGCTACGAGAAGAATCTGAACGCCAAGCTGGTGCCCTTCAACAAGCCGATCTACAGCTTCCGGGGCGTGAAGGAGGAATGGGAGCTGAAGCTGATGCGCAAGGCTCAGGCCATTACCGACAAGGCCTTCGCCGAGGTCGTCACCCGCATCAAGCCCGGCATGACCGAGCTGGAGCTGCAGGCGGAGCTGATCTACTGCATGTACAAGAACGGCGGCACCGGCCTGGCCTTTGACCCTATCGTGGTCTCCGGCCCCAACACCAGCCTGCCTCACGGTGTGGCGGGAGAGCGGGTCATTCAGGAGGGGGACTTCGTGACCATGGACTTCGGCGCTTCCTATCAGGGTTACTGCTCCGATATGACACGCACTGTGGCCGTGGGCTTTGCCACCGACGAGATGAAGCAGGTCTATAACACCGTGCTGGAAGCCCAGCTGGCAGCCATCGCGGCTACCAAGGCGGGGGTTTCCGGCAAGGACATCGACGCTGTAGCCCGGAAGGTCATCGCAGACGCTGGTTACGGGGACTATTTCGGCCACGGCTACGGCCACAGCTTAGGTCTGGAGATCCATGAGAGCCCCAGCCCCAGCGCTGGCAATCCCGATCCCATGCCCGCAGGCGCTGTTTGCTCCGCAGAGCCCGGCATCTACCTGCCTGGCAAGTTCGGCGTCCGCATCGAGGACGTGACCATTATCCACGAGGACGGCTGCGAGGACATCACCGCCAGCCCCAAGAATCTGATGATTCTGTAAAAAAATTCGCGTTTCCTATTGAAAAGTTCACAATTTTGCGTTATACTATATGCGCTAAAGTCTTGTATACACATTTCGCCTCCCGTCAGGGAAGGTAGCTTAGGAGGAAAAATAGAATGATTTCTGCAGGTGAATTTAGAAACGGCATTACCTTCGACATGGATGGCAAGGTCATGCAGGTCGTGGAGTTCCAGCACGTCAAGCCCGGTAAGGGCGCGGCCTTCGTCCGTGTGAAGATGAAGAACGTCATCACCGGCGCCGTCACCGAGACCAGCTTCAACCCCACCGCCAAGTTCCCCACCGCCTTTGTTGAGCGCAAGAAGATGGAGTATTCCTACAACGACGGCTCCCTGTACTACTTCATGGACCAGGAGACCTACGAGCTGGAGCCCATCGACGGTTCCGCCCTGGACGATTCCTTCAAGTTCGTCAAGGAGAACGATATCTGCACCATTATGAGCTACAAGGGCAAGGTCTTCGGCGTGGAAGTGCCCAACTTTGCTGACCTGATTGTCACCGAAACCGAGCCCGGCTTCGCAGGCAACACCGCCACCAACGTCACCAAGCCTGCCACTCTGGAGACCGGCGCTGAGGTCAAGGTGCCTCTGTTCATCAACGAGGGCGACAAGATCCAGATCGACACCC
>CAMGIN010000089.1 GCA_946056135.1 uncultured bacterium | reverse complement strand
TGGGGCGTATGAGGACTTCATTTCCGGGGAGTACAGCGATTTTCTGGACAAGCACGCAACTTAACACAAGGCACACAGGCAGTCACGAGTTTTCGTGGCTGCTTTTTTATGCCGGAAAGGAGATTTATGAGCAGAGAACCATTGGAAACCATGCCCGATGTGGTGGATGCCAAGCAGCTTGCGGAGGTGCTTCGCATTTCCAAGGCCGGGGCATACAACCTGCTGAACAGCCCGGATTTTCCCACTTTGCGGATTGGTGGTCGGAAACTGGTAATGAAGCAAGACCTGCTGGATTGGTTGCGGAGCCACACCAACGGAAAGGGGTAAAACTGCGGTCAAGAGCAGGGAAAAACGAAAATTTCCCGATAGCTGGAGCCGAGACATACTCTGCATCTTCCAGACAAATTCTATCGGAAAATTGCCACACTTTCCCGGCTCTTGAGCCGGGAAAAATCTTTGAATACAGGAGGATTCTTATGAAAACTGGACTTACGAAAAAGCAAAAGGTCACAGAGGTATTCTACAATGCCAAAGACCCCACCGCAGAAATCTACACCCATGATACCAAGCTGAAAAAGAGGCTGCTGGCCTATGCTGCCAAGTACCCGGAGTTGTGCCGTCAGACAGATGATGACGGGCAGGGTGGTCTGTGGTTTGAGATTGCAAAAGAGCAAATCAGTATCCGCCTGACCGCTCCCTATTCTCAGGAACGCCGGGAAGCAGCAAGCAAACTCGCAAAGGAAAACAACACATTTCGTGATTTACATGAAGGAGCTATTAAGAGATAAATTGCAAGCTGTGGATTCAATATCAGTTGCCGTATACATTGATAATCTGGCACCCCCACATCCAGAGTTGTTGTGTTCCGACAGCTGGGATGGTTCTTCTGTCCGAAAAAATAACTTTCAAAAAAATAAGGATGTCAATCATTTACCGATGTACAATTCGTTGTATACTATGAGGGGACGCCCTTAGGAGGAATGATCTTGACGCGTGAAGAGAAATTGATGATACGGATTGGGCAGGGTGACGCTGATGCGGTGGATGAACTGATCAGGCTTTTGTATCCTGAGATTCTCCGCTACTGTCTGTGGCACGCCCCCAACCCATGTTTAGCCGAGGATGCGGCCCAGGAAACCTTTCTGAAAGCCATCCGCTATTATGACCGCTATGTACATAAAGGAAAATGCAAGGCGTTTCTATACCGGATTGCCGCCAACACCTGCGTGGATATGTACCGAAAAACTGGTGCCGTAGAGTTCTCTATTGAGGATATCCCGGCGGAGCTTCCCAGCGAGGAATCTGGATTTGAGCGGATTCACGCTGATCTGAATTTCCGCCAGCAGATTCGCTCCCTGCCCCCGGAACAGCAGGAGGTACTGCTGCTCCGGTTCGGTCAGGAGCTGACCCTGCGGCAGATTGCCCAGGTCACCGGGGTGCCTCTGCGCACCGTCCAGTCCCGGCTTCGGGCAGCTCTGAAAAAACTCAAATCCCAGCTTGAAAAGGAGGAGCATTGTGACAAATAAAGACTTAGAAACCCGACTGCATCAAGCCTACCAAGGGGCAGATGTTGAGGTCCGTTCATCTTCCATGTCTGAAGCGATATTGCTGGCCCGGAAGGAGGCGTACTCCCGGCGGCAGCGGCTTTCCTTCCCACAATTCCTATCCATGCAGATTCGCTTCATTGGCTGGAAGGTCTGGGCGGTGCAGGCTGCTTCTCTGCTTACGGTCTGCGGTCTGCTTTCCCATCTGCTTGGACAGGGATATTGGAAAGACCCCCAATCCGTTGCAGGGCTGCTGGTTTGTCTGTCCCTTTTCACTTTTATGGCAGCACCGCCGTTTCTTTACCGCTCCATCCGTTATCGGATGCAGGAAGTGGAAGCGGCAACCCGGTTTTCTTCCGTTCAGCTGCTTATGGCAAGGCTCATCATCATCGGAATCGGCGATGCCACTTTTCTCAGCGGCATTTTGCTGACGGCTGCAGCAAAAACCACGTTGCAGGCGGGCAGCGCGGCACTTTCTGTAGGCTTTCCTTTCCTGCTGGCAAGCAGCGGATGTCTCTATCTGTTGGGGCACGTTTCTCCCCGGCAGTTTCTTGCGGGAAGTATGGGGCTGTGCGGTTTTCTGCTTGTGGGGCTTTCTCTGGCACACCGGCATTTCCATCTTTTTTTCCGCCTTTCTCCGGGCTGGATTGGGGTATGCGCCCTGCTGATTTCCTTTTGCTGTCATCAATTTCACCATCTCCTCTACCACTGCGCTTACGCAGAAATGCAAGTAATCTGAAAGGATACACATTATGGATTTATGTATGGAACATATTTCAAAACGCTTCAAAGACATGACAGCGGTGGACGACATTTCCTTACAGCTTACCCCCGGCGTCTGGGGACTGCTGGGTGCCAACGGCGCGGGAAAAACCACGCTGATGCGGATGCTTGCTGGAATCATGCAGCCCACCTCCGGGCAGATCACCTATGACGGTATTCCCATTTCTACCCTGGGGCAGCGGTACCGGGATATCTTTGGGTATCTGCCCCAGGAATTCGGGTTCTATCCCGAGTTCACCGTTCAGGATTATTTGGAATACGTTGCCGTTCTGAAAGGGCTGACGGCAGCGGACAGCAAGCGGAAAATCAGCGAGCTGCTGGAACAGCTGACCCTTACCCATGTTCGGCGCAAGAAGATCGCCAAGCTGTCCGGCGGCATGAAGCGCCGTGTGGGCATTGCGCAGGCGCTCCTGAACGAGCCGGAGGTTTTGATTCTGGACGAACCCACCAGCGGCCTTGACCCCGGAGAGCGTGTGCGTTTCCGGAATCTGCTTTCGGAATTTGCCCATGACCGGATTGTGCTGATCTCCACCCACATTGTCTCCGATGTGGAGTACATCGCCACCCGGAACGCGGTGATGAAGGGTGGAAAGCTGCTGGCCTGCGGCACCACGGAGGAACTGGTCAAGCTGGTGGAGGGCAAGGTATGGACTGCCACAATCCCGGCAAGCACTCTTGCGGAATATGAACGGGAATTGCCCATCGTTAATCTGCGCAACGAGGAAAATGGGGATATCTCCATACGGTATCTAGCGGAGGAACCTTCTGTATCCAATTCTGCCGTCGTGGCTCCCCGTTTGGAGGATCTGTATCTGTGGCTGTTTCCCCAGGAAAGGAGGTAAATTATGCGCCTGATGAAATTGGAACTGAAACGGGTTCTCAAAACCCGATTGACTTTGATTCTGCTTACCTTTTCGCTGGTGCTGTCACTGGTGATGGCATATATCCCAACCACCTTTTCCTACATCACCTATCGGGATGCCAACGGAGATACCGTAAAGCTCCTTGGCCTGGATGCGGTACAGTATCTGAAAACGCTGCAATCGGACACCATGGGTGAGGTAACTCCGCAAAAGGTAAGACAGGCTGTGGAAGCTTATCAAACTTGTCTGACAAAGTACGGTGTGGACAATACCTATGACCTGCCAGACGGAGTCTATGAAGCGGAAATTCTGCCTTACGCACCGCTGCTTCACGGCGTCCGGGAAGCTTTCGCTGATCCCGACAGTGGCATCGCCCCTTCTCTGATGGACGTAGACCCTGAGAAAATCGAGGACTTCTACGGTGCCTGTGAAGCAAGACTGGTTTCTCTGATGAAGCTGGAACAGAAAGACCACCCGGCAGCGCAGGAAGCCGCAAAACGCCTATACAGCCGGGTGGAAACGCCCTACCAGCTCTATCCCGGCTATAATACGGATGCAATGGACTACCAGCTGCTTCTGTCCTTTCTCATCGTCCTGTTCTGCACAGTGATCGCCGCACCCATTTTCACTTCGGACTATCAGACGGGAGCCGACGATATCTACCGCTGCACCAAGTATGGGCGAGTGAAATTTGCCGTAACGAAACTACTTTCTGCACTGCTCATTTGCGGCACCGCCTTTTCCCTTTGCGCTGTGGTTTTTCTGCTGGTGTCCAACAGCCTGTACGGCTGGGAATGTACGAAAACCTCCATACAAATGCTGTATTCCATCGTAAATCTTTCAAATCTGAATCTCGGCCAGCTGCAATGGGTCGGCGCCGGAGGTTATCTTCTGTGCCTGCTGGCAACCGTGAGCTTTACCCTGTTTCTTTCTTCCAGACTTCGGAATGTGGTGGCTTCCCTCGCTGTAGCATTGGTATGCTGTATTCTTCCTGTGATCCTCTATGTGGCCCTGCCTTCTGAGATCGGACAATGGATTTATACCGTTCTCCCCGCAGGCGGTGTGGCTTTGCAGACCAGCTTTCTTTATACCCTCGTTGATTTTGCCTTCTGGAACATGGGCAATCTCGCAATTTGGACACCCTATGTGATGCTGGGGGCATACTGTGTTGAGATACCCATCTTCCTGTTCCTTACTGTCTACTCCTACTGCACACACAAAGCATAATAACGATTTCGCCGCCAGTACCGGCACCCCACGGTGCCGGTACTGGCGGCTCCCGTAGTTGAGTTAACCCTTAGGCACTAAGGGCGCACTTCTATACGGGGTAATCCCCGCATGTGCGCTCTGCGAGGTCGAACAGCCCGGACGCCTGAATGTCCGGGCTGTTTTGCGTCACTGCGTTCCGAACAAGGGGCTGTACCCCTTGCGCCAATTTACGGCCATCCTCCTAAGGCAAAAGGCGTGACCACTTTCGTCACGCCTTTTGCATAATTAGCTGTCTTACGAACACCGCCCTAACCGGGGTGCTTTTTTGCTGATAAAGGCACCGAACTCGAACCCACCTAAATGGAAATGTCCGGTGGACATTTCCGGCAGCCAGTTCAAAAACCGGCTGCCTCCATGATTTCCCGCGAAGCGGGAAATGCAATCGAGTCCGGTCACCGGCACCACAAGCAAAAGGGAGCTGTTAAATAACCCCTTCCAGAACACGACTTCCGTGTTCTGCGGGGATTGGGGTGGAGCCTCAACAAGCAGAAAACCGCTGGTTTCCGCGAGAGCGGGAATCGGCGGTTTTGCCATTGTATATATACACAGGCATTACTTGCCGCTTTCTTCTTCCGTTTTTCACCAGCGGTTCCTGCCTTCGCGTCTGTGCTTGCAAAACGTTTGATATTCGTGTATAATGTATTCAGTACTATTATAACAAATGGAAAAGGGCGGCGTATGAAAGAGTATCTTTCCATACGGGGAACTTCCTGCAAATGGGGCGTATCAGAGCGCCCTGTCAATCGATATGCGGCACAGGGACGTATCCCCGGTGCAGATCGCTTCGGGCGCTCCTGGGCGATTCCGGAGGACGCGGAAACGCCGGCAGACCCACGCACGCAAAAACATGGAGGGAGGCGGCAAGCATGATTTCAGACGAAACCGCATACCGGCGGTATCTTGACGGAGAGCAAAAAGCCGCCGATTTGCTGGTTGAAAAATACGGCGACCCGTTGACGCTGTACATAAATGACTATATCAAAGATATGCACGAAGCCGAGGACTTGATGATCGAAGCATTTTCCCGGATTTTTGCAAAAGAGCGTCCGATTACAGGCGCGGGAGCGTTTCAGGCGTATCTGTATAAAACGGCGCGAAATCTCGCCCTGCGCCACAGGAAAAAGCACAGGCTCAGCTTTCTGCGTTTTGAGGAATTGGACTTCGAGCCCCAGAGCGACGTGCTGGCTGACACGGAGCTTTCCCGCAGAGAGCGCAGCCGCCAGCTCTATGACGCCCTTGAAAAATTGAAGGCGGAATACCGGGAAGCGCTTTATCTGGTCTACTTTGAGGAAATGAGCTACCGCAATGCGGCAACGGTTATGAATAAGAGCGAGGGGCAGATCACAAAGCTGGTCTACCGTGGAAAGCAAAGCCTGAAAGCGATCCTGGAGCAGGAGGGATTTACCTATGCGGACGAATGAAGAACGCGCCGGATTGATTCATAAGCGGACGGCAGAAATAAAAAGGGAACAGCAAAAGAGGAAACAGCGTGCGTTGGATGTGATCTGCATCGCGGTCTGCCTGATCCTCGTAGTTGGGATCGGCTCGTTTATGCCCGGATTGATGGCGGGCATTCCCGGCGGTGAAGCACATCATGCTTCCGGCGCGGCAAGCCTGGTCGGAAGCCACGCAGCCTTGGGCTATATCCTGATGGGGATTATGGCCTTTCTGCTCGGCGTATGCGTGACGGTACTTTTGTACCGCCTGCACCGCAGAAATGAGAGGAATCAGCGGGAGAATTCGGACGATGAACTTTGAATTGATTGACAACTGTTTTCAGGTTACCGTGCTGTTGTGTGCGGCGCTGGCGGCGGCTGCGGCGGCGTTCCGGCACAAAGACCGCCGTTTTCTGATCCTCGCCCTGTTTTTTATCTGCGTTTCCATGGGAACGCTCTATTGGGTGCTGCACCTTTTTATTTTTGGGAACGTACCACAGGTTTTCTATGTCTCGGAGTTTTCCTGGCTGGCTGCGTATCTGTTCCTGCTGTCGTTCCAAATGGTACGGACCGACCGGGCAAGACCGTTGTTTTCCCTGCTGTCCCTGTCCTGCGCTCTGGTTACGGCGGCGGTCGTTCTGGTGTTTCGGATGTTTGGCCCGTCCGTTTTTGTTTCTGCGGCATTTGCCGGGGTTGTGTTTGCGATCGTGTATCTCACGGTATCGCGGCTCCGTCGCAAAAGCGGCGGAGGGCTGATCGACTGCTGGGTGCTGCTCTGCGTGGGACTGCAGCTTCTGCTGTATGTGGTGTCCGTTTTTATGCGGGACTTTACCCGCTTTAATCTCTACTTCGCCGTAGACATTACGCTGACGTTTTCCTTCGCGGCGCTGCTGCCGCTGGCGCTTCGGGAGGTGGCGGGGAAATGATCTATATTGAGAATATTTTCGTTTGCCTTGCAATCCCGCTGGCGCTGTGTATGCTGTTTATCGGGGGACGAACCCGGGCATTCATGCTGTTTATGGTGGCCGGAATGGGCGTATGCCTGCTGTCGGCCTATGTCAACAGCTTTTTCATGGGGTATTATGGCGTCAGCGCCACCGTTACCGTCGTGGAGATCACGCCGGTGTGCGAGGAAGTGATGAAGCTGCTGCCGCTGCTGTTCTACGTTCTGGTTTTTGAGCCAAAGGTCCGGGATTTGCCCGAAGCCGCCATTGCCCTTGCCGTAGGCTTTGCCACCTTTGAAAATGTGTGCTATCTGACGGAGAACGGCGCGGAAAATCTGATGTTCCTGCTGATTCGCGGGCTTTCCGCCGGGGCGCTGCATATCCTCTGCGGCATTTTGATCGGGTATGGACTGTCTTATGTGTTCCGCCGCCGATGGCTGGTGTTTACCGGAACGGTGGGTCTGCTGGGCGCCTGTATTGTGTTCCATGCCACCTATAACCTGCTGATTTCCGAAGAGGTCGCATGGCGGACCGCGGGCTATCTGTTCCCGTCTGTCCTGATTGCTTTCCTGTTTGCGGGAAAGCTTCTGCTTCCCAAACTCAAAATCATGTTTGCATAACCGCTTCGCGTGACGAGCCGCCCCGGAAATGGGGCGGCTCAAATTCTTTGGTACCGATTCAGTCGTACGAAATTTCTTGCCGTAAATGATCGTTTATCGTAGCAATGTTAGATTGGTGGGCGTAGGGGGCGGCATCCCTGACGCCCCTTGTGACG
>CAMGIN010000088.1 GCA_946056135.1 uncultured bacterium | reverse complement strand
TCCCGGTAGCGCTGCATGGTCTTCTCCCGCTGGCTCTGGCGGATATCGCCGTGGATGCACTGGCAGTCCATACCGGCGCGCTGGAAGTCGTCGCTTAAGCGCTGGCACATGTGCTTGGTGTTGCAGAAAATCATCACCCGCTCATAGCCCTGGGTGCGGATCAGCCGCAGGGTGGTCTCCGCCTTTTCCAGGGGGGTGCAGGTCAGGCTGAACTGGTCGATGTCCGGGCGGTCCTCCTTCTCCGGCTCCACGGTGATCTCCACCTCATCCCGCTGGTACATCCAGGACACGGTCATGACCTCCTGGGAGATGGTGGCGGAGAACAATCCCAGATTCTTCCGGTTCTTCACCTTCTCAATGATCCGGGTCACATCCTTGAAAAAGCCCATATCCAGCATCCGGTCCGCCTCGTCCAGCACCACGGTCTGGATCTTATCCAGGCGGATGGTCTTGCGGTTGTAGTGGTCCATGAGCCGTCCGGGGGTAGCAACCACGATCTGAGGCTTACGCTGGAGCTGTTTGATCTGGCCGCCGATGCCCGCGCCGCCGTAGAGCACCGCCACCCGGATGCCCTGGAAATAGGTCAGCAGCCCCCGCAGCTCGTCGCCGATCTGGATGGCCAGCTCCCGGGTGGGGGCCAGAATCAGGCCCTGAACCTCCTCGGAGGCCGGGTCCACATGCTCGATCATGGGAATGCCGAAGGCGAAGGTCTTGCCAGTGCCGGTGGGAGCCTTGGCAATGACGTCCCGCCACTGCATAAAATACGGAATGGCCTCGGCCTGGATGGTGGTTGGGTAGCCGTAGCCCTTCTGCTCCAAAGCTTTCAGCATCGCCGGGGACAGGCCCAGGCTTTCAAATGTAACGTCCATGTTTCTCTTTCCTTTATCTAAACATAATTTTCTGTCATTGTAGCATTCTTTCTTCGGTTTTGCAACCATGGAAACAGTGTGGAGTTTCGTGTGGAGTTGCAATTGTAAATGATCGTTTATCGTAGTACTCACTGTAGGGGAGGGTCATTGACCCTCCCGCTGCGTAACGCAACAGAGCGTGAAATAGGTTGCTTCCAATGCTGGTTTTCACAAAACGCGACAGGTTTGACCGCTCAAAAGCTTTCAGCCGGCGGGAGGGTCAATGACCCTCCCCTACAGTGGGTGCTGCTGTAAACGATCATTTACACACATATTGCAGCTTATCTGATTCCGCGCAAAAAAGGGATGCGGCTTTTTCTTCCGCACCCCTTTTTCTTTTTATCCCTTCAGTCCCCGGGACTGGCGGTCCATGTCCTCCACAACGATGTCGTAGATCTCTCCTAAGGAGGCGCAGTATTCCAGCACCTTCCAAGGCTCGTTGGTGTGGTAGTGGACTTTAATCAGGTCCTCATCCCCCACCGCCAGCAGGCAGTCGCCTTGGAAATTCTCTACGAAATAGTCGTTGATGGCATCTTCATCCAGGTCATGTCCCTCAATCAGCAGCTGGGTATCATACCGAAACTCCGTCATATTCCGCCTCTTTCTTACAGGTGCAGCACCCGGTCCTTGATCTCCTGGGTTCGGCCCTGGTTCCAGTACTGGGTTCCGATGTAGCCGCAGGTCCGCCGGGCCACATTCATCTTGCTCTGGTCCTTGTTGCCGCACTGGGGGCAGACCCACACCAGCTTGCCGTCGTCCTCCTGGATCTCGATCTCGCCGTCAAAGCCGCAGACCTGGCAGTAGTCGGACTTGGTGTTCAGCTCGGCGTACATGATGTTGTCGTAGATGAACTGCATGACCTCCAGAACAGCGTCGATGTTGTTCTGCATATTGGGCACTTCCACATAGCTGATGGCTCCGCCGGGGGACAGCTGCTGGAACTCGGACTCGAAGGCCAGCTTGGTGAAAGCGTCGATGGGCTCCGCCACATGGACGTGGTAGGAGTTGGTGATATAGCTCTTGTCCGTAATGCCGGGGATGATGCCGAAGCGCTTCTGCAGGCACTTGGCGAACTTGTAGGTGGTGGACTCCAGGGGGGTGCCGTAGAGGGAGTAGTCGATGTTCTCCGCGGTCTTCCACTGCAGGCACTTGTCGTTCATCTTCTGCATGACGGACAGGGCGAAGGGCTTGGCCTCCTCGTCGGTGTGGGACTTGCCGGTCATGTACTTGACGCACTCGTACAGTCCCGCGTAGCCCAGGGAGATGGTGGAATAGCCGCCGTAGAGCAGCTTGTCAATGGGCTCGCCCTTCTCCAGACGGGCCAGGGCGCCGTACTGCCACAGGATGGGAGCGGCGTCGGACAGGGTGCCCTTCAGCCGCTCGTGACGGCACTGCAGCGCGGTGTGGCACAGTTCCAGCCGCTCCTCGAAGATCTCCCAGAATTTCGTCATATCCCGGCCGGAGGACAATGCCACGTCCACCAGGTTGATGGTGACCACGCCCTGGTTGAACCGGCCATAGTACTTGGGCTTGCCGGGCTCATAGTTCTTGGCCCGGGCCACATTGTCCCAGCCGTTGCCGGAGCGGTCGGGGGTCAGGAAGCTGCGGCAGCCCATGCAGGTGTACACGTCGCCGTTGCCCGGGGTCTCGCCCTTGGACAGCTTGTACTCCTTCATCTTCTTCTCGCTGATGTAGTCCGGCACCATCCGCTTGGCGGTACACTGGGCAGCCAGACGGGTCAGATACCAGTAGGGGGTTCCCTCCCGGACGTTGTCCTCCTCCAGCACATAGATCAGCTTGGGGAAGGCGGGGGTGATCCACACGCCCTTCTCGTTCTTCACGCCCTCGTAGCGCTGGCGCAGGGTCTCCTCGATAATCATGGCCAGGTCCTTCTTCTCCTGCTCGCTCTTAGCCTCGTTCAGGTACATGAACACGGTGATGAAAGGAGCCTGTCCGTTGGTGGTCATGAGCGTCACCACCTGGTACTGGATGGTCTGGACACCCCGGCTGACCTCCTCCCGGAGCCGGTCCTCCACCACCCGGGAGATAACCTCCTCCGAAGGGGCGATGCCGAACGCAGCCATTTCCTTTTCCACACTCTTGCGGATCTTCTCCCGGCTGATCTGGACGAAGGGAGCCAGATGGGTCAGGGAGATGGACTGGCCGCCGTACTGGTTGGAGGCCACCTGGGCGATGATCTGGGTGGCGATGTTGCAGGCGGTGGAGAAGGAATGGGGCTTCTCGATGAGGGTGCCGGAGATCACAGTGCCGTTCTGCAGCATGTCGTCCAGGTTCACCAAGTCGCAGTTGTGCATATGCTGGGCATAATAGTCGGAGTCATGGAAGTGGATGATGCCGGCCTCGTGGGCCTCCACCACCTCCCGGGGCAGCAGAATCCGCCGGGTGATGTCCTTACTGATCTCGCCGGCCATGTAGTCCCGCTGAACGGCGTTGATGGTGGGGTTCTTGTTGGCGTTCTCCTGCTTGACCTCCTCGTTGTTGCACTCGATGAGGCTCAGGATCCGATCATCCGTGGTATTGGACTGCCGCAGCAGGCTGCGGGTATAGCGGTAGGTAATATATTCCTTGGCAACTTCAAACGCGCCGTGGGCCATAATGGCCTTCTCCACCAGATCCTGGATCTCTTCCACGGACGGGCTGCGGCCCATCTCCTCGCAGGAGATCTGAACGCTCTGGGAAATCCGCTGAATCTGCAATGGGGTCATGCGCACCTTTTCATCCACTGCATTGTTGGCCTTGGTCACGGCCATAATAATCTTGTCGATGTCGAAAACGACTTCCGCGCCGTTGCGCTTAATAATCTTCATGAGGGTTCCTCCTTGGACACTATGCTTCTTTATTTTCTCGTGCATGCTCTATTATACTAGATATTGTGGTTTTGTCAAGTCCCGCCTACAAAATATTGTGCATTCGTTTTCCAAGGCAAAAAGTTACCCTTTTTCGTCCCCTGTTTTCCCGCCCTGGAAACGGGGGAAAGTTGCTTCTTTTCCGCAAAGCAGAAAAGAAAGGTTTGAAATGCGAGGCAGAATATAGTATAATCACAAAAAGCGTTCTTAACATAATTCTGCTTTTTTCCCTGCGAAAAATGAAAGGAGAGTTTCCCATGCCAAAATCTTTCGGCGTTTTACCCTCCGGTGAAACCGCCTCGCTGTACACCATATCCTGTGGTCAGCTTCAGGCTGCCGTGTCCGACTACGGCGCGACGCTGGTAAAGCTGCTCATTCCCGACCGGGAAGGAAACCTGGCGGACGTAGTGCTGGGCTATGACGACTGCAACGGCTACCGCCAAGGCACCGCCTGCCTGGGGGCTACCGTGGGCCGCAATGCCAACCGCACCAAAAACGCCTGCTTCGTCCTGGGCGGCAAGACCTATTCCATGACCCCCAACGAAAACGGCAACAACCTCCACTCCGGCCCGGACCATTACTTCCAGCGGATGTGGCAGGTGGTGTCCTGTGAGGAAAGCGCCATCACCCTGGAGCTGCACAGCCCCCACGGCGACCAGGGCTTCCCCGGCAACGCGGTGATCCGGGTCACCTACGCCCTGGAGCCGGAGGGCAGGCTGGTCATCACCTACAAAGCCACCTGTGACAGAGACACGGTGTTCAACCTGACCAACCACAGCTACTTCAATCTGGCAGGCCAACAGAACACCGACGCCGCCGTCCGCCAGATTCTCACGATCCCCGGCCAGTTCTTCACCCCCGACGACGCAGAGAACATCCCCACCGGCGAGCTGCGTCCGGTGGCGGGCACGCCCATGGACTTCCGGGTTCCCAAGCCCATCTGCCAGGACATTGCCGCAGACTACGAGCCCCTAAAGCTCCAGGGCGGGTACGATCACAACTGGGAGGTCTTCTGCGATCCCTGCGCCATCCTCCACGACCCCCTCTCCGGCCGTTCCATGGCGGTGACTACGGACTGCCCCGGCATTCAGTTCTACGCAGGCAACTTCCTGGATGAAACCGGCAAGGGCGGCGTCCACTATGGCGCCCACGCGGGCATTGCGCTGGAGACCCAGTATTACCCCGACTGCCTCCACCACCCCGACTGGCCCCAGCCCATCACCAAGGCCGGAGAAACCTACCGCAGCCAGACCATATACCGCTTCTTCTAATAGAGTAGAGCGTGGAGAGAGTGGAGTGTGGAGTTAGAAGTTTTCTGATTTTTTCTAAACTGCTATACCATTTGGAAATCTGCCATCCCAAAGCAATGCAAGGGATGGCAGTTTTTCGATATCGTTAGCGAAATGATCGTTTACAGCAGCACCCACTGTAGGGGAGGGTCATTGACCCTCCCGCCGGCTGAAAGCTTTTGAGCGGTCAAACCTGTCGCGTTTTGTGAAAACCAGCATTGGAAGCAACCTATTTCACGCTCTGTTTCGTTACGCAGCGGGAGGGTCAATGACCCTCCCCTACAGTGGGTATGCACATAAACGATCATTTACACAAATATGCGGCTCTCATGCGGCACTTGAAATCTCCATACAGGGCTGAACCCCCGGACAACTCCACTCTCAACTCTCCCACAACTCCTAACTCCACACTTCACACTCCCAACTGACTATGCACTTCCCTGCCCGCTCTGCATAAACTGTCCTATAAGCGCCTTTGCTTATTCTCAACACGGGAGGTAATCCTTATGTCAGAGCAAAACACGGACACCCAGCGCCACGGTGCCGCCGGGGCCCGGGACACCATGTCCATCCACACACGCAAAATCACCGACTCCTGCCGGGATAAGGACTGTATCGAGGACCTGCGGGTGTACTTAACCTGCGGCTCCCAGCAGCTGCTGGACTCCGCCGCCAATGTCCGGGTCCGCTGCGCGGAGCTGCTGAACACCTACATCGATGTGGAGCCCGTGGCCTTCGACCGGAACCACTACTGCATCGACATCACCTTCTACTACCGCATCCTGGCCGACGCGGTGGTAGGCACCTGCCGCCCCACCACACTGTACGGCCTGGCGGTGTTCTCCAAGCGGGCGGTGCTCTGCGGCGAGGACAGCCGGGCCCACATTTTCCGCAGCGACACCCGCATCGGCGAGCCTGACGGCATCACCCGGGCCTACGTCAACCGCCCCACCGCCGTAGTGGACATTGCGGACACCAAATAGGCAGGCAAACCAAAACCGGATGCACTGACGGCATCCGGTTTTGGGCTGTTTTCTGGATTCTCCGGGAACACGCTGCCGCAGACGGCAGCCAAATTCGCCAAAGGCTCTCCCATAGGGATCGCTGTCACGGCTTACGCCGTGACTGAGAGGGCGGTAGGCACGCAGATTTTCTCACGAAGTCCGAAGAAACGCGCCTGCCCATTCGCCCTCTCCGCCAGCCTTACGCCTGGCACCTCTCCCAAAGGGAGAGGCTTCGGGATCGGCTGTTCGCAGACAGTTATGCCATCTCTCTTGTGATATTTCTCAGCCAGATGTACTTGCGGTAATGATGGAACACCACCGGCAGTTTGATGATCTCGTCCATATTGCACAGGCAGAACACCACCGGGGCCGGGAGGTTCCACCAGAAAGCCGCCATCAGGCTCAGGGGAACGCAGATGCACCACATGAAGAGAATGTTGGTGTTCATGTCAAATTTGGCATCGCCGCCTGCGCCGAAGATACCGTCCAGCACCGCGTGGTTCACGGACTGGGCCGCAACGTTCAATCCGGTAAACGCAATCATAATCTTCAGATATTCGGCAGCCTTGGGGGTCAGCTCGGTAATGTTCATAATAACCGGGGTCAGCGCCACCAGCAGCAGGCCGGTACAGATGCCCACCACCGCGGCAAGCTTTGTGAGCCGGGCGCCGTAGGACTTGGCCTTATCCAGCAGATTGGCGCCCAGCAGATTGCCGATCAGAATGCCCGCACCGCCGCCTACGCCCCGAATCAGGCAGGAAATCAGGCTCTTGGCCACAGAGACAATGGAGTTGGCAGCCACCGCGTCTCCATCCATGTGGCCCAGCACCACGGAGTAGGACATATAAGCGATGCCCCAAACCAGGCTGGCTCCGATGACGGGCATGGTGTAGCGCAGGAAATCCTGATACAGCAGCCTGTCCGCCTTCTTCAGCAGCCCCATCCAGCGCAGCTGCACATTGCCCTTGCGCTTGGTGACCACCACGGCAAGAATCAGCTCCACCAGCCGGGCAATGACCGTCGCCAGGGCAGCGCCCCGGATGCCCATGGCGGGAACGCCCAGCAAGCCGAAGATAAACACACCGTTGAGCACGATGTTCACCACCACGGCGATGGAGCTGATTGCGGAGCTCTCGGTGGTATGGCCAGTGTTTTTCAGCAGGGCGAAGTAGACCTGGGTAATGCCGCACAGGAAATAGGAAGGCGCCACCACCCGCAGATACTCCGCGCCCAAGGGAATCAGGGTCCGGTCACTGGTGAGAATGGACATCAGTGTCGTGGGAATGAACAGCGCCGCCAGGGTCACTGCCCCGCCCAGCACCAGAATGATCTTCAACCCCGTAGGCGCGATCTGCTCAATGGATTTGCCGTCCCCCTTGCCCCAATACTGGGCAGCCATAATGCCCACGCCGATGCTGAAGCCCGTCACCAGCAGATTCAGAAAAAACTGCACATTGCCCGCCTGGGACACCGAAGCCATGGACTGCTGATCCAGCCGCCCCAGCATCACCGCGTCCGTCACACTGACCAGGGCCAGCATGAAGCTCTGCACCGCAATGGGCACCACCAGCTTCATCA
>CAMGIN010000087.1 GCA_946056135.1 uncultured bacterium | reverse complement strand
CGGCCGCAGCCGGTCATGTGGACGCTGTGGCCCACCACCATGGCGGCGGCCTTCTCCATGGTCTCCGCCACGGTAGGCAGATTCTTCTGAACCTGCCAGCCGTGATAGGCTGTTCCAAGATATGTCAGTCGAAGAGCAATATTGCGCATGGCTTCCCTCACAGACCGAATTGGCCCAGCACCACCACAGCCAGCACCACCGCGCCGCCGATACCGAAGGCGAAGAAGTCATTGCGGTGGTAGTGCAGCTGCTTCATCTTGGTCCGGCCCTCGCCGCCCTGGTAGCAGCGGCACTCCATGGCGGTAGCCAGCTCGTCCGCCCGGCGGAAAGCGCTGATGAACAGGGGCACCAGAATGGGAATCAATGCCTTGGCCCGGTCCATCAGGGAGCCGTTCTCAAAGTCCGCGCCTCTGGCCTTCTGGGCGGACATGATCTTATCCGTCTCCTCGATCAGGGTGGGGATGAAACGCAGGGCAATGCACATCATCATGGCCAGCTCATGAACCGGGACCTTCAGTTTCTTCAATGGCCCCATGAGGGACTCCAGGCCGTCGGTCAGAGCGATGGGCGAGGTGGTATAGGTCAGCAGGAAGGAGCCGGTGATGAGCATGAGAATTCTCGCCATCATCATCGCCGCCCGGGAAACGCCGCCGGTGGTAACAGTGATAATCCAAAAATGAACCAGCACCCTGCCGTCCTGAGAAAAGAACAGGTTCAGAATGCCCGTAAACAGCAGAATCATCACCAGAGGCTTCATGCCCCGGACAATGGCCTTGGGCGGGATGGTGGAAATCTGGATGACCCATACCAAGAATGCCAGCATCAGGGCGTAGGAGACCCAGGTCTTGGCCAGGAACAGCGCCACGATGTACACAACCAGCATAATCAGCTTGGTTCTCGGGTCTAAACGGTGGATCACGGAATGTCCCGGGAAATACTGGCCCAGGGTGATATCCTTAAGCATGGGCAGCACCTCCCCGAATTTTCTTCAACGCGGCAACGGCCTGGCCGATGGTGTAGACATTTTCCACATCCAGGCCCAGTTTGCGCAGATGCAGGAACACCTGGGTCACCTCCGGTATGCTCAGGCCCATGTCCACCAGCTCCTCCGCATGGGTGAAGACTTCTGCCGGGGTGCCGTCCATAGCCAGCTTGGAGCCATTCAATACCAGCAGCCGGTCCGTCAGTCGGGCCACATCCTCCATGGAGTGGGACACCATCATAATGGTGGCGTTCTTGGCCCTGCGGTAGCTCTCAATATTGCCCAGAATTTCCGCCCGGCCGATGGGGTCCAGACCGGCCGTGGGCTCGTCCAGGATCAGCACCTCCGGCTCCATGGCGATGACGCCAGCAATGGCTACCCTTCGCTTCTGGCCGCCGGACAGGTCAAAGGGAGAAACCTCCAGCTGCTCCGCCGTCAGGCCAACGAAGCCCGCTGCCTCCCGGACCCGGCGGTCAATTTCTTCGGCGGAAAGGCCCATGTTCTTCGGGCCGAAGGCGATGTCGCGATACACCGTCTCCTCAAACAGCTGGTACTCCGGGTACTGAAACACCAGTCCCACCCGGAACCGGGCCTGCCGGGTCAGCTGCTTATCGGACCAGATATCCTTGCCCTCCAGCAGAACCGTGCCGGAGGTGGGCTTCAGCAGACCGTTGAGCTGCTGCATCAGGGTGGATTTGCCGGAGCCGGTATGTCCGATAATGCCGATAAACTCCCCACGGTGGACGGCGAAGGATATATTGTCCAGGGCCTTGTGCTCAAAGGGAGTGCCGATGCTGTAGATATAGCTCAGATTCTTTATCTCAAGTATGGGTTCCAAATATATTCCTCCTGCCCTGTGGCGAAGTAATCCGTAAAAGTGAATAGTGAATAGTGAAGAGTGAATAAGTATTGTGTCCCTGCGGGACTTATTTAAAATCATCGCGAAGCGATACCACACTTCTTCACTATTCACTCTTACTTATTACCTCAAATATTGCCTGTGCGCAGTCTTTCGGGTCCAGTTTATCCAGGGGCAAATCAAAGCCCTGTTTGTTCAGCTCCCAGCACAGCTCCACGGAGTCCGGGGCGGCCAGGCCGATGCGGTGCAGCAGCTCCACTTGGGCAAAAACCTCCTGGGGAGTGCCGTCGGCGGCTACCTTGCCCTTGTCCAGGACCACCACCCGCTGGCACTTGGCAGCCTCGTCCATGTGGTGGGTAATCAGCACCACGGTGATGCCCTTTTCCCTGTTCAACCGTCCGATGGTCTCCATGACCTCCCGGCGGCCCCGGGGATCCAGCATGGCCGTGGGCTCGTCCAGCACGATGCATTTGGGCTCCATGGCAATGACGCCCGCGATGGCAATGCGCTGCTTCTGTCCGCCGGAGAGCAGATGGGGCGCATGCTCCCGGTACTCGTACATTTCCACCTGCTTCAGGGCCTGATCCACCCTGCGGCGGATCTCCGGACCGGCAACCCCCAGATTCTCCGGACCGAAGGCCACGTCCTCCTCCACCACATTGGCAACGATCTGGTTGTCCGGGTTCTGGAACACCATGCCGACGCTGCGGCGGACGGTCATGATCCGTTCCTCATTGGAAGTGTCGATGCCGCAGACATAGACCTTGCCGCCGCTGGGCAGCAGGATGGAATTAAAATGCTTGGCAAGGGTGGATTTGCCGCAGCCGTTGGTGCCCAAAATGGCCACAAAGCTGCCCTCCTCCACCGTTAAATTCATATCCTCAAAAACGGTGACACCACTGGTCCCCTCCACACCGGGGTAGGTGTAGGCCAGGTGCTCTACCGAAATGATCTCACTCAAATTGAGTTCCTCCAATCTTCAGTTGAAAGTTGGTAACTGTTCAGTCGCAGTCAGTAACTATCATAAATGATCGTTTACAGCCGCACCAACTGTAGGGCGGGGTCATGACCCCGCCGACCAGGTAAAGCGATTGTCAGTGGAAATTCGATGCGTAATGTTCGGATTTTGTCTTTAACCGGCAATATCTATCAACATAGTGGGTCGGCGGGGTCATGACCCCGCCCTACGATGGGTGCTGCGATAAACAATCATTTTCCGTACAAAACTTAGCCACAACTGAATCGCTACGAAAGTTAAAAGTAAAGGCACATAAACTATCAACTTTCTACTTTCCTCACGGTGTCCACCGGCCCGTAGCACCGCAAGGAAGCACAAGGCCGGAATCCCGCACCGGCAGGCCCAACTCCCCTGCCTCGGTTTTGCCGCCGAATTTGGGGCAGAACACCGAATCGGCAGCATAGGCCACGGCGGAAGGGGCAAGGCCGGTGGTGTAGGAATTGATGATGACGAACAGCGGATTGTCCGACAGCACCTTGGCAGCTTCCAGCAGGAAGGGATAGAAGCTGGTCTCCATCTTCCAGATTTCGCCGCTGGGGCCCCGTCCGTAGCTGGGCGGATCCATAATGATGCCGTCATACCGCCGTCCCCGGCGGATTTCCCGCTGGATGAACTTGCCGCAGTCGTCCACCATCCAGTGGATCGGCGCATCGGTCAGCCCGGAAGCTACCGCGTTCTCCTTGGCCCAGGCCACCATGCCCTTGGAGGCGTCCACATGGAACACCTCCGCTCCCGCAGACGCTGCCGCCAGGGTCGCGCCGCCGGAATAGGCAAACAGGTTCAGCACCCGCACTGGACGGTGGGCGTCCAGAATGGTCTGCCGGATAAAGTCCCAGTTGGCCGCCTGCTCCGGGAACACCCCGGTGTGCTTGAAGTTCATGGGCTTGACATTGAACGTCAGGTAGTCCTTATACCGGATCTGCCAGCGATCCGGCAGGGTGTGGTCCGTCCAGTGGCCGCCGCCGGTGTTGGACCGGACATAACGGGCATCGTAGTGCTTCCACTCCGGCGCGGTCCGGGGGGTATTCCAGATTACCTGGGGATCCGGGCGCACCAGCACATACTTGCCCCAGCGCTCCAGCCGTTCCCCGTTGGTGGCGTCCAGAACCTCATACTCTTTCCATTCATCGGAAATCCAAAGCATTGGGCTTTCTCCTCACTCTCTAATCTCTTTCGTCTGTCAGCCGACGAGGCTGTCGTCGCCCTCCCAGTTATTCCATCCGTCATCCTGCCACTCTTCGTCCCCGGAATCGTCCTGGATCTGCTCCTGCTCGTGCCGCAGCCAGCTCTCCTCATTGTGCAGCTGGCAAACAAGATAGGGCTCGTTGAGGTTCGGCTGCAGGTTGCCGTAGAAGCCGTGCCAGCCGCCCTCGCCCAGGTAGTACACACAGCCGTCCAGCAGGTAGTCGCTGTTCAGGCCCACGCTAGCCGCCGCCTTCATCTGCTCCACCTCCCCCTGGGTCAGCTTCACCAGGGAACGGGTCTCGATCACGGCATCGGCAAACAGGGAACAGTACGCAGTGGCAACACCGCCGCCGGTGACACAGTACTCCACCTGCACATGCTTGTCGCAGGTACCCTGTGGCTCGTCGCCGCTGTATACATTGACGCTGACCACACGATCCATGGACCGGGTATCGCCGTAGCAGGCAGCTGTGGCGATCTTGCCGGAATCCAGACACACATTCACGCTGCGCAGGGCATTACCGTTGTACAGGCCCTCGGCGGGAAGGCCCTCATGAATGGGCTGCATGACCTTCCGCCACAGCTGGGCAGCGGGGTTCGTGCCCAGGCTGATCTGTTCCGGCTGATCATAGCCGACCCAGACCGCAGCAGTATAGTGGGTGGTATAGCCGCAGAACCAGCGGTCACGGTTGGAGGAAGTTGTACCTGTCTTACCGGCAATATACTGGCCGCCGAAAATGGCCGCGCCGCCGGTGCCGTAGTTGGCGGCGTTATACAGGCAGTAGTTCATATAATCCACAGTCTTCTCACTGAGGATCTTCCGGGAATCCTGGGTGTTGTCCACCACCAGCTGGCCGCTGCTGTTATACACCTTGGTATAGAGCCGGGGTTCCCGCCAGGTGCCGTCGTTGGCAAAGGTGGCATAGGCTGCGGACATCTCCTGCACCGTGGCGCCTACGGTCAGCGCGCCCAGCGCCAGCGGGGCCAGGCCCACATCGGACTTGATTTCGCCGTTGGCAGCCTCGTAGGACTCCACCAGATGCTCCAGGCCGAAGTTGTACTTGGCGAAGCTGTAGCCGTACTCCGTGCCGATGGTGGCCAGGGTGTTGACGGAAATGGCGTTCACCGAGGACACGATGCCCTGATACACTGTCCGGGAATACTGGTACTTCCGGTTGTCGTTTTTCGGCCAGTTGGTGCCGCCGTCATAGCTGTAGGGCAGGTCCATCATCACCGTGGCCGGTGTCACCTTGCCGGACTCAAAGGCAGGGGCGTAGACCGCAATGGGCTTCATGGAGGAGCCGGTCTGGAGCTTGGCCTGGGTGGCCCGGTGGTAGCCCAGGAAGGTGGTCTTCTCCCCCACGCCACCGGCCAGGGCCACCACGTCGCCGGTGCGGTTGTCGATGACCACAATGGCGGACTGGAGCTGCTGGTTGCTGTTGGTCTTGGGGATGTTGTCCAGGTTCTGGTATACCTCATCCACCTGCTTTTGGACGTCCATGTCCAGGGTGGTATAAATATGGTAGCCGCCCTTCTGGATGCGCTCCAGGTACAGGTCCCGATCCGCCTTTTCCAGGTCGTCCCAGTTCTTGCCATCCTGCTCCGCGAGATAGGAGGCGAAGTCCATAATCACAGCGTCCACAAACCAGGAGTAAATATGCTGGGAGGCGTTGGTAGATACGGAAGTCAGGCTGCCGCAGATGGGACAGTAGTAGGCGCCGTCTCCTCCGGTAAAGTTGCTCCGGGTGCCCGCATAGCCGCAGTTTTCATTCTGGCAGACAGTCCAGCGATCCTCGTCCGCGATGCCGCCGTTCTTGAAGACCATCTCCTGGTCCACGGCTTCCTTGTATTCCTCATCCGTCAGATAGCCCTGCTCATGCATTTCGCTGAGGACATTCAGCTGGCGGTAACGGTTCCGGCCCGCGCCGTCCCGCTCCTCGCCCCTGTACATATAAACCCGCTCCGATTTGGGGTCAAACAGGGAGGGGTTGTTGGTGATACTGATCAGGCTGGCACATTCCGCCGCGGTCAGGTTCTGCAGCTCCTTGCCAAAGTACTCCGCCGCCGCGCTTTTGACGCCATAGCAGCCTCTGCCCAGATAGATCCGGTTCAGGTACTGCTCCATGATGACATCCTTGTCGTAATCCCGCTCACAGATCTGGGCCCGGAATATCTCCATGACCTTTCGCTGAACGGTGACGCTCTTCTCGCCGGTGGAGTTCTTCACCAGCTGCTGGGTGATGGTGGAGCCGCCGAAGGTATCACTGCCGCCGAAGAACATGTTCAGGCAGGCCTTCATGGTGGTGATCCAGTCCACACCCTGGTGCTCGTAGAACCGCTTGTCCTCAATGGACACGGCTGCGTCGATCAGGGACTGCGGGATCTCGTCCAGATTGGCCCACTGGCGGTCCGTGGTGGTGTAGATCTGCTGCAGCTGCTGAATATCGCCGTTGGAATCCACATAATATAGAAAGGAAGTCTCCTCCAGGACATAGTCGTCCAGGGACCAGTCGGCTGCTTCTGTCAGGATATCCTCCTGCAGGTAATCGCCCAGGGTGGCGATAAACACCGTACCGCAGATCAAAACAATCAGCAGCACCGTGGCTGCCGCGCCGATGGCGATCTTGACCACGGACAGCGCCACGGAAAAAACCATATAGACAAGCTTTATCAGCCAGTGGGGATCCCACTCCTGCCGGGGCTTTCTTTTTCTCCTTTTGAAGAATTCTTCATTTGCCATAGGGGTACCTCCAAAGAAATCGGCCCTGGGGCCGCATGGGAACGCAAAGATCGGTCGAAAACAGACTGGATGGCATGGCACCAGTCATCTCATTATAGCATACCCATTTCGAAAACGAAAGACCCAATTTATTAATAAAGAATTAAAATCAGGACAGACTAGGCGTGTGGAGTTTGGAGAGTGGAGTGTGAAGTGTGGAGTTAAATTAGGAATCGTTATCTCTTTTTTATCTATCCTGAAGGGATTCCATAACTCCACTCTCCACACTCCAAACTCCACACTCAAAAAGGGGGTTGCGCTGGAATGAAAGGAAAAAAACAGTTTCTGTCCGCCGTTCTGGCACTGTATGTGGTGCTGGGGTGCTGGAAGGGGTATGTGGCTTTGTTCGACCAGGGAAAGGAGGAGCCCAGGCAGATCTTCCCCAATCCGGTATCTTCCCTGCCTGAGGCCGACCAGAAAGCCCTTCAGGAGGGGATTGTGGTTCGTAACGATCGGGATCTCCAGCGGCTGCTGGAGGATTATCTGTCATAAATTTGAGATTGTGTTTCTGTACAAAATTCCCTCTTGATTTTGCACGCCTGTCGCTGTAGAATAGAGCCATGCAAAAGATCGGAGGCAGAAGGCATGGATCAGTACGGTTCTGATTTCCTGACCATTGTAGACGAGGATGGTACCGAATACGAGCTGGAGGTGCTGAGCACCCTGGAATATGACGGCAATACCTATCTCGCGGTGATTCCCGCAGCGGAGAGTCAGGATTCTCTGGAGCTGGAGGTCAGCATCCTCAAGTCGGTGGAAGAAGACGGCGAACCCATACTGTGCGCCATCGAGGACGAGGAAGAGCTGCAGGCCGTCTACGATCTGATCATGGATTCTCTTTATGAAGAAGAGGATGAATAAAATGCAAAATGCTGAATGCTAAATGCAGAATTACCGAAAAACTACATTCAGCATTCATCATTCAGCATTTCTAAAGTTCTTCCTGCTTGGTGCGTAGCGTGTCCTTTTCGGACCCACATTTTTGTATTGGG
>CAMGIN010000086.1 GCA_946056135.1 uncultured bacterium | reverse complement strand
TTATATCGAAGTTTTGGAGGTGTAATACAATGCTGAAGATTGGTATTCAGTTCTTTGCTCACCACAAGGGCGGCGGTTCCACCAAGAACGGCCGTGACTCTGAGTCCAAGCGTCTGGGCGTCAAGCGTGCTGACGGTCAGTTCGTTCTGGCCGGCAATATCCTGGTCCGCCAGAGAGGCACCCACATCCATCCCGGTGTCAACGTCGGTATCGGCAAGGATGACACCCTGTTCGCTCTGGTTGACGGCACCGTCAAGTTCGAGCGCAAGGGCAAGGACCGCCGTCAGTGCTCCGTTTACGCTGAGCAGTAAGAAACCCATAGAAGCACAAACGCCGCCGCATCGTATTTGCGGCGGTTTTTTTTCAAAAAGAGGGAAAACAGGAGGTCTTTGCACGGTCAGCATCCGTATCGTCGAGCTTCCCAAAAGGAAAGCAGTGTATTCCGGCCCCCTGACGTCAGAGGAACGCTTTGAAGCCTTCAACAATTGGTTCAGCCGGTTTCATGCGTCGCTGCAATATGAATTATTTCCCAGGGACTTTATGTGGTATAATGAGCGCGTTGGTGCGCAAGAATGGTTCTATGCGCTGCCCTGCGACCCGGCAGAGGTTGACATCGGCGGCTTCGAGATCCGTGATCTTCCCGATGGATTGTTTGCAGTGGCTTCCTGCCTGGACGCGGATCTGGATCAGGCCCAGGATTGGCTTCGGACATGGGAAGAGCTGATTCAGTGGGTCAGCAGCAGCGACAGATTTGCGATGTATGAAAACCGGGAGGGCCAGACGGAACGCTATCCCATGTTCCACATTGTTTCCCCGGGGCGGCTGATTCCGGAGGGGATCTCCATTGAGGACCTGTACCTGCCAATTGTGAGAAAAGAGATCGAATAGTATACAGTTCCCTGTACCCAAGGAGGGAGAAAAATGTTTGTAGATAAAGTACGAATCACCGTCATTGGCGGCCGGGGCGGCGATGGGGCGGTGGCGTTCCACCGGGAGAAATATGTGGCCTCCGGCGGCCCGGACGGCGGCGACGGCGGCCATGGCGGCAGCGTCATTCTGCGGGTCAACGACAACCTGTCCACACTGCTGGACTTCCGGTATCAGCGCAAATACGCGGCTCCGGCGGGCGTCAACGGCCAGGGGCGGAAAATGGCCGGCAAGCGGGGGGAGAACCTGATGATTGAGGTTCCCAGAGGCACCGTGGTCCGGGACGCGGAAACCAATCAGATCATCGTGGACATGTCCACCGGTGAGGACTTCGTCATCGCTAAGGGCGGACGGGGCGGCTGGGGCAACGCCCATTATGCCACACCCACCCGTCAGGTTCCCCGGTTTGCCAAGGCCGGATTGAAGGGCCAGGAGCGGGATGTGATTCTGGAGCTGAAGCTGCTGGCAGACGTGGGTCTGGTGGGCTTCCCCAATGTGGGCAAATCCACGCTGTTGTCCGTCACCTCCAACGCCCACCCCAAGATCGCCAACTACCACTTCACCACTTTGTACCCCAACCTGGGGGTTATCTATGTGGACGAGGGCGTGTCCTTCGTCATGGCGGATATCCCCGGCATCATCGAGGGCGCGGCGGAGGGCGCTGGCCTGGGCCATGACTTCCTGCGTCACATTGACCGGTGCCGCCTACTGGTACATGTGGTGGATGTGTCCGGCAGCGAGGGCCGGGACCCGGTGGAGGATTTCCGCGCCATCTGTGAGGAACTGAAAAACTACAGCGTGGATCTGAGCAATCGCCCCATGATCGTGGCAGCCAACAAGACCGACCTGCTGATGCCGGAGTCCGACAATCTGGAGCGCCTGCGTCAGGCTGTGGAGGAGGCGGGCTGTGAGCTGTACGAAATCAGCGCCGGCACCACCCAAGGCACCAAGAACCTAATGCGGGTGGTGGCGGAGAAGCTGCGGACCCTGCCCCCGGTGACCATCTATGAGCCGGAGTATGTGGAGGTCATCGAGGCCCCCCAGGACCCCAGCGCCTTCGAGATCGAGCACTACGGCAGCACCTGGCTGGTGACGGGCGCATGGCTGGAGCGGCTGGTGCAGAACATCAATTTCGAGGATTACGAGTCCCGGAACTACTTCGACCAGCAGTTGAGAAAAGTCGGCCTGTTCCGGCGACTGGAGGAAATGGGCATCCAGGACGGAGACACCGTGGATATTTACGACTTTGAGTTTGAATATCAGCGGTAAGGGTTCCCTTGCTGCGGCAACAGCGGGAGAGCGGCAGCGTCCACTCTCCCGCTGTCTGGAGAAACTGATTTTCTCTCCGATGATTTCCATTTTCAACGGAAAAGGGTGTTCTCCAAAAAGAAATTTACTTTTTTCGGAAAAGTATTTGCCATTTTCAACTTTATCCGGTATAATAACTTACGTCACTACCAGACGTAAGTTTTTCTTTTTCGGAGGGGAGCGTCATGATCCGGAATTTGAACCAGGTTACCTTTCAGGGCTTCGGCATGGTGCTGTCGGAACGGTCCCAGAATGCCAAAGAGTTTGATAAAAACGCCGCCGTCACCTGGAATTTAACCCAGTCGGAGACAGGGATTTACCGGGCTAATGCGGAAACCTGGATCAGCTGCAGCAGCGGCATGTGCGTGCTGTTTGCCAGTCACGATGGGGAGAACTTCAAGCACTATTATCTGGACAAGACGGTGTGCGTCAAGCGGGATGTGCTGTTTTCCCTGAGCCCCTTCCTGGGAGAAGCGTCGGTGATGCTGTATGCCCAGGAGGCCCCGGAGCGGGTGGGCATCCGGACTGCGGACAGCCTGCGGGTGAATCACCAATTCCAGGTAGACGGCATTTACACGTTCTTCTACCAGGAAAAGGAGCAGGGATTCCTGTTCCCAGGGGAATCGCATCCTATGGCGGAGCTGACCTATGTGGACCAGGGGGCACTGCACTCCGTGGTGGAGGGCCAGGATCTTCTGATGAAGCAGGGAGATCTGGTGATCTACGGCCCGAATCAGTGGCACATGCAGTATGCCGATATCGGTGTCGCACCCAGATTTGTTACCATCTCTTTTGATGTCAGCGGCGTGGATATGCATCCGCTGCTGAACCGGAAATTCACTGCGCCCCAGAATGCGGTGACGGTGCTGCAGAGCATGCTCCGGGAGCAGGAGCGGATGGATCCCTATTCCAACGACATCATCCTGTCCCAGCTGAATCTTCTTCTTCTGCTGCTCCTGCGGGAAACCGCCGCCCCCAGCGGAGGCAAGCTGCAGACGGCGAACGCCATCCACTCGGAGAACGAGATCATCCGTCAGGCCCAGCAGTATATCAGCGCCCACATCCGGGAGAAGCTGTCGGTGCCCCTGGTTGCCCGGCAGGTGGACGTGAGCCCCAGCTATCTGACGGCCCTGTTCCACAAGAACCTGCAGATTTCTCCCGGCGAGTACATCCGAAGAATCAAGCTCCAGGAGAGCAAGCAGATGATCCGGGAGAACAACCTGAACTTCACGGAAATTGCCGCAGAATTGCAATATTCCACGGTGCACCACTTCTCCCGGCAGTTCAAGGAGAAATTCGGCATCACCCCCACGGAGTACGCCAAATCGGTACGATAATTTGCTCTGAGCCCCTGCCGCGGACGAAATGCGGCAGGGGCTTTGTTCTGGAGGGCGAAAGGGGTTATCTGGAGCCTTTCCGGAATGGCCCGTTGTCTAACCCTTGCGAAATTGGGAATTCTGTTATATAATTGGAAAAAGTTTTGCATGGAGGAAATCGCAATGGAATTTAAGGTATTGGCGGTAGGCGACGTGGTGGGAAATCCCGGCCTGGAGCGGGTGCGCCGCCATCTGCGGCAGCTGAAGCGGAAAACCGGGGCGGATTTCGCGGTGGTCAACGGAGAGAACGCCGCCGTGGTTGGGCTGACCCCAAATCAGGCGGAGGATATTCTGGACGCCGGAGCGGATGTTATCACCATGGGCAACCACACCTGGAGCAAGCGGGAGATCGTGTCCTATATGGACGACTGCTCCCGAATCCTGCGGCCTGCCAACTATGCCCCCCAGGTTCCCGGACGGGGCTGGGGGATTTATGAAACAAAGGTGGGGGACGTGGCGGTCATTGATTTAATTGGCCGGTGCAATATGGACTACGGCCCCAATAACCCCTTCCTGATGATCGATCAGATCTTACAGCAGATCGACACGAAGATCATTCTGGTGGAGCTCCACGCGGAGGCCACTTCCGAGAAGCTGGCCATGGGCTATATGCTGGACGGCCGTGTCAGCGCGGTCTGGGGGACCCATACCCATGTGCCCACGGCGGACGCCCGGGTGCTGCCCAAGGGGACAGGCTATGTGACCGATCTTGGCATGACTGGCCCGAAGGAGTCGGTGCTGGGCATTCGGCCGGAGCTGTCCATTGCCAAGTTCCGGGGAGACCTGCCGGAGCGCTACCGCTGGGCTGACGGAACAACGAAAATGGAGGCGGCGCTGTTTACCATCGACGCTGCCACGGGAAAATGCCGGAAGGCAGAAAGGGTAGATGAATGGGACTGAAAATACTGCACAGCGCCGACTGGCATCTGGATTCTCCCTTTGCGGGATTTCCCGACGACCAGCGCAAAGTACTGAAGACGCAGCAGCGAAAGATTCCGGGGATGGTGGCGGATCTGTGCCGCCGGGAGGACTGCGACCTGGTGCTGCTGGCGGGAGACCTGCTGGATGGGCAGGCCAGCCGGGAAACCCTGGAGGATATGAAGAAGGAACTGCGCCGCTGTGGAGTGCCGGTGCTGATCGCTCCGGGCAATCACGATTTCTGCGCTCCCGGCAGCCCTTGGTTTGAGGAAAGCTGGCCGGAGAATGTGTTTATTTTCACCGGAGGACTGGAATCTGTGACCATCGCCGGTCTGGACTGCCGGATCTACGGCGCGGGCTACCAGAGCATGGACTGTCCCACTCTGCTGGAGGACTTCCGGGCAGAGGGAGAAGAGAAATACCGCATTGCGGTGCTCCATGGAGATCCGATGCAGAAGAATTCTCCTTATAATCCCATCACGGCAGCCCAGGTCCGCAATTCGGGGCTGCAATATCTGGCGCTGGGCCACATCCACAAGGCGGGGGCCTTCCGCTCCGGTGGGACCCTGTGCGCCTGGCCCGGCTGCCCCATGGGGCGCGGCTGGGATGAGACCGGGGAGAAGGGCGTGTGCATCGTGACGCTGTCCGAGGAAGGGGCAGGCATCCGGGCGGTGAGCCTGGACACCCTGCGCTTCCAGGAACTGGAGGTGGATATCGGCACAGATGCGCTTTCCGCTCTGGAAACGGTGCTTCCGGCTGCCGGAAGCCAGGACTTCTACCGGATCTCTCTGACCGGCTGCGGGGTAGTGGATCTGGAGAGCCTGAAGCGGAAATTCCCGGACTTTCCCAATCTGGAGCTGCGGGACAAAACGGAAACACCCACCGACCTGTGGGCCGATACCGGGGAGGACACCCTGGAGGGCGTGTATTTTTCCATGCTCCGCAAGGCGATGGAGTCGGATCCGGAAAATGCCGGACGCATCCAGCTGGCGGCGGAGATTTCCCGCAAGCTGCTGAGCGGAAGGGAGGTCACGCTATGAGAATCTACAAAATGACCGCCACCTTTGGCAAACTGGAGCATGAGACTTTGGTATTGGAACCGGGGCTGAACATCATTACCGCCCCAAACGAATGGGGCAAGAGCACCTGGTGCGCGTTCCTGATGGCCATGCTATACGGCCTGGACACCCGGGCCAAGTCCACCAAAACAGCCCTGGCGGACAAGGAGCGCTACGCCCCCTGGTCCGGCATCCCTATGGAGGGGCGCATTGACTTGAACTGGAACGGCAGGGACATCACCATTGAGCGACGGACCAAGCGCCGGGTTCCCTTGGGGGAATTCTCGGCCTATGAGACGGAATCCGGCCTGCCGGTGAAGGAGCTGACGGCGGCGAACTGCGGCCAGATGCTGCTGGGTGTGGAGCAGACGGTGTTCCGCCGGTCAGGCTTCATCCGCTTTTCCGACCTGCCGGTGACACAGGACGAAGCCCTGCGCCGCCGCCTAAACGCCCTGGTCACCACCGGAGACGAGAGCGGCGCGGCGGACCGGCTGGCGGAGCAGCTGAAGGACCTGAAAAACCGCTGCCGGTATAACAAAAGCGGCCTGCTGCCCCAGGCGGAAGCCCAGCGGGACGCATTGGAGGACAAGTTGGCGGAGCTGGACTCCCTGGACATCCAGTGCAGGAAACTCAAGATGCGTCTGGACGAGATCAAGGACGAGATCAGACGGCTGAGCAATCACCAGCAGGCCCTGGCCTACGCGGAGGCGGGAGAGAATGCCAGACGGCTGGCCCAGGCCAGAGATGCCCGGGACCAGGCGGAGCAGACCCTGCGGGAGCAGGAAGAAGCCTGCGCCAAGCTCCCTTCCCGGGAGGAGGCGGAGCAGAAAACCAAGGAACTGCGGTCCTTCCGGGAGCAGTGGAACGCTATCCAGATGGAGAAGCAGATGCTTCCCGAGGTTCCCCAGGAACCGAAGCTGGAACCACCCTTTGCAGGGATGTCTCCGGAGCAGGCGCGGGAAATGGCCAGCCGGGATGGGGAAGCCTATGCTGCCGCGTCGTCCTCCAGGGCATATCTGCTGCTTTTGCTGCTGGGTGTTCTGGGACTGGCGGCAGCGGGAGCGCTGGCCTTTTTGAAGATTTTTCTTCCTGCGGCTGCTGCGACAGTTGTGGCGCTGATTGCCATTGTCTGGGGCGGCTATGAGATGGCTTCTGCCAAGAAGCAGACCCAGGCTTTGGAGAAGAAATACGGAAGCTCCGAATGGCAGCAATGGGCAGATCCTGTGGCGGAATATGAGGAGCAGCTGCGGGTCTACAATGCTGCCGTGAAGCTCTACCGGGAGTCCGGCGGCGACGTGGAGGTGCGCTACCTGGTATTGCGCAAACGGCGGGAAACCCTCTGCGGCAGCCAGGAGCCGGAGGCACTGCTGGATTTCTGGCAGCAGGTGCTGAGCCGGTGGGACGCTTATCACACCGTCCGCCGGGAGGCCATGCGGGCCCAGAGCCATTTTGACGCCCTCAGCGCTTTGGTCAAGCCTGTGGAGCAGCCTAAATTTCCGGACAATCTGACCTATTCCGAGGCGGAAACGGCCCAGCTGCTGTCGGACTGTGCCGTGGAGCAGCAGCGGCTGCAGAACCGGCTGGGGCAGTATCAGGGCCGGATGGAGGCGCTGGGGAATAAGGCGGCGCTTCAGGAACAGCAGGACCGATACAGCCGCCGAATCGCCGCGTTGGAGGACACCTATGCGGCTCTGACCATTGCCATGGAGACCCTGGCGGATGCCCGGGCGGAGCTGCAGCGGCGGTTTGCCCCCCGGATTGCCAAGCGGGCCCAATCGCTTCTGGCCGCCATGACCGGGGGCAGGTATCACAGCCTGACCATGGGCGAGGACTTCTCCCTGCAGGCCGGGGCCGGGGAGGAGGAGACTCTCCGGGACTGCCTGTGGCGCAGCGACGGCACGGTGGACCAGCTGTATCTGGCACTGCGCCTGGCGGTGGCGGAGGAGCTGACGCCGGAAGCCCCGCTGATCCTGGACGATGCTCTGGTGCGCTTCGATGACGAGCGCATGAAAGCGGCGGTAGAGATTTTGAAAACCACAGCGGAAAACCGGCAGGTCATCTGCTTCACCTGCCAGGGGAGAGAGAAAATGCTGAGCGCCAATTGAAAACACAGGAGAGGGCTTCCCTCTCCTGTTTTGCGCTTAAGCGGATAAATGATCGTTTATCGTAGTATACACGACAGAAGGTTATACACAAAAAATTTATGCTGTGAGCGTAGGGGGCGGCATCCTTGACGCCCC
>CAMGIN010000085.1 GCA_946056135.1 uncultured bacterium | reverse complement strand
AGCTGGTCGGCGGGGTCATGACCCCGCCCTACAATGGGTGCAATGCGATACTGCGATAAACGATCATTTATCTGAGGAATTTGGCGTGTAACCGACTCGTTCCCCTTACAGGAAAGTCTGGTATTACGCCGCTGCTACTGCTCCTTCTGATTTGCGTCCTCTCCTGCCGCTTCCACCAGGTCGGCGCTGGCCTTCAGCAGCTTGATGAGCCAGTTGGGAACTTTGGCTCCCAGGGCTGCCGCGTTTTCCAGCACGGAGCCAAGCTCCGTCAGAATGTACCAGGCCAACACCAGCGGCAGCAGAATCCCTGGCCACTGGATGCCCAGGGGGATGTATGCCGCGATCACCACCATAACCCAGTCCGTAATGGCAGCCACCAGTACCACCGCGATCATACCGCCCTTGTGCCACAGACCCTCCCGGGCGGTGGCGCTGGACCACTGCCCTGCCTTGCAGGCGGCCAGAGTTCCGGTGACATAGTCCAGGGCCATAACCGCCGCCCAGGCCATCAGCATGACCCCCTTCCAGCCCAGGAACGCTCCCAGCGCGGTACCGGCTGCCGCAAGGGCGGTTTTCACGGTCATCAGATTCTCTTTCATGTTTCCTTCCTCCTTTTGTTATTCCACATCCATATGGATGTAGTCGCCGTCGATGGCATAGGCGTAATGGACCTGCGGAAGGGTCTGCACATAGGCCAGCACCTCCGAAGATGCCTTCCCCTGGATGCGGAAGTCCAGGGCCTTGCCGCTGAGGTGGCGGCTGTTGGATACGCCCCCGCAGTCCCGGTTGTGCCATGGGCAGCGGATGCCGCTGGAGCGGATGCCGGGACGGCCGAAGTGTGCCCTTACATTGTCCGCCAGCTCCACCAGGGTTCTGTCCGGCTCCACCGGGTAGCCGTTGCAATATGGAGTGTGGTATTCCCCGCAGCGGCATTTGAATTCCTCTCTCGTCCAATACCGGATTCCCTGCCACCAGTCCTCCGCCTTGGCGGACGTTTCCCCGGAGGCGATAACCTTAAGGATGCTCTGGGCCGTGGTGTCCCCGAACACGCCGTCCGGCTCCAGGTCATAGTCCCGCTGAAAATCCAAAGTCGCCTGCCGGGACTTGTCCCCCCAGAGGCCGTCCACCCCGCCGGTGTCATAGCCCAGATAGGTCAGCAGGCACTGTTTTTGTTTATCGGTCATAGGTACCTCCCTGCGTTCCATTCCCGCACTGCCCGGGAGCGGAACAATTTTTTTCTGGTTTTCCGCCCGCATGCGGAACATTGCATCCGTACCCAGAAGGGCAGCACCCCTTCATAACCCCCGCCCACATAGACCGTCCAGATCTTGCGGCAGCCGCAGCGGCAAGGCTTCGGCTCCGGAAAAAGCCCATCCATCCTATGTTCCCTCCCTTCCGTATGGGTTTACGGGATATACGTATCAAAACATATCGTACAGATCATAGATTGTCTTCCGGTAGCTCCACGCCTCACCGATGGTCATAAATTCATAACCGAGTTCTTTCAGGTAATCGACCAACGCAGTAAACCGGGCGAGATCTCCTCCCGAATTTGCTCCTTTCACGCCCTCGATGACCACATCTTCCAACCCAAAGCTCCCAGACGTATACCAACAGGATACACGCATATAGCTTGCATCAGATACATCGATCTCGGTTAAGCCGTCTGGCTGATAGCCTGTGATATACTTCTGATCCGCATCGTATAAGCAGACACCAGCCTGACCCGCTACCTTCGTCAGCACATTTACCGTATCATATCCCGATACATCGATGTAATCTGTCAGCGCATAGGCAGAACTTTCCATAACCGTACCGCTGGTGTACAGGATATATTGGCCTTCCGTCCATGTAGGGGTAATTGTTTCTTTTGTTGTAGTGGTCGTTTCTGTTCCAGAATCTCCGTTTGCGCTTTTCCATGTTTCGAAGTGGGTCATCACGATGAGCCAGCCACTGTTTCCTGCGGCATCCTGTGCGATGCTATGGAGCTGCTCCAACGTGATGGAGCTGCTGCCATCGTCAACACCAAATGCCGCGCGGCGCAACGCGTATCTGCCATAGGTGTCATCCGCCGGCTCATAGGTGTTGCCGCCAGCCAAAGCGCATTTCATACCCCATTTTCTTGCCATACTCTGGATACCATCCGTATCCTTGCAGTAGGGCGTGACCCAATATTGATAATCTGTAAACCCGGCGGATTGCATTTCCTGCATACCCTGCACCAGATTGCTTTCACAGGCGGCAAGGTTATTTTCGGGATCGTTCCACAAATCCACCTGGGAGTACGCATGTATGACAATCTGGAACCCCTCTCTCTCCATGGAAAGCAAGGTGTTCTTGAGACTACTATCCTTTGTCCAATTGTATGTCAAAGTGGCAAGGGTACCCTTGATTCCGTTTGCGTCGCAAGCGGCCTTGAACAGATTCACACTGTCTGTGTCCGCCGTGTCGTCATCCACAATGCAGCAGATTTTCTTCCGGGTTGCTTTGTGGAGTATGTTTTCCAGCCGGTCCCCCAATTTCGCGTGCCAGTTTTCCATGATCGCATCCGCGATACCATCTACGGAAACAATCTTTGCGTAAAACGTTTCGATATCGTTCATGTGCAGTGTGAACGATACGCATACAGCACCATCCGGTACGTTCAGCTCGTTTTCGCCGGTTAGCGGTAAAAACACACTGACAACGTTCCCGCCAGAATCCTTAAACACGCTTCTGACTGTCTCTGCCACAGTGGTCTTGTCCAGTCCTCCATAAAGAAAGGATTTTTTCCCATTCAGATTCATGTCGGAAGTCCTGTACCATCCATACTCCGAAACCACCGCACCGGAAGTGTCGTATTTGGAACGTTCGATGTTTTGCGCAGGGTCGTAAAGATTTGTTTCTATGCTGCTTCCGGCGAGTTTTTTCGCGAATTCTTCTTCGGTTCCGGTATAACCGCCGTCCACAGCGTACTGATACGCAGATTTTCCATCGGAACCGGTGCCGGTTACTCCGATATTGGTTCTGGCCTGGGATTTTTGATCCTCTGTTAATTCCTGACTCACATAGCGGACGGCATCCGGGTAATATTGGACGGTATTTCCGTCGCTGTCAGTCAAAGCGATTGCTTCAACGGACGAATACGTTTCCCCATTAATTACAAGGTCATTTGCCATTTTCTTATCCTCCTTATTTAATGAACAGAACATTATTTTCAAGGCTGATCGATGGCTCCGCCCGTGTACCTGTGACCTTCAGTCCGGCTGTGGACGTGAACGTTTTTCCTTTCGCGACATCGGAAGCCTTCGCATTGCCAAGCGCAGACGCTTTGGCAGCGATTGTCAAAGAACAGTCTTCATCCACAATTCTGCGCTCAGAAAAGGGTTTGACTTCGTATTCCAGCTGGTATTGTTCCAGCGCTCCGAAGCAAGTTGCTTTCTTAAAGCTTACGCTGTCCGCAGCCTGTGCGCTGGAGATAAACATCCCGTCCGGCAATGTCCCGGTGACTTTCTCTCCGTTGACATAGGCCGTGACCCCCTCCGCCATATCCTCCGCCGTGGCAGTGGCATCGGAGGTGTCCAGCCCGGAGGCGCATTCGTGGGTACCTGTGACCTTCAGGCCGGCGGTAGACGTAAACGTTTTCCCCTTCGCGACATCGGAAGCTTTCGCATTGCCAAGCGCAGACGCTTTGGCAGCGATTGTCAAAGAACAGTCTTCATCCACAATTCTGCGCTCAGAAAAGGGTTTGACTTCGTATTCCAGCTGGTATTGTTCCAGCGCTCCGAAGCAAGTTGCTTTCTTAAAGCTTACGCTGTCCGCAGCCTGTGCGCTGGAGATAAACATCCCGTCCGGCAATGTCCCGGTGACTTTCTCTCCGTTGACGTAGGCCGTTTTTCCATCGGCGATGTCTTCAGCGGCAGCCGTGGCGTCGGAGGTGTCCAGGACGTATTCTTCCTTATTTCCGCTGACCATGGTTCCCACCCGGATCATGCCAAGCTCCGCGCGCAATGTGGGAATCACCAGGCTTCCCGCGGCGTTTTCGCCATACACCCCCACCACCAGCTGGATGTTGGGCTTTGCCAGCACATCCGTCGGAATCGTCACCACCTCCGCGTCTGTGACCACATACCGGGTCACCGCACCGTAGAACACCACGGTTTTTTTCAAGTCCTTCCAGACGGTATCGATGTAGTTCATGCAAACCTGGGCGCCAACCATTCCCGCCGTAATGGGCTTTTTGTCAACGGCAAGGGCCTGTGCGCCACTGATATGGACTTTCGCAACAATCATCATACAGCCTCCTTACGCTCTGTGCACCGCATAAATTCGGAACGGAACGATGTAGGTATTTTCCGCAGCGGTTCCATTGGAGCAGTCCTTGAAGACGGCGGACGTTCCGGAGAATTCCACGTTTCTGCTCATAATCTTGCTGTCTATGTGGTAGTACGAAACGGTTCCATGCCCGGGAAAGGCCATGGTAGTCAGGACGGAGCCGGTATCGCTGGCCAGCCCCCGGTACTCCACAATCCAGAACGCCACGTCCAGGCCGGATGCCTCGCTCAGGGAAAGGGTCTGGGCGGCGAAGGCGGATTCCGGGGAACTGTTTGTCCAAACCGTGGTGAGCTTCAGAGCACCGCTTACGCCCAGGTTATCCCTGGCTGCGGCGGCTGTGGTGGCTCCTGTTCCGCCCTGGACAACGGTGACAGGGGATTTGCTTGTGAGAAGATCGTAGTATTTGTCCTCCGTCAGGTCAGAATCGGCGGAAGGTGTGGAAAAGACCTCCCGATAGTCCGTGTCCGGGCAGTTGTTTCGGATCTGGGTTCTTCTGGTGTTTCTGTTCCAGCTCAATGTGGCAATGAGGCTGCCGCCGGAATAGATCTCCAGGGTGGGAAAATCGCTGTCAGGATTCAGCCGCAGCGTCGGAAGGATCAGCCGTCCGGTCATGGTATCTCCTGTCTTGCTCACCGCGCCCAGGTTGGTCCGTGCATCCGCGGCAGACGTGGCTCCGGTGCCGCCATTCTCCACAGAAACCGGGATAGAGCCGCCGGTCAGCTCTTCCAGTGCTTTCTCCATGGCGGATTTGGAAACCGCGTCTCCGGGTTCCGTAGGGGTTCCCAGGCCGGTGACCTTGTGGCCGTCCATGGCGATGTCCCCGGACATGGTGCCGCCGGACTTGTGGAGGAAGGAATTGCTGACCTCGTCGGTAAACTCGCCGCTGTCCACCCGTTTCTGGAAGTCCTCCACGACTTGGTCCACCTCGGCCTTGGCATCCGCCACCGCCTGGTGCACCTCGTCAATGGCATCCTCCAAAATGGTGTACTCATCCTCGGACACCACCTCGTCCCCCTCGGTGAAGACGGTATCGTCCACATCCAGAAAAAACCGGGGACTGGTGATGAGCCTGCCGTCGCCGCCATACAGCCGCACCTCGCACCGGACCTGCCCTGCCGTGGCAGTGGTCTGGGGTGTCAGCTCATAGACGATGGCGTTGTTCTCGATGACGGCATCGTTGAACAGGATGGTATTGTCGGGCTTCCGGGCGGTGAAAGCGGCGGTACAGTCCGGGGTAATCCGGTAAGGCACCCCGCCGTCCATCAAGGTCACATAGATCTTACGAATGGTATCGCCCTTTTTCGCCCGCAGGGAAAGCCCGGACTCCGTCTCATGGATGTCCAGGGAAAGACGGTAGTTGGAAAAATTCATAGTAACCTCCTTTTTCTTGCGTGTGGAGCCGGGGGAAGTGTGGAGTGTGGAGTGTGAAGTTGGTATTATAAATGATCGTTTATCGCACAATCTACCGTTTTCCATCGCACCCAACGTAGGGCGGGGTCATGACCCCGCCGACCAGCCCAATCGTTTGCTTATGGAAATTGGATGCGTAATGTTCGGATTTTACCTCTAACCAGGCATATCTATCAACATAGTGCGTCGGCGGGGTCATGACCCCGCCCTACGTTGGGTGCGAAGATAAACGATCATTTACAGGATATCGGCAACTCCACTCTCAACTCCTAACTCCTCCCTCCTCAATACCGCTTGTTCCGCAAGTCCGTGGCTGCCGCCTGGCTGATGAGGCCCGCGGAAACGGCGCTTCTCAGGTATTTGTCCAGATTGCCGGTCGTCTCCCCCGCTTTCTTCATGGCCAGGTACTCCGCCTCCACGTCCACAGCCGGGGCCGCTGCCTTTCCGGAGCCGGAGGATTTCTTGCTCCCGCCGTCGCCGGCGCTGACCTCGGGATGCTCCGCCGCCCACTCCTGGTCGTAGCGGCGCTGGTCCTCCTCGAACTGGGCGATCCACTGCTCGTCCCCGGTCAGATCCCGGTAGGCAGTGTAGTCGAAGTCCCGCTCCGTATCGTAGCGGTCCGTCAGGTAGCCGCGTTCCTGATTCCATGCAGCGAGAGCATCCTGATACCGGCTGTAGTCCTGCTGCTCCTGGCCGGACAGCAGATTGGCCCGGTCATAGAGCGCCTGGCCCTGCTGGTCGTACCGGTCCAGGGCCAGCTGGTACAGCTCCGGAATCCTGTCGTTCAGCTGCTGCAGATACCCCTGATAGGCCTGCTGCCCGGCGATCTGGGCGTAGGAGTTGCCGTAGCCCCCGGTAAGCATGGCCGCCTGGCCCAGGGTGTCCATCATGGCCAGTCTTCCCTGGCCCGTGTAGCTCTCCCGGTACTGCCGGTACAGGGCGTCGCTGCCGGGGTCATAGGAAAAATCCGGACGGCTGAGGATTCGCTCCACAGCAGCGTCCAACTCGCTCTGCCACCGGGACGAATAGTCCCCGGGCTTCGAAGCGCTCTGCCGCTCCAAATCCGCCCTGGCCTGGGAAACGGGGTCGCTTTCTTCATACTTCTTTTGGGTGTATGCCATATGCATTCCTCCTTATTCCGTGTGGTTTTTTTGAGAGTGGAGAGTGGAGTGTGAAGTTGCCTGTATCCTGTAAGTGATCGTTTATCTTCGCACCCAACGTAGGGCGGGGTCATGACCCCGCCGACGCACCAAGTTCACATACATGCCAGATTAGATGCAAAAACCGAGTATTTCGTATCTAATTTACCCAGGCAATCCGTTAAGCTGGTCGGCGGGGTCATGACCCCGCCCTACGATGGGTGATTGCATAAACGATCATTTACCGCACTAACTCCCCACTCCACACTCCACACTCAAATAACCGCGTACAGTGCCGTCACTGGGTTTTCCGCTTCCGTCACAGTGATGTCCGTTTCGCCGCAGGTGAGGGTCACGCCCTGGCCGTGGATGACGCTGCCCTGTCTGGCGCAGGCCACGGGCACTTCGCCGGTAACCGCCAGAAACAGCGTGTACCGGCTCACCGCTTCCAGCTCCGCCGTGACCGTGCTGCCCTGGGACCAGGCGCCATTTTCCAGGATGGCCTTTTTCGCCCCCAGGAAGTTCTCCTGGGCCTGCTTCTTTTTGAGCTTCCGGAGCATGGTCTGGAAAACCTCCGGGGACCGGCTCACCAGCTCCGTTACCTTCGTTTCGGTCAGGGCGGTTCCTCCCTCGGTTTCCAGATTCTTCAGCACCCAGTTCAGTTGCTGAACGTGCTGGCGCAGGAAGCTCAGCAGCTGCTGAATCTGGCCCTCCGCGTTCTGGGCGCTCAGGTTGGGAGACCGGAATTCCACACTCACGAAATATCACTTCCCTTCTCAATGGTCTGGGTGATGGCATAGATTCTGGCGTCCCCGACCCCCTCGATCCGCAGCCGCAGATGGTCGCACCGCCGGGGCCGGATGGGCAGGGAGAAGCTTTTCAGGCTAGTAACGTTGACGGTGCCCAGATGCTCCCAGCCGCCCATGGAGTCGTACTGGACGAAGAACCGGGCCCGGCCCCCCACGTCCATGGACAT
>CAMGIN010000084.1 GCA_946056135.1 uncultured bacterium | reverse complement strand
GCCTGTGCGTAGGGGGCGGCATCCCTGACGCCCCATTTGCATGCAGTACCGTCATAAGGGGCGTCAAGGATGCCGCCCCCTACGCTCTATAAACGATCCTTATTACTTTGTTATTCACAGAATCGTTGCAGAAAGGAACCGGCTTATGAAAACCATCTACCATCACGCCGCCGTCTATACCGGGAAGCTGCCTTTGGTCCAGGCGTTTGTCGTTCAGGACGGGAAATTTTCCTTCGCGGGGTCAAACACCCAGGCCCTGGCATTGCGGGAGGAGGGGGACGCCGCCGTGGATCTGGGCGGAGCCTTCGTCTGCCCGGGGTTCATCGACAGCCACATGCACTTGCTGAACTATGGTCAGTCCCTTTGCATCGCCCAGCTGGCTGACCATTGCGGCTCCCACCAGGATCTGCTGAATTTCCTTCGGGAGAATCCCCTGGGCCGGGGCGGCTGGATTCTGGGCCGGGGCTGGAATCAGGACTTCTTCTCCGATGGAAAGACGATGCCCACCCGGTGGGAGCTGGACACCGTTTCCACAACCAGGCCCATCTGCATCACCCGGGCCTGCGGTCACGCCCTCAGCGTCAACAGCAAGGCCCTGGAGATTCTCGGCATCACCGCCGATACCCCCCAGGTCGAGGGCGGGCAGATCGTCATGGAAAACGGCGTACCCAACGGTGTCTTCCTGGACAACGCCATGGAGCTGGTACAGGCCGCCATCCCCGATCCCGGCAAGGAGGATCTGAAAAACATGCTCCGCTCCGGCTGCAAGGCCCTGAACGCTTACGGCATTACCAGCATCCACAGCGACGACCTTGCCCTCTTCTCCGGGGTCTCCTGGCGGGAGGTTCGGCAGGCCTACCGGGAGCTGGAGGAAGCTGGGGAGCTGACAGTGCGCGTATACGAGCAGTCCAATTTCTCCGACCTGGCCGCCCTGCGGGAATTCATGGAAGCGGGAAATGTCACCGGCACCGGCTCCCAGTTCTTCCGCATCGGCCCGCTGAAGCTGGTGGGCGACGGGGCCCTGGGAGCCCGCACCGCATATCTGTGCCAAAACTACGCCGACGCCCCGGAAACCAAGGGGTTCCCCCTGTACTCCCAGACGGAATTTGACGCGCTCATCGGCTATGCCAATGAAAGCGGCATGCAGGTGGCCGTCCATGCCATCGGCGACGCCTGTCTGGACATGGTGCTGTGCAGCATCAAAAAAGCCCTGGCAGAGCATCCCCGCAAAGATTCCCGGCACGGTATCGTCCACTGTCAGATCACCCGTCCCGACCAGCTGGACAAAATCGCCGAAATGGGGCTCCATGTCTACGCCCAGAGCATCTTCCTGGACTACGATATCCACATTGTGGAGCAACGGGTGGGCAAAGAGCTTGCCCAAAGCAGCTACAGCTGGAAAACCCTGATGAACAAGGGCGTCACCGTCAGCAATGGCAGCGACTGCCCGGTGGAACTTCCCAGAGCGCTGGCAGGCATCCAGTGCGCCGTAACCCGCACCGACCTCAGCGGCAGTGTGCCGCCCTACCTGGAGAAAGAAGCCTTCACCGTCCAGCAGGCCCTGGACAGCTTCACCCAGGCGGGGGCTTACGCAAGCTTTGAAGAACACATCAAGGGAAAGATCCTGCCCGGAATGCTGGCAGACTTTGTGGTCCTGGGAGAAAATCCCTTCACCATAGACCCCAGCCGCATCCAGGACATCCCGGTACTGACCACAATCTTGGGCGGCAAAACCGTTTATCAAATTAATGATTGAGAATGGTTTTGTGTACCATTCAGCCGCATCAAAAGCTTTCGCGTAAATGATCGTTTCTCGTACCAAAGCCTTTCCCTCTGGGGCAATGTCATCAACTTAAGACCGCTCCGTAGGGGCCGATGCCCACATCGGCCCTTGCATGTAGGCGAATTCGCCGCAGTCTGGCGCAAAAATGCAACATTTCCCGCGGGGCGATGTGGGCATCGCCCCCTACGGCGGAGGTTTTGCGCTTAAGTT
This sequence comes from uncultured bacterium, assembly GCA_946056135.1. Lineage (GTDB taxonomy): Bacteria > Bacillota > Clostridia > Oscillospirales > Oscillospiraceae > Faecousia. The sequence continues at coordinate 5,865 of CAMGIN010000084.1, read as the reverse complement.
GATGACATTGCCCTCTGGGGAAGGCGACCCGGCGGAACGCCGGGCCGGAGAGAGTCATTGTATCCCCTCTCAGTCACGCCTTCGGCGTGCCAGCTCTCCCAACGGGAGCGCCTATGGCTGCGCAGATAAACGATCCTTTACGAAACAGATTCTGCATCCCCATTTTTATATTTACAGAATGTTTACACCATGGTCATCTCTTTTGCCATGTTATTGTCTTACAATTTAGGAAAGTCATCCTGCGAAGGAGATTCCTGCCTATGATTACAGAGAAAAGTAAGCGATTCCGCAAAAAGGATCTGACAACGGTCTCTCTCCCTCCTTCCGAAAATCTAATGTTCTGGCAGGACTTTTCCAAGCTGATGCAGTGCTATCACGGCGCTCTGAAGGTGGCGTCCACCCAACTGGAGGTTCTGGACGCGGAGATCCGCAGCAGCAACACCCATCAGCCCATCCATTACATGGAATCCCGGATCAAATCCCCCGAGAGTCTGTTTGAGAAAATGCGCAAAAAGGGCTTCGAGATCAACATGCGCAACGTCCAGCGGATCACGGACATTGCCGGGATTCGGGTGGTATGCAGCTACACCCAGGACATCTACTATCTGTATGACCTGATCCAGAAGTCGGAATGCTTCCAGATTCTCCGTATTCGCGACTACATTCGCAATCCCAAGCCTAACGGCTACCGGAGCCTGCACCTGGTGGTGGTTGTCCCGGTGCACCTGTCGGAGGGGACATTGAACCTGCCGGTGGAGGTCCAGCTGCGTTCCATCGCCATGGACCTGTGGGCAAGCCTGGAGCATGAGCTCCGGTACAAATCCGACCGTGTTTTTTCGGCGGAGGATGAGCAGAAGCTCCTGAACTGCGCCGAAACCCTGGCCTCCGTTGATACGCAGATGCAAGAACTGTTTCTGCACGAAAATACACACGAAAAAACGAGGGATACGAAATGAAAGAGAAACTGCGAAGCTTTTTTTACGGACGCAACGGCATGGACTCCCTGTCCAGCACTCTTTCCTGGGGCAGCATCATTCTGATGCTGGTCAGCGGCTTTATTCGGATAACTCTGCTCCGGTCGACCCTGTACTACCTGTCGCTGATGGGGCTGATCTATGCCTACTACCGGGTGTTCTCCCGGAACCTGAGCAAGCGGCAAGCGGAAAACTACGCCTTCCTCTCCTGGAAAAATCAGTGCAGACAGCGCTGGCAGCAGCGCAAAACCCACCGCTTCTACCGCTGCCCCAAGTGCAAAACCGTCCTGCGGGTCCCCAAGGGCAAGGGAAAAATCAGCATCACCTGCCGAAGCTGCGGGGAAAAGTTCGTCAAAAAAACATAAAAAATGAAAGAACAGAGGCCGGTGTTTCCATCGGTCTCTGTTTTTTCAATATGCAATTGGCTGCGGCGCTGCGCCTTACAGGGACATCATCAGCATGCTCAGCACGGGAATGGTGACCATGGAGGCGACGGTGGACAGGAAGATCAGAGAAACCGCGAATTTCTCGTCCTTGCCGTACTGGCAGGACAGCATGGAGACGGTCAGGGGTGCGGGCATCCCGGCCAGAACCACAGCGGTCTGAATGACCAGAGGCTCCAGCTTCAGCAGCAGGCAGACGACAAGCACTGCCAGAGGAATCAGCAGCAGGCGGACAAAGCAATAGAACACGGACTGCTTGCTGAATACGCTTTTGGGGTCCAGCTCCGCCAGCGCGCCGCCCACCACCAGCAAAGACAAAGCCGTGTTGCAGCCGCCCACCATGCCCAGGGGTTTTCCCAGCCAGGTGGGCAGGGAAACCTGGGCCACCATCAGGATCAGGCCGATGACCACCGCGATGATGCAGGGGTGGGTCAGCACCTTTTTCAGCACGCCCTTACCCCGGCTGCCGGAGAAGCAGGTGATGCCGAAGGACCACATCATAATCCGCTGGGGGATCAGGTACACCGAAGCGTACAGCAGGCCCTGGGCCCCGTACAGCTCCTCCACAATGGGGCTGCCTAAGAAGCCCGCGTTGGAAATCTGGACGCCGTACAGCAGCGGCTGTCTGCGCCCATCCGGCGCGCGTGAATACAGCAGGCGGCCCAGCAGCATGGCGAACAGCTGGGTCGCACAGGACACCACCAGGATGGCCATGCAGTCCACAAGGATACTTGCATTCAGTTCAATCAGGAAGGACTTGATGATGTTGCAGGGCAGAATGAAGTTAATAATGAAGTCCGTCAGGGCCTTGCGGAACTGCGAGGTCATAACCTTGCACTTCATCAGCAGGTAGCCCGTCAGAAACAGGATGAGCATCGTGACTTGCATGGTCACCAGACTATCGATAGAATTCATACCGGAACCTCTTTTGAGTGTGGAGTGTGGAGTTAGGAGTTAAGAGTGGAGAGTTAAACTGGCGGGTGGAATTGTAAACGGCAGCTTGCCGTGAAACAGCATGATGAATCTCGGCAAAAAAAGACTATTCAGAGATGTTTCGTCTGCGGACAGCTCCACACTCCAAACTTCAAACTCCACACTAACGTCTCTCTCCGCTCGCTATACTTCTTATTCCGCGGTGATTTTGTCGATTTGGGCCAGTTCTTCTGGGGTGAAGGTGGTGTTCTGGACGGCTTTGATGTTGTCCAGAATCTGCTGCGGGCGGGAGGCGCCTGCCAGGACGCTGGTGACAATGCCGTCCCGGAGAACCCAACTCAGAGCCATCTCCGCCAGGGTCTGGCCCCGCTGGGCGGCAAGCTCGTTCAGGGCCCGGATCTGGTTCAGGCGTTTCTCGGTCAGGGCGTTCTCCTTCAGGAAGCGGCCGTCGGTTCTGATGCGGCTGTCAGCGGGGATGCCCTTCAGATAGCGGTCCGTAAGCAGGCCCTGGGCCAAGGGCGAGAAGGCGATGATGCCTTTGCCCAGCCGGGCAGCGGTGTCCTTCAGACCGTTGCGCTCAATGGTACGGTCGAAGATGGAGTAGCGGTTCTGATTGATGACGAAGGGGACACGCATTTCCTTCAAAATCGCGGCGGCCTGCTCCAGCCGGGGACCGTCGTAGTTGGACAGGCCCACATACAGCGCCTTGCCGGACTGGACAGCGGTTGCCAGCGCTCCCATGGTCTCCTCCAGGGGCGTATCCGGGTCCGGGCGGTGGTGATAGAAGATGTCCACATACTCCAGACCCAGCCGCTTCAGGCTCTGGTCCAGGCTGGCCAGCAGGTATTTCCGGCTGCCCCACTCCCCGTAGGGGCCGGGCCACATGTAATAGCCTGCCTTGGTGGAGATAATCATTTCGTCCCGGTAGGGCATCAGGTCCTGCTTCAGAATCTGGCCGAAGTTCCGCTCCGCGCTGCCGTCGGCAGGGCCGTAGTTGTTGGCCAGGTCAAAGTGGGTAATGCCGTTGTCAAAGGCGGTGAAGCACATCTGCCGCATAGTCTCGTAGCAGCCGGTATCTCCGAAGTTGTGCCACAGGCCCAGGGAAACGGCGCTGAGCCGCAGTCCGCTGGCGCCGCAGCGGGGATAAGGCATGCTGTCGTAACGGGTTTGGGATGCGGTATACATAGGCGGAACCTCCTGCTTTTGAAATATTTGGGTCTATTGTAGCACAGGCTGTCAAAAAAGTACAGTATACAAAAAAGAAACCCCGATCCGAAAAGAATCGGGGCTATTTCACATAGGGTCGGTTGGTTTTGCAAGCAGCGCAGAGGATTGCGTAAATGATCGTTTATCGCACTAATGTACGATGGTTCCGCCAGGATACCGACTACCACTGTCATTGCGAACCAGCGCGCACGCTGGTGTGGCAATCCGTTCCCCAAATGTTACGTTTTTTGAGCATTTTCGTCCAATCAGCCTGCGCAAAGGGGAAACGGATTGCCACACCAGTCTGAGGACTGGTTCGCAATGACAGCAAGAGTTGACCCTGAAGCGTTTTGTTGAAGACATTGCACAGGGAAAGCTTTGGTCAGATAAACGATCATTTATCGCTTTGCTGTACCAGTCTGGCAAGCATTTTTCAGAATTATCCATTGCGAAATGCCCTTATTTCCGTGCCGGTTTTCTCCAGCAGAGGAAGAAATAGGTCACCTCGATGATGCAGCAGGTGGTCCAGCCCACGGGGTAGCCGAAACCAACCAGGAAGGGCGTGTTGGCAATGAACCGGGTCACGACGAACAGGTACAGCTGCCGGATGCCGACGAAGGCCAGCAGCATAATCACCATGGGGCCCCGGGAATCTCCCCGCCCCCGGAGGGCGCCAGCCAGCACATGGTTCACGCAGTTAAACAGCAGGAAGAAGCAGTTGGCACGGATGAAAAGCACGCCGTATTCAATAACCGACAGGTCCGGGGAAAACAGCCCCACCGCAGGCGCGGCGAACAGGCACAGCAGCGCCACAATGACAGCCGTCACGCCCACGGACATGCCCACCGTGATGACAGTGCCCTTGTCCGCCCGCTGCTCCTTTCCCGCGCCGATATTCTGGCTGACAAAGGTTGTGGCCGCGTTGGCCATACTCTGCATAGGCAGCATGACGAACTGGTCCAGCTTATTATAGCAGCTCCAGCCCGCCATGCAGCTGGAACCGAAGGAATTCACATAGGACTGGACAAACACATTGGAAAATGCCGTGATGACGGACTGAATGCCTGCCGGCAGGCCCACCGCAAAGATGCTCCCAAGGATGCCGCGGTCAATTCTCAGGTCGTGCCAGGTCAGCCGGTAGATGTCCTCGGACCGGGTCAGCAGCATCAGGGTTAAAAATGCGGAAAGGAACTGGGACAGAATGGTAGCCCAGGCGACACCTTCGATTCCGCTGTGCAGTCCCAGCACGAACACCAGGTCCAACATAATGTTCACCACACTGGTCAGAATCAGAAAGTACAGCGGCCGCATGGTATCGCCCACCGCCCGCAGGATGCCGCTGCCCATGTTGTAGACCAGCAGACCGGAAATACCGCCGATGTAGATCTGCAGATACACTGTTGCCTGATCGAACACATCCTCCGGCGTTGCCATGAAGCGCAGCATGGGCTTTACCGCCGCCACACCCGCCACCGTAAACAGCAGGCTCAGCACGAAGGTGGCCGCCATGGTGGTTTCGATAGCCTTGTGCAGCTGCTTCATATCCCGGGCCCCAAAGTAATTGGAGATCACCACACCCGCGCCGGTGGAGAAGCCGTTGAAAAAGAACACCATCATGTTAACGATCATGGTGGTGGAGCCCACCGCCGCCAGGGCCTGGGTGCCTACAAAATTGCCCACAACGATGGAGTCCACGGTGTTGTAGAGCATCTGGAAAACATTGCCCAGCATCAGCGGGAGGGCAAAGAGAATTACCTGTTTTACGATAGAGCCTTCCGTCATATCCCGGACGGTAGATTTTCTTGGGGCTGTTGATACTGTCATCGTTCGTTTCGTCTCTTTTCCATCTCTATAGTGTGTTTATTCTGATTATAGGAGTACTTCTGCCAAATGTCAAACAGCAAAAAAGCTGCCTGTACAAAACCTACAGGCAGCTTTTCTGTTTACCCAAATCAGCAGATTAATACAATTTCGCACCGGCGGGGATGTGGTTATCCAGCATCAGCAGATGCAGCTTTTCCTCGCCCTCTTCATGGTGCACGGCGGAAATCAGCATACCGCAGGACTCAATGCCCATCATGGGTCTGGGGGCAGATTGGTGATGGCCACGCAGGTCTTGCCAACCAGTTCCTCCGGCTCATAATAGGCGTGAATTCCGCTCAAAATGGTGCGCTCCACGCCGGTTCCGTCGTCCAGAGTGAACTTTAACAGCTTCTTGGACTTCTTCACGGCTTCGCAGGCCAGAACCTTCACAGCCCGGAAATCGGACTTGGAGAAGGTCTCGAAGTCAACGAAATCGGCAAACAGCG
>CAMGIN010000083.1 GCA_946056135.1 uncultured bacterium | reverse complement strand
GCCGCCGTTGGCGTAGCGTCCGACCTCAACGAGGTGCAAAACGTGGTGGACACCACCTTTGGCACCGCCGGAGCAATCAAAATCAACGAGTGGGCCAGAAATGCCGCCGAAGCCTTTGGCGAAAGCGAATTGCAGGCCAAGCAGTTCACCTCCACCCTGGGTGCCATGTTCAAGTCTATGGGTGTAAGCCAGGCAGCAACGGAGGGAATGTCCATGTCTCTGGCGGGCCTTGCCGGTGATATGGCATCGTTCTACAACCTCGACCCCACAGAGGCCTTTGAAAAGCTCCGATCCGGTATCTCCGGCGAGACGGAACCGCTGAAGCAGCTGGGCATCAATATGTCTGTGGTCAACCTGGAAGCCCTTGCGATGTCAATGGGGATAAATAAATCTTACAATGAAATGACCCAGGCAGAGCAGGCAACCCTTCGCTACCAGTACATCATGAGCGCCACAGCGGACGCCCAGGGCGACTTTGCCAACACCTCTGACAGCCTCGCCAACCAGCAGCGTATCTTGCAGCTGGAGATTCAGACCCTTGCGGCAGAGATCGGACAAGACCTCATGCCTATTGCGCAGGAGGTACTCTCCATCGCCCGGGACGGCATCCAGTGGATCAGCGAGAACAAGGGTGCTCTGGAGGGACTTGCTGTTGCGGCAGGCGTCGCCGCCACCGCCTACGGTGTGTGGAAAGCCACTCTGAAGGCGGAGGAACTGTACGACAAGGCCGCCGCCGGCATCAAAGGTATCACAGCGGCCCTCAACGGTGCCGAAGCCGCCGGGGGCCTGACCTCTGCCCTGTCCGGTGCCGGAACCGCCGCCAGCGGCATGGGCACCACCCTTCTGGGCGCTCTGGGGCCTGCCGGGTGGGCCACAGTGGCCGCTGTTGCAGGTATCGGGGCCATTATCGCCATTGTTTATGAGTTACAACAGGCCCAGGAGGAAGCCCTTGCGTCTCAGTATGAATATATGGACAGCCTGACCAGTCTTGCGGACTATAAAGCAAATGGCCTTGTCAGCATTGATGGCACCATCGACTACGCTGCCGCCGCAAAGATGCAGGAAGCAGGAACCTTCAAGCGGGATGATACCGTTCTTAAAGCGGCTCCTGGGCGGAAATTCACGTCTATCAAGGAGCTGGCATCCCGCCACCAGTCCGGCGAGGACTTCGTCATGGCCGACTGGACGCCCGCCTACCTCGACTACGGCGAGCGGGTACTGACCGCCTCCGAGAACGCCAAATACACCGCCATGGGCGGCGTGGACGGCATGGAGCAGCGCATGACATCCGTCGGCAGCGGCGGCGGAATCTCCGCCCCGTCCAAGATGGAGCTGGGCCTGAAGGTCTCCCCGCGTGAGATGGCCCACGCCATCACCCCCTACATCATCAAGGAATTGCAGGCCCAAGGCCAGTGGGAGGATGTGCGATGATAAGACAGGTTGTGACCATTGACGGCACGCCTTTTGACGTGGGCGTCGAGTATATCAAGCGGAAGGCCCGCATCCCGGACGGCCCCAACGCCGGAGAAGCAAAGCGCGGAGACTGGATCCGGGACGTGTACGGAACCTTCTACGACTACATTCTGGCCTTTGACACCTCAGCAGGGCTGACCCGGGCAGACTATGACACCCTATACAGCGTTATCACCGCCCCGGTGGAGTTCCACACGCTGGTGGTACCTTACGGGCAGTCTACGCTCACCTTCTACGCCGGTATCACCGGCGCGGAGGACAATGTGATTTTGATGGATGATGGGACGGTCTGGGGCAACCTCTCCATCACCTTCCGGTCAAAAAATCCCCAGCGTCTGGCATAGGAGGTGGTTTCCAGTGGCGTTGAACGAAATCGGCTATGACGGCAAGGTCTACGCAGACCAGGACATTGAGGAAGCCACCGGCTACCGAAAAAGCACCATCGTGGGCGACGAGCTGCCCTATGACACCTTTGAGGCGGAGGTATGGGACTATGCCTATGCCCTGCTCATGCTGGCGGACAGCGGCCCGAAGCTGGCCATGATAAATGCTGATGGGCGGTTTATGCTGGCCCGATTCAGCAATAAACCCATGGAGGCGTTTACCTACGGCGCTCCCGTCACCTGGACGCACCAGGGAAAGCTGGTGCTCCGGCAGTTTCTGGAATCTATTCGCCGTACGGGCAAGCACAAATATCTTCTCTCCTGCGTCTCCGGAATTGGTCTGATCGCTAAAAGTCGCCACTACGGCGGGCTGTATGAAAACGCCCTGTTTTCCAATGTACTTGCGGAAATCGTCGGCGGCGCATTCCCCTATACCGTGGATACGCAAATCGCCTCTATCAAAATCTATGGTGCTCTTCCTGTGGACAACCGCAGAAACAACCTGAAAAGACTTCTGACCGCCACTGGGGTGGTGCTGCAAACCAACGCGGACGGCTCCATCCGCTTTGCCGCTCCTGACACGTCCAGCCCCGTAGAGATCAAAGACGGCGACATCTTTATGGGAGGCTCCGTTGACATTCCTACACCGTATCAGGCCGTTAAAATCACGGAACACGCCTTTGCGAAAACTCCCAACGACATTCTCACCACCCTGCTGGACGGAGAAGCTGTTGGAATGGACATCATCACCCCTGCTGGTGCCAGCGTCACCGGTGCCCTTGTTACCTTCAGCGACCCTATGCACGACCTCGCCGTCACGGGCACAACCATTTTAGAGAGTGGCGTCAATTACGCCGTTTTGGCTCCTTCCATGACCTGTACGCTCACCGGGTACAAGTACAGCCATACGACCCGCATCGTCACCGCAGGCTCACTGACGGCCTCCGAGCAGGCCACAAAGCGGCTGGATGATAACACTCTGATCAGCCTGTTCAACGTGGACACAGTGGCTCAGGGGTGGCTGGATTATTATTCCGCCCAGAAGGCCGTCACCATGTCTGTTGTATGGCGCGGCGAACAGCCCGCGGGCGCCGTTGTTTTTATGGATCCTTACGACAATCAGGCTGTGGGCTTGATCGAATCCCAAGATGTGCGACTGTCCGCCAAGCTGGCGGCAGACACCACGGTGCAAGTCGGAAAGATCCCGTCCATATCCGGCAACACTTACGAGCATGTGCTGGTGGTCACCCAGTCCGGCACCGTCACCATCCCGGCGGAGGCGAAGGGCAAGGCCCAGCTGGTTCTGATCTCCGGCGGTCCAGGCGGCTCCAGCGGTTGTGCCGGAGGTATTCCGGAAGGCAAGTCCTCCAGCGAAACCAAAGGGAATTCTCCTGTACGCAGAATAGGCTACTATTACCCCACCGGAAGAGCTGACGGAGGCGCACCTGGAGCACCCGGCGGAGCCGCCCGCATCCTCCGCGTTTCCGTAAACGTCACAGCCGGACAGGTTCTCAATGTGACGATTGGCGAAGGCGGCCTTGGCGGCCTGTTTTCCGACGGCGAGAACTCGCCCGGTCAAAACGGTGGAGACACCACCGTCGGCGAGTACACCACCGAAAACGCGCAGGCGTCCGAAAACGGGTATTACGACCCCCTTGACGGCATCCTGTACGGCGCTCCGGGAGCGGAAGGCGTTCCCGGCGGCGCCGGCGGCGGACTCGAGTTAGAAAACCTTCAGGTCTTGCAGGCAGAAGATGTAATTGCCGCCGGCCAGGTTTTTAAGGGCGGCACATCGATTGGCCCTGAACAGTATATCGAAAAAGAATCTGGAGACGCATCTTCTTCTGAATACGGATATAAAGATGCGCTCGCTACCGGCTCTTACGGCGGCGGTGCCGCATACGGGGCAAATGGTGAAAACGGTAGCATGGAAGGCATTAACGTCAGTGCAGGCGGCACCGGCCCTTACGCCCGCGGTGCCATTGGCGGAAAGGGCGCGGACGCGCTTCCCCCGCCAATCCCTACCATTCCGGGAACAGGCGGCGGCGGCGGAAACGGAGGCGGTGGTGCAGGCCAATGCGGTGGGGCATATGTGGAAAACAGTTATTATCCGAGTTCTGCATCCCCCGCCCCAACGTTCCATGCGGTCGCAAACACCAAAACGCCAGGCAACGGCTCTGACGGCGGAAAGGGCGCAAATGGTGCCTTGCTGATTTACTACTAAGGAGGTTTATATGGCTCAAATCGTAACTATCACAAATCCGCTCACCGGCCAGCCTGTTCAGGTAGACCAGCTGGAGCACACCGCCCAAGAGATCGACGACGGTGTCAATGCTGCTGGCATCGAGAGCGCCGATTATCCTGGCTGTTACTACCGCATGGTCGGTGACGTTGTTGAGTGGCTCAACCCTCCCATGCTCCTCGGCGTCGAGTACCGCACCACGGAGCAGTATCTCGGGAAGCCATTGTACACAATGCTGTTGCAATTTGATAACCTCACAAGTAGTCAAAGTTATGGGGCAGGCGGCGAAATAATCCGGGTATCCGCCGAGTGCCAATATCCAGACACATCCGGCAAATGGATTCCTCTGTATAATTTTTCAACTGGAACTGAGAACAAAACATACCCGGTCATTGATTTCAATAGCAACTATAACCGCACATTAAGAGTAATACTTGATAGTAGTTCTCCGTGTCTTGGTAAAAGTTGCCGTGTACAAATGTGGTATACAAAGCAAGGCGGTGGATCAAATGAGAGTTTATAAATACAGACATGAAATGGTGTTTAATCACGGTACAGATGAAGAACCCAACATCGCCAGCTACTTTATTGAGAGGGAATCATTCAACGAGGAAGATGCAATCAAAGAAGCCTACAACGGCGAGTACACCATTGAGGACATCCTCATGACCGCCGAGGAGGCCCGTGCGCAGCGGGACAAGCTGCTGGCAGACTGCGATTGGACGCAGACGCTGGACGCACCCATTGACACCGACACCCGGGAGGCGTACCGGGCATACCGGCAGGCCCTACGGGACATCCCGGAGCAAGAGGGCTTTCCGCACTCCATCACCTGGCCGGAGCTGCCCGTCAAGATCAAAGCCGCCCCGGACCCGGCGGACGAAGCCGTTGACCTCCTGCTGTCCGGCGCCACGGGAAAGGAGGCCACCGAATGAAAAAGCCGCTGAAAGAGCGTGTCTACGCCTACAACCGCGCCCGGGCCGCCGACACCGAGAAAGCCAATGACCTCATGACGCTGTTGGACGCCCTCCCGCCCGGACAGGTCAAACAGCTGCTCAAGGACGACGTATGCGGGGCCATCCTGCGGAAATACGGAATCGAGTAAGGAGGAGCCGACCATGGAACAGAAAAAGAAGGTCTGCCTGGACGCAGGCCACAGCGCCAGCAATAAGGTGAACAAAAGCCCGGACGGTACATACTTCGAGCATGAATTTGCTCTGGACATGGCAAAGCGCATCAAGGCCCATCTGGAGCGTCACGGCGTGGAAGTGGTGGAGACCCGGCCGGACGGGCGGGACGTGTCCCTGGGTGAGCGGTGCCGCATCTCCAACACAGCGAAGCCTGATCTGTTTGTAAGCCTGCACAGTAATGCCACCGGGACGCTGGCCACCGGCGCCGATGGGTGGGGCAATGCCCGGGGATGGGAGTGCTATGTGTACGGCCTCTCCGGGGCACGCTACAAGGCTGCAAAGGCAATTCTGAATCAGGTGGAATGCGTAGCACCCGCCATCCGCTCCACGCCCATCCTAGCGAAGCCTGGGCTGTATGTGCTGGCTCACACTAACGCGCCGGCGGTGCTCATTGAGCACGGCTTTCACACCAGCAAGCGGGATGTGGCATACCTGAAGGACAGAGCCTACCGGGAGAAGCTGGCGAAGGCGGAGGCCCGTGGAATTCTGAATTACCTGGGCATTGCTTGGGTGGAGGATTCGGAGCTGGACGCGGCGGTGGACAAACTGGCGGCGGCCGGGATCATCGACAGCCCGAAGCGGTGGAAGAAGTTGGACTTTACCGATGACAGCGTGCGGACGCTCATCATCAAGATGGCGGCGGCGCTGAAATAACAAAGGAGGGCAAGACGATGAACAACGCTGTACATATGAAAAACATGGTGCTTGGGGTCCTGGCCATGGTAGGCTCCGCAATGGCACAGGCTTTGGGAGGCTGGGATATGGCGCTGAAAGTGCTGATCGGATTTATGACGCTGGACTATATCACCGGGTGGCTGGTGGCCGCCGTGTGGCACAAGTCCAGTAAAAGCGAGACAGGAACTTTGGCATCCAATGCCGGCTTCAAGGGCCTTATTAAGAAATGCATGATTCTCGCACTGGTCTGGATGGCGGCCATGCTGGACAGGGTGACAGGTTCCGACTTCGTGCGGACAGCGGTGTGCATGTTCTTCATCGCAAACGAGGGCCTATCCATTTTGGAGAACACCGCCATCATGGGGGTGCCTTATCCGTCTTTTGTCAAAAATATGCTGGACGCAATGAAAAAGGCAAGTGATAGCGCCGGAGAGCACGCCGAATCAGATATGAAATGCCCTGATAATAACTGACCCATGAGCAGGTGCGGACGCTGGTGTTCGTGTACCGGGGCGGCGGGTTTGACCGTCAGCTGATGGCAAAGGGCCTCTCCCCTGCCGTCAGCGGGATTTAATGCGCAATTTCGTTAGCATTTTCATTAGCATTTTTGCCCAGCGTTTTGCTAAAACCATGCCCGGGTCGTTACACAGTTTTACAAGCCGTTCGATTCAGAAAAACCGCCAACCCCTTGCGGCGCAAAGAAAAACCCGGAAACCATTGCGGTTTCCGGGTTTCTTGCTGTGGTACGCCGTGAGGGATTCGAACCCACGAATTAATCCTTGCAGTCGTTGAAAACACTGTGCTTTTATTTTTCATTAGCATTTTCATTAGCGTTTTTAACTTTTTCTTCTGTTTTTCCTGAGTAAAACGCTGCCATTTCAGTCTGGTATCTGGTGATGTCGCTCTTGGCAATATGTGTGTATATTTTGTTCATCGTGCCGGGGTCGGACCAGCCACCGATCTCCATGGCTATCTTCTCCGGCATCCTGAGATGGTAGGCCAGAGACGCAAAGCTGTGCCGCAGGCCGTGGATACTGACATCGGTCAGGCCGTTTCGGATACAGACCTTATGTACATTTTCCCGGAGCCTGTCCTGCGTGATGTCCATCACCGGGCCAGACGGCTTGCGCTCCCGCTCCAGCGCCACCTTGAGGGACGGTATCAGAATGGGCACGTTTCTGGACGATGTGATATTCTTCCCCTGCTTCTTTTTGGTCAGCTTATTGTCGCTGTCTAAAACGACGGCGCCGGCGGTTTTGATAAACTCCGGGTTCTTGGGGATGTCCTTCCAGTCCAGCGCCTGAATTTCGGAAATACGCATGGAGGACAGAGCCAGCAGCGCCGGGATCTCGAAGAAGGTCCCCTTGACGGCCTCCACAAACGGAAGTATCTCGTCAGGCATCAGGAACGCCCGCTCAGACGGCACAGGAGCGCTCAGCTTGACCTCTGGTATCATCCTGCCCGTTGAGTAGCGTATAACTCCCTTGACAAAGCCGAAGGCGTTCTTCAGGTACTTTGGTGCGCAGAGCGCCGCCTCGGCGTTGACGATAACTTGCCACTCCTTCTCGGATTTCGCGGCAAGCGCCTCCACATCTTCCTGCATGATTCTCTGGAAGCGGAACTTTTGAATCTTCCGATATCCCCTGATCGTGGCAGGGGAAAGCGTGTTGTCCTTGCTTTTGATATAGTTGTCCATCGCCGCCGTCAGGGTGACAGTCTCTTTTTCTTCCTCCTGCTCCTTGGGCTTCCTCTTCCCTGCCAGATAATCCGCCTTGATAGATTGTGCCTCCCGGATGCAGGCTTTTTCGCTGGCGGCGGTCACAGGGATGCTCTCACCTCCAAGCCGCAGCTGGATGAACCATGTGCCCGATGGAAGCTTCCGTGCTTCTGGAACTTTCACTTGATTTTCCTCCCATATTTGTGTAATATGAAAGGGCGATATGCGGTGTCAAAGCTATCGCCCTCTTA
>CAMGIN010000082.1 GCA_946056135.1 uncultured bacterium | reverse complement strand
ACGAAAAGCCTGTGATCGTCTATGGTGACTATCATATGCTGTTAAAAGAAGATCCAGATGTATTTGCATATGAGCGAACCCTCGACGGTGTCAAGCTCACTGTGATCTGCAATTTTACAGACCACGAAGTCGGGTGCGCACTGTTGTCAAAAGACGAGGAGATTTTGATTTCCAATTACGAAGATCGTGCCCAGAGTGTCCTAAGGCCTTTTGAGACGGTCGTATACGAGACGGTCTTTTAGCCGTTTGAAAAAAGCCCAGCAATATAGGCGGCGTGATTATTTCGATCACGCTGCCTTTCTTCATCTCCCCACGCTGGGAATGTTTTCATTCTTCAGGCTTACGGGGGTCGTGGTGCTGCTTCTCAAAACTGTATGCCATCTGAGCATCTGTAACGTCCATGCGGTTCACATCGCCTTAAACCTCGTAGAGCAGCGACGATAGATTCGCCATCTCCAAGATTCAGCTTGTGGGATGGTGGTCCCCACTTGCCAAAAGGGCAGGTTCCCTCCGGCAGCGTAAGGTTTGGGAAATAATATTCTCCCGCACTGATGTGTTGGGTGTACATAGTCGATCCTCCTTTACTGTTGTCATTGTATCGGAGAATGATTGAAATGTCGATTGGGTGACCCCCCAAAAAAGCAGCGCTTCCCTGACAAAAACTGTTTTCGCCGCGCTCAGCCCATCAGCACCACTGATAAAACCACTCCGAATATGCAAAAAACACACCAAGAAAGTGCGGTGTTCATAAGACAGTTAACAGGCACAGTCGTATACACTGCTGTGTCTGTTCTTGTATTTTATCCTGTTTTGTGATACTATGGAACCGAACAGACCTACAAATCGGAATTTGACAAAGGAGTGTGATTGTATGGTTATCTTGGGCAGTATCTTTTTATTGATTGTTGGTGTACTGATGTTATTTTTCCCCGATGTGGTATATAGCATTACAGAAAGTTGGAAGTCTAATGCTTCCAGTGAACCCTCTGGATTATATAAGATACATATTCGCATTGGTGGTATTGTCTGCTCCTTAGTAGGCATTGCAGGTATAATTGCCAATTTTATTCTGTAAATTCCAGTTTGTCGAACAGGCACAAGGGCGCACTTCTATACGTGGTAACCCCCGTTTGTGCGCCCTGGGAGACTGAACGCCCCAGGCACCTGAATGTCCGGGGCGTTTTGCGGCGCTGCATTACGAACAAGGGATTGCATCCCTTGCGCCGCTTTGCGGCTATCCCCCCAAGGCAAAAGGCGTGACCTCGAAAGTAACGCCTTTTGCTTATTATACTGTCTTACGAACACCCCGCTAAATTGGTGTGTTTTTGCATAGGAGGGAAAGGGAAAAAGCAATATTATTAATTTCCGGAAGAAATCGGTCATTGGGCGGATTCCGCCTGGGCCATGAGGCTGCGGATCTCGGACTCCGTAGGCATAACCCGGAGGGCGCCTTTGCGGGTGGTGATGATGGCGGCAGCGGCATTGGCAAAGGAAAGCATCTGCCGCAGCTCCGCTTTGCCATCCAGATGGAAGAAGTCCGGACATTCCCACATATTGCCGTAGCGATGACCGCAGGAGGCCAGAATGCTGGAAAACTGCCAGTGCAGTCCTTCCGGGCTTTCATGGAGCAGCACGTCCGCGCTGCCGTCCTTTCCCCGGTTGACGGTCACGGTTGACGGTCAGCGGGGAGGCAGCGGCTGTAGACGTCCGCCAGATTGCGGTTCATGTCCCACTTGATATAGTCGATGGGGTTCTCCCGGAGCAGGCGCGACAGAGTATCGCAGAGCCAGTCCACCACATCCTTCCGGGACAGGTCCAGCACCAACTGGCTGCGGCCCATGGTGGGTTTTCGTCCCGGCACCGTCAACGCCCTGTCCGGATGGCTCCGGCAAAGGTCGGAATTCTCGCTGACCATTTCCGGCTCCTTTTTTCATTTTTACTCTTCCTTTCATGGCTTATTGTTCGACTGTTTTGCTGGACCAGGATGGGGCCATTCCTCCGGCCAACATCGCCCTGCCGGTATCCTACGCCCCCGGAGGCACCACCAGGGACTGATTGCAAAAAGCGCAGACTGCAAAATCCGCAGTCCGCGTTTTTTTCTTTTTCGTGATGCGTTTCGCTCGTGAAACGTTTTACCGCTGGCTTTCCTGAGAAAGTCAGCGGTTTGATTTATCCCAGGCAGCTGCCACAGGGGGTGTACCCCGCGTCGATGGCGGCCTGGTAGGTGTCGAACTCGGTACGGTTCTTCTCCGCCGGCAGGTTTGCGCAGTCGGGACTGTGGAAGACGTGAGAATTGACATTGCCGATGTAGACCACATCCTCCGCCGGTTCCGCGTCCTCCGGCTGGGCGGACGAATTGCCCCAGGTGAAGGTGATCTCCTGTCCATCGGAGACGGCCACCACATGGCCCAGCTCATCGGTGCGCAGCAGGATCACTCCCGCCTGCTTCAGCCGGGACAGGGGCTCCTGGTGGGGATGGCCGTAGGAATTGTCCGTGCCTACGGAGATGACGCCGTAGGTGGGCATCACCGCGTTCAGGAAGCGGTAGCCGGTGGAGGTGTCGGAGCCGTGGTGGCCCACCTTCAGCACATCCGTCTGCCAATCCATATCGCTGCCCCAATAGTCCAGCATGTCGTTTTCCGCCTGGGTCTCCATATCCCCGGTAAACAGGAAAGACGTCTCCCCATAGACCACCTTCAGGACAATGGAGGTATTGTTGGTGTCGGCATAGGATTTTACCGGGCCCAGAACGGTGACCTGGGCCTGCCCCAGATTCCAGCTGTCGCCCGGCTCCGGAATGGCGATCTCCAGGCCCTGCTGGTCCGTATAGTAGACGAAATCGTCAAAGATATTGGAGGCATAGGTCCTGGTGGGCGCATACACCGCCGCCGTAGGGTACACCGCCAGTACCGACGGCAGGCCCCCCACATGGTCCTCGTGGGCATGGGTGCAGACCACGGCGGTCAGCTCCTCCACGCCCTGCTGCTCCAGATAGGACACCACCAGCTGGCCGTCCGCCTTGTTGCCGCCGTCGATAAGCATGTATTCCCCGCCGCATTCCAGCAGAGCACAGTCCGCCTGGCCCACGTCGATATAATTCACCGTCAGGCCGTCGCTGGAGACACCAGACGAAGTGGGTTCCGCCAGGAGTATATCGCAGCCGCTCAGCAGCAGCGAGAGAAGAATCAGAATGGAAAGGAATTTTTTCTTCATTTTGTCGTCAATCCTATGTTATTTTTTTCTTTTTTCTGCTGCTTCAGCCAGATGTTCATGACGATGCTGTGAGGCACCAGCTTCACCAGAAAGACCTGGAGCTTTACCGGCAGGCCTGGGACGGAGTAGTCCTTTTTGCTGTGGTACAGATCCTTCAGTCCGACAGCCACCACAGCCTTCGCCTCATACAGCCGGTCAAAATACCGTACCTCGCCGTCGCCATTGGTCTGGAACGCGTGATCGAAGAACTCCGTTTTCACCCAACCGGGATTCATTGCCATCATCCGGATGCCTCTGGATTTCAGCTCCCGGTTCATGGCCCGGCTGTAGCTCAGGACGAAGGCCTTGGTGGCGCCGTAAGTCGTGATATAGGGCACTGGCTGGAAGGCAGAAAGGCTGTCCAGCTGCAGGATATGGCTGCAGGCAGTCATATAGGGCAGGGTCAGCCGGGTCATCAGCACCAGGGCCTTGCAGTTCAGATCGATCATGCGGCTCTCATCGGTAAGGGAAACCTTGTGGTAAGCGCCGAATTTGCCGAAGCCCGCGGCGTTCACCAGCAGCTTTACATTGGGCTTCTCCTGCTCCAGCAGCCGGGCAAAGGCGTCAAAGCTCTCCTCCCGGCACAGGTCCAGGCAGATCGGACGGACGGGAACAGCGACCTCCCGTTTCAGTTCTTCCAGGGCGCTTTCCCGCCGGGCAATGACCCAGAGCTCCTCCACATCCACGAAGCTTGACAGCTGGAGCGCAAATTCCCGCCCCATGCCGGAGCTGGCCCCGGTGACAATAGCAATGTTCATTTGAGATACCTCCGAAATCAGATACAAGCGATTATCTTTTTTCTCTTTCCGCAGCTTGCAGCAGAGTTTGCCGTTCGTTGGGCAGCGTCTCGTCCAGCACCCGCTCCAGCAGGGCGTTCAGACAGTCTCCGATGGCTTTGCCGGTGTAGCCCATGGCCATCAGGTCACGGCCATTCACTGCCAGGTCCGTCACCCGCAGGCAGGCGTTTTCCGCTTTGATCTCCGCCAGCAGTCCCCGAACCTGGGCAAACTGCACCAATTCCTCCGGATTGCCGGTGCCCTTGCTTCCCATGTCCGCTTCCTGCAAAGACAGCAGCTTGTCCATGGTGTCCCAGCCCATACGGCCCAGCTGGCGGCGAAGGGTCTTCCTGTTTGGCTCCAGCCGGGTCATATGGCCGCCGATCAGCGTCACCGCCTGCTCCCGGAGGGCTGAAGGTGCTTTCAATCGGCGCAGGATCCCATCCGCCATTTCCGCCCCCACCTGGGCATGACCATAGAAATGCCCCCGGCCGGTGGCATCCCGGGTGAAGGTGGGAACCTTGCCCACATCATGAAGCAGCGCCGCCCAGCGGAGCGTCAAGTCCCCGGGGACGGCCTCCACCACATGGGCCACATGGGTGAATAGATCATAGGCATGGTGGGGGCTGTGTTGGTCGAAGCCGATCATGGGCCTCAGCTCTGGGATCACCGCCGCCAGAATGGGAGCAAACCGGCACAGGTCCTCAGCATTCACCAGGGGGAGAAGTTTACATAATTCATCAAAAACCCGTTCTCTTGCCAAGTTGTCCATTAACTCGGCCTGGGAGGACATAGCTTGCTCCGTCTCCTCCTCCACGGAAAAACCAAACCGGACCGCGAAGCGGACGCCCCGCAAAATCCGCAGGGAATCCTCCTGGAACCGCTGCTCGGGGTCCCCCACAGCCCGAAGGACCTTCGCTCTTAAATCCGCCCTGCCGCCGAAGGGGTCGGCAAAGCCCCGCTTGGGAGAGTAAGCCATGGCATTCATTGTATAGTCCCGCCGGGCCAGATCCTGTTCCACCTCCGGCACGAAGGATACCCAGCTCGGGTGCCGGTTGTCCCGGTAGTCCCCCTCCGTGCGGAAGGTGGTGATCTCCACCACACCGCAGTCCGTGGCCACGCCCACGGTGCCGTGCTTTTTTCCCGCCAGCACCAGCTGTTTCTCCGCAAAAACCGCCTCCGTCTGCTCCGGCAGGGCGGCAGTGCACAGGTCATAGTCGTGGGGCGTCAGACCCAGGCAGGCGTCCCGGACACAGCCTCCCACAACATAAGAAGCGTATCCCGCCTTTTCCAGGGCGTCCAGGCATTGCGTCACATACTGAGGAAGGTTCATTGCGCTTGTTCCCTTTCCTCCATCTGCCGGGCGGGTTCCGGCAGGCACAGATTCGTCAGCACCCAGGCAATGCCCCCTAGGTACAGGAAGGGATACTCCCCGGAAGACAGGCTCACCGCGCACAGGTACACCGCCGCCAGGCCCATGCCCAGCAGCATCCGCCTGCTGCCGGAGCCAACCGCAAAGGCTGCCGTATAGAAGCCGAAGAACATCAGCGCCATGGTTCCCAGCAGGGAGAAGAGGTAATCCAGCAGCTGGGGATTCCCGCTCCAGGCCTGATAATGATTCACAATGTGGAACACCAGGAACAGGCACGCCGCAATGTGCAGCAGGAAGAAGGGCCGCTTGCCCTGGACCCTGGCAAAGGCCGCCGCCACCAGGCAGGGAGCGGACACAAAGCCCAGGAGCTTCCACAGCATGCCCAGCAGTTTCGGCATCTTCGGCTGGTTCAGCAAGACCGTCAGCAGGATTCCAGCCGCCATCAGGATATTGCCCAAGGCACCGGGCAGGGACGGGCCGAAGTTGTCCCGATAATGGTTAGATCCCTTGGCGTTCCGGCCTGCGGCAATCACCAGCGCGATGGCTCCGGCGGTGACCGCCCACAGCACGATCTCCAGCGGATGCCACCCGGGAAGCAGGCCCTTTTGATCCGTGCCTACCGCATACAGTCCCAGGCGCAGCAGAAAACCCACCACCCCCAGGAGCAGGATCACAGCAGGCAAACATTTGGATTTCAGCAGATTTTTCATAACAGCTCCCTCCAACGGGAATCGAGATTCGTAGTTTTTTATTATACCAGTTGATTCCCCCAATTTCCAGCCCCTTGTGAAAAAACTCTTTGGTAACAATTTCTCCTTGTTTCGCCCCGGAAATCGGAGTATAATAAAGAAAACTATCCCAACGGAGGAAAACCATGCTTTTAAAGGGAATTGCCCTGGTTTCTCTGATTCTGGCGGTGGGAACCACGGCTTTCGCCCATACGGCACTGTGGCTGCTGCCGGCGCTGTTTCTCGGCTCTTGGCTGGGCTTGCTTCTGATCGCTTTTGTATTCCTGTGGGTGCTGTGCCTGGCAGTGGATCTGGACAAACCTCAGGAGCACGACAGCAGGTTCTACCGGGCAGTCATGTACGTCTATATTGAAGCCCTGATCTGTCTAGTGCTGGTGCGGGTTCATGCCAAAGGGCTGGAGAAAACCCCAAAAGACGGCAGGTTCCTGCTGGTGTGCAACCACCTGTTTATCGCAGACCCCGGCATCCTGCTGCACTGCTTCCGGGGCAGCCAACTGGCCTTCATTACCAAGCAGGAAAACCAGAAGCTGTTTATTATCGGCAAGATCATGCACAAAATCCTGTGTCAACCCCTGGACCGGGAAAATGACCGGGCCGCCCTGAAGACCATCCTCAAATGCATCCAGCTGATTAAGGACGACGAGGTCTCCATCGGCGTCTTTCCCGAGGGCTACACCAGCAAGGACGGCAAGCTCCACCCCTTCCGGGCGGGAGCCTTCAAGATCGCCCAGAAAACCAACGTCCCCATCGTGGTCTGCACCATCCAGAACACCCGGCAGATCTTCTCCAACCTGCGGCATCTGCGGCACACCGATGTGGAGCTGCATCTGGTAGACGTAATCCCGGCGGAAGACCTGAAGGGCAGGACCACCGTGGACATCAGCAATCAGGT
The DNA here is from genome assembly GCA_946056135.1 of uncultured bacterium. GTDB lineage: Bacteria > Bacillota > Clostridia > Oscillospirales > Oscillospiraceae > Faecousia. The sequence goes on along the minus strand of CAMGIN010000082.1, from coordinate 904 downwards.
CTACGAGATAATGATTGCCGACCTGGGCGAACCGTTCCGCTTCGCAGTGGAAAATTGAGAATTTCAAAGGCTTGCGCACTTAGCGTAGGGAGCGGCATCCTGACGCTCCATTTGCATGCAGTACCGTCATAAGGGGCGTCAAGGATGCCGCCCCCTACGCATTTTGCATTTTATCGTTTTTTCAATTTCCAACGCGGCGGTGGAAACGCACAAAACACTTGATTTACAGGACAAACCCCTGTATAATAAACTCCCACAGCAAATAATCCAACTTTTTTTGGAGGAAATACAATGAAAAACAGCGAAAAAACACTGGACATGATCGTGAATCTCTGTAAGAACCGGGGCTATGTCTATCCCGGCTCCGAGATCTACGGCGGCCTGGCCAACTCCTGGGACTTTGGCCCCCTGGGCGTGGAGTTCAAGAACAACGTCAAGAAAGCCTGGCTGAAGAAGTTCGTGCAGGAGTCCGACTACAACGTGGGCCTGGATGCCGCCATCCTCATGAATCCCCAGACCTGGATCACCACCGGCCATGTGGGCTCCTTCTCTGACCCCCTGGTGGACTGCAAGGGCTGCGGCTCCCGGGAGCGGGCGGACAAGCTCATCGAGGCCGCTGAGTCCGGCAAAAGCGTCAATGTGGACGCCATGAGCTTTGACGAGATGGACGCCTTTATCGCATCTCACGAGGATGTGGTCTGCCCCACCTGCGGCAAGCACAACTTCACCCCCATCCGCAAGTTCAACCTGATGTTCAAGACCCAGATCGGCGTTACCGAGGACACCGCCTCCACCTGCTATCTGCGGCCCGAGACCGCCCAGGGCATCTTTGTCAACTTCGCCAACATCCAGCGCACCACCCGGAAAAAGCTGCCCTTCGGCGTTTGCCAGGTGGGCAAGGCCT
>CAMGIN010000081.1 GCA_946056135.1 uncultured bacterium | reverse complement strand
GTGCTGACCATCAGCCTGGGCTTCCTGACGGGAGATCGGGCGGAGGAACGGTTCCGCTACGCGGAAACCAGTCTGCTGATCGGATAGGAGAAATGCTATGAAAACGTATGTCGTGATTGGATTGGGCCGGTTCGGTTCCGCCCTGGCCCGGCAGCTGTGCAAGCTGGGGGCCGAGGTGCTGGCCATGGATGTCCGCAGCGCCCTGGTGCAGCAGGTGGCGGGTGACGTGACCCAAGCGGTGGTGGGGGATGCCCAGGACAAGGATGTGCTGCGCTCTCTGGGCGTCCGGAATTTTGACTGCGCCATCATCGCCATCGGCGATAATCTGGGGGCATCGGTGCTGATTGCCATGAATCTGAAGGAGCTGGGGGTTCCCTACATCGTCTGCAAGGCCCACGACGAGACCCACCGTAAGGTGCTGGAAAAGCTGGGGGTGGACCGGGTGGTGATCCCGGAGCAGGAGCATGCCCAGCGGCTGGGACGGAGCCTCTATTCCCACAATGTGCTGGACTACATCGAGCTGAGCGAGGCCTACGGCATCCTGGAGGTTCCCGCGCCCAAGCCCTGGATCGGAAAGTCGCTGAAGGAACTGAACGTCCGGGCCAAGCTGGGCGTGAACATCATTGCTGTGGAGAATGGGAAGAAGACCAATGTCTCGCCTCCCGCGGATTATGCCATCCGGGAGGGGGATCTTTTGGTGGTGCTGGGCGACAACTATGCCCTGGAGGCATTGCAGAAGCTGTGACGGAAGAACGGATAACCTCCCGGAAAAATCCCCTGCTGCAGCAGATGAAAAAGCTCTTATCCTCCCGAAAAGCCAGGGAGGAAGCGGGACTGTTTGCGGCGGACGGCACCAAGCTGCTGCGGGAGGCGGTGCGGTTCTGCCCCGGCCTGGAGACGGTGATCCTGTCTGACGGGGTAGAGGAAGCAGTGCCGGAGCATGTGCGTCTGGTTCGTGTGCCGGGAGATGTGATGGCCTCGATCTCTCCCATGGAAAGCCCCCAGGGGGCACTGTTCGTGTGCCGGATGCCGGAAAAGAAAGCCTTTGTGCCGACACCCGGAATGCTCCTGCTGGACGGAATCCAGGATCCAGGAAATCTGGGAACGATCCTGCGTACCGCCGATGCTCTGGATGTCCCGGTGGCGCTGCTGGAGGGCTGCGCCGATCCCTACAGCCACAAGGTGGTCCGCTCCAGCATGGGCGCGGTATTCCGCACGGATGTGGTACAGACAACCTGGGCGGAAGCGAAGGCGCTGTGCGGCGCGGCGGGGATTCCCATCGGCGTGACGGCCCTGAGCGACAGGGCCAAGGATCTGCGGCATGCGGAGCTGAAGAAAATGGCAGTGGTCATCGGCAGCGAGGGCCAGGGTGTCCGCCGGGAGATTCTGGACAGCGCCGGAGCGGAGCTGATTATCCCCATGAACCCCCACTGTGAGTCTCTGAACGCTGCCATCGCCGCAGCCATCGTCATGTGGCAGATGAAGCAGGAATAATTTTTATTTTCGTAACGATTCAGTCGCCCGCCAAGTTCCTCAGATCAACGATCGTTAACGCGCGTACCCACTGTAGGGGAGGGTCACTGACCCTCCCGTTGGCTGAAAACTTTTGAGCGGTCAAACCTGTCGCTTTTTGTGAAAACCAGCACTGGAAGCAACCTATTTCATGCTCTGTTTCGTTACGCAGCGGGAGCGTCAATGACCCTCCCCTACAGTGGGTATGCACATAAACGATCATTTACACAAAAAGTGTAGGAGTAACGGAATCGTTACCATCTTTCAATTTGCCGGCTGGCATATTGGAAATCCTTTAGAAAAAGAGAGGGGACTCGAACATGCGTGTGCACTGGATCTGGCTGGCGCACCGTCCGGCGGTGAACGACCGAGCGAAAGCGGCGCTGCTGCGGCATTTCCGGGACCCTGAGGATATTTTCTTCGCCGACGACGCTGCCTTTGACCACATTGAAGGCCTGACCAGGGAGGCGAAGGAAGCGCTCCGGGACAAAAACCTGGGGCCTTCCGAGAAAATTCTGGAAGAGTGTGACCGGGAAAGACTTCAAATCCTGACCTACCGGGACATGGCCTATCCCCTGGGGCTGAAAAATATCTCTGATCCGCCGGTGGTTCTGTATTACAAGGGCCAGCTTCCCGACTTTGACGCCCTGCCGGTGATCGGCGTGGTGGGGACCCGGAAGGCTTCAGCCTATGGCATGACCACGGCCAAGCGCCTGGGCTATCAGATCGCCCGGTGCGGCGGGGTGGTGGTGTCGGGGATGGCAGCCGGCATCGATGCCATGGCCATGCACGGAGCCCTGGCCGGGGGACAAAAGGTGGCAGGTGTCCTGGGCTGCGGCGCGGATGTGGTGTACCCCCAGTGCAACCAGTCCTTATTTCGGGATGTGGAAGCCTATGGCTGCATCCTCAGCGAATTCCCGCCGGGAACTCAGCCGATCAAATGGAACTTCCCCAGGCGCAACCGGATTATCAGCGGCCTTAGCAACGGCGTGCTGGTGGTGGAAGCGCCGGAAAAAAGCGGGGCACTGATCACCGCGAATCTGGCGGCGGAGCAGGGACGGGACGTGTTCGCGGTGCCGGGGAACATCGACCAGCCCAGCTGCGTAGGCAGCAACCGCCTGCTGCAGGACGGCGCCATCATGATCTCCTCCGGCTGGGATATTTTGCGCGAATACCAGGCCCTGTACCCGGATAAAATTCGGAAGGAGACCGCGGATTCCCGGATGACGGTCTGCCAGGAGGAGGTTCACAGGGCTGCCGAAGAGGCGGAAAAACCCCTGCCTTCCGTGGCGCAGAAGCCCCGGCTGCCCTCTGAACCGAAGCATCTTAAGAAAGAATTCAACAAAAAAAGCATTGACAAGGAGCGCTGCGCGCCTTATAGTGACGTCTGTGACGATCCACGGCCGCTGTCCGATGACGAGCGGAAGATCGTGTCTGCCCTGAATTCCGGGGAGCGGCTGGTGGATGACGTGATTGCCGAAACCGGCCTGGCTGCCGGAAAGCTGCTGGCATGCCTGACCATGCTGGAGCTGAAAGGTGTCATCCGGCGCTTACCCGGCAGACGCATTACCCTGAAGTAACGAAACGGAGATTATTCATAAATGGGCAAACCTAGTAATCTTGTGATCGTGGAGTCGCCCTCCAAAGCCAAAACCATCGGCCGCTATCTGGGGCCGGATTATACTGTCAAGGCCAGTATGGGCCATCTGCGGGACCTGCCCAAGAGCAAAATGGGCGTGGATTTGGAGCATGATTTTACCCCCCAGTATATCCCCGTCCGGGGCAAGGAGGCCTTGATTAAGGAATTGAAGACCGCCGCCTCTCAGGCGGACACGGTCTACCTCGCTACCGACCCGGACCGGGAGGGCGAAGCCATTTCCTGGCACCTGAAGGAGCTGTTAAGCCTTCCCGACGAGAAGGCCAAGCGGGTTACCTTCAACGAGATCACCCAGAAGGTGGTCGCAGATTCCATCCAGCATCCCCGGGACATCGATTATGACCTGGTGGATGCCCAGCAGGCCCGCCGGATCCTGGACCGGATCGTGGGCTATCAGCTGTCCCCGCTGCTGTGGAAGAAGGTTCGCCGGGGACTTTCCGCGGGCCGTGTCCAGAGCGTAGCCACCCGGATGGTGGTGGACCGGGAAAATGAGATCCGGGCCTTCCAGCCGAAGGAATACTGGTCTCTGGATGTGACGCTGAACCGGATGGGAAAGCCCGGTTCCTTTGTGGCCCACTACTGGGGCGAGGAGAAAAAGCGGGAGCTGGAAAATGAGGCCCAGACCCAGGCCGTTATCGATGACATCACCGGTAAGGAATTTACCGTTACCAATGTAAAGAAGGCGGAGAAAAAGCGTTCGTCTTCGCCCCCCTTCACCACCTCCACCTTGCAGCAGGAGGCCTCCCGGAAGCTGGGCTTCACCCCCAAAAAGACCATGATGATCGCCCAGCAACTCTACGAAGGCGTGGATGTGGAAGGGGAAGGCACCACGGGTCTGATCACCTATATGCGTACCGACTCTCTGCGGCTTTCCGACGAAGCCATGGCGGAGGCTGCCGGGTTCATCCGCAGCCGCTACGGGGATTCCTATTATTATGGAAAGTTCCATGTGTTCAAGACCAAGGCCGGGGCCCAGGATGCCCACGAGGCCATCCGCCCCACCCATGTGGAGCTGGAGCCGGAGCGGGTTCGGGGCAGCCTGACCGGGGATCAGTACAAGCTGTACAAGCTGATTTGGAGCCGGTTCCTGGCCACCCAGATGGCCAACGCGGTATTCGACACCGTGTCCATCGACACTGAGTGCGCCGGACATGTGTTCCGGTCCAGCCACCAGAGCATGCGCTTCCCCGGCTTCATCGCGGTCTATGAGGAAGGCCGTGACGAGGAAGGCGAGGCCATGGGCTCCCCGCTGCCGGATCTGACGGCAGGGGAGAAGGCAGCCCAGACAAAGACCGAAAAAGAGCAGCATTTTACCCAGCCCCCTGCCCGGTATACCGAGGCTACCCTGGTCAAGGCCATGGAGGAAAAGGGCGTGGGCCGTCCGTCTACCTATGCTGCCACCATCTCCACCATCGAGGACCGGGAGTATGTAGAGAAGCAGGACAAGCGCCTGGCGCCCACCCCTCTGGGCGAAATTGTCACGGGACTGATGCTGGAGCGGTTCAACGATATCATTGACGTGGAGTTCACCGCCAATATGGAGACCCAGCTGGACGAGGTGGAAGCAGGCAAACGGCAGTGGAAGGATCTGCTGGCGGCGTTTTATAAGGATTTCAGCAAGGAGCTCAGCGACGCGGAGACAGCCCTGGAGGGCGTCCATCTGAAGGTGCCGGAGGAGGAGACCGACGAGGTCTGCGAGCTGTGCGGCCGAAAGATGGTGATCAAAATGGGCCGCTTCGGCAAGTTTCTGGCCTGCCCCGGTTTCCCGGAGTGCCGGAACACCAAGCCTATCGTGGAGCGGATGCCGGGCCGGTGCCCCAAGTGCGGCAGCGGCATGCTCAAGCGCAAGTCCAAGAAGGGCTATGCCTACTACGCCTGCGAAAGAGGGGCGGAGTGCGGCTTCATGAGCTGGGACGTGCCCACGGCGGAGGACTGCCCGGAATGCGGCCAGACCCTGTTCAAGAAGTCCGGCAAGGGCAGGATGAAGCCCTTCTGCATCAACGAAAACTGCAGCCGCTTCCTGCCGGAGGACCAGCGGGGCTACTATAAAAAGAAGACTGCCGCCGAGGGCGAGCAGGAAGCCCCCAAGCCCGAGGCAGCGGAGCCGGAGAAGCCGAAGAAAACCGCAAGCAAGAAAACGACGAAAACCGCTGCGGAGAAAACAACAGCCAAGAAACCTGCGGCGAAGAAAACAACAACCAAGAAAACCAAGGAGGCCTGAGCATGGCAGTGAAAGTGATCGGCGCGGGCCTGGCAGGCTCCGAGGCGGCCTGGCAGCTGGCCAGCCGGGGGATTGCCGTGGAGCTTTATGAGATGAAGCCCCATAAGATGACCCCTGCCCACCACAGTCCCGATTTCGCGGAGCTGGTTTGCTCCAACTCCCTCCGGGGAGACCGGCTGGAAAACGCTGTGGGCCTTCTGAAGGAGGAGCTCCGCCGCTGCGGCAGCCTGATCCTCCAGTGTGCCGAGGCCACCCGTGTGGAGGCCGGCGGCTGCCTGGCGGTGGACCGGGGCGGCTTTTCCCGGATGGTCACGGAGAAAATCCGCAGCCACCCCAATATCCGGGTGATCCCGGAGGAAGTGACCCGGGTGCCGGAGGGGCCGGTGATCATCGCCACAGGCCCCCTGACCTCCGATGCCCTGAGCCAGGCCATTGGAGAATACTTTGGAAATACCGGGTATCTCCACTTTTTCGACGCCGCCGCGCCGCTGGTGACGGCGGAGTCTATCGACATGAATCTGGCCTGGTGGCAGTCCCGGTATGACCGGGGCACCCCGGACTACATCAACTGCGCCCTGGACAAAGAACAGTATGAGGCCTTTGTCCGGGAGCTGACCACCGCCCAGGAGGCGGAGGTTCACGGCTTTGAGGACAGCAATGTATTTGAAGGCTGCATGCCCGTGGAGGTCATGGCCCGGCGGGGTGTCGATACCCTGCGCTATGGGCCGCTGAAGCCAGTGGGCCTGACCGACCCCAAAACCGGCCGGGAGCCCTATGCCGTGGTTCAGCTGCGGCAGGACAATGCGGCGAAGAGCGTATACAATCTGGTGGGCTTCCAGACCCATCTGAAATTCGGCGAGCAGAAGCGGGTGTTCTCCATGATCCCCGCCCTGCACGACGCGGAGTTCGTCCGCTACGGCGTCATGCACCAGAACACCTTCCTGCAGAGCCCCAAGCTGCTGGACCGGTTCTATGCTGACCGCCGGAATCCCATGGTGGCCTTTGCCGGGCAGATGACCGGCGTGGAGGGGTATGTGGAATCCACCGCCTCCGGGTACCTGGCGGCGGTTGCCATGGCTGCCAAGGTGCAGGGGAAGGAGCCAACCGAATTCCCGGCGATCACCGCCATCGGCGCTTTGGGGCACTACATCAGCGACGCCAGTATCGAGTCGTTCCAGCCGATGAACATCAATTTCGGTATCATGCCGAAGCTTGAAAAGCGGGTTCGGAAAAAAGCAGAAAAAAATCTGGCCATTGCCCAGCGTTCCCTGGCAGCGATTGACGCGCTGGTGGCCGAAGGCATTTAACAGAAAGAGGTGGAGCAGTTGAAGATCATTCTTGACGCTATGGGCGGCGATCTGGCCCCGGAAGCTCCCGTATTGGGCGCGATTGACGCGGTGAAGGCCTACGGTGCGGAGATTACGCTGGTGGGCCGGGGAGAAGAAATCCTGGAGGTCATGAAGAAGCACGGCATTGCGGATCTGCCCTCCGGCATGGAGATTGCCAATGCCGACGACGTGGTGGATATGCACGATGATCCCGCTTCCGTGATTCACAAGCGGAAGAATTCCTCCATGATTGTTGGACTGAAAATGCTGGCGGAGGGCAAGGGCGACGCCTTTGTGTCCGCCGGTTCTACAGGCGCGCTGCTGACCGGCGCGACTCTGATTGTGAAGCGGGTCCGGGGCATCCGCCGGGCCGCCATGGCGCCCTCCATGCCCACCAAGACCGGAGGCAAGGCCGTTATCTGCGACTGCGGCGCCAACGCCGAATGCACGCCGGAGTTCCTGCTGCAGTTCGGCCTGGTGGGTTCTGCCTACGCGAAAAACGTCCTGGGCGTGGAAAAGCCCCGGGTGGGTCTGCTGAACATCGGCGCTGAGGACAGCAAGGGCACCCAGCTGCAGAAGGATGCCTACGCCCTGCTGAAGGATGCGGATCAGAAGGGCCTGATCCATTTCACCGGCAATGTGGAAGCCCGTGGGGTTCCGCTGGGGGAGGTGGATGTGGTGGTCTGCGACGGCTTCAGCGGCAATGTGCTGCTGAAATCCATTGAGGGCACCGCCATGTTCATGGGCAGCATGCTGAAAAGAGTATTTAAGAAGAATCTCTTCTCCAAGCTGGGCTATCTGCTGTGCAAGTCCGGCGTGGGGGATCTGATGAAGCTCCTGGATTACCGGGAGATCGGCGGCACCCAGTTCCTGGGCATTCAGAAGCCGGTCATCAAGGCCCACGGCTCCTCCGATGCCCTGGCCTTCCGCAACGCGGTGAAGCAGGCCATGGACGCCGCTGAAGGAAACTTTACCGCCCAGCTGGAAAAGGATCTGGCTGTCCTGAAGGAGAGCGCCCATGATTAAAGATCTGGAAACAGCCATCGGTTACCGGTTTCGCAACATCACCCTGCTGCAAAATGCCCTGACCCATTCCTCCTACGCCAACGAGCGCTGGCACAACAGTCTGCTGAGCAATGAGCGGCTGGAGTTTCTGGGGGACAGCGTCCTGGGGATGCTGGTGGCGGAATATCTGTACCGGAATTTCCCTGACCGTCCCGAGGGCGAGCTGACCCGGATGCGGGCGGACATGGTCTGCGAGACCACCCTGGCCGCCGCCG
>CAMGIN010000080.1 GCA_946056135.1 uncultured bacterium | reverse complement strand
CGGCGCTTTTCCAGTAGGTCCGGCGCAGGGTCATGATGGGAAATTCCTCCGCCAGGTTATACCGGTTCACCACGCCGAATTTCTTAATGGTATGTGCCGGGGTCCCGTCCGCCCAGTGGGGACGAACCTCCAGGTTTTCATCGGAAAAACCGTTATTTAAAATGTCCAGACAGGTCTGTTTGTATCGCTCGTCCGCGTAACTCATAGAGATTCCTCCTGCGTTTTTTACACTATCGTAACGATTCCGTCGAAGTGAAAAGCATCCGATAAAGGATCGTTTAGCGCACCAACCGTAGGGCGGGGTCATGACCCCGCCGACCAGCTTACCGGATCAACTAGGCAAATTGGATGCATATGGTTCGGTTTTTGAACTTAATTCGGCCACTTTGTAAACTTAGTGCTTCGGCGGGGTCATGACCCCGCCCTACAAGATACTGCAGTAAACGATCATTTACAGGGAGTCATTGTGGCACGGCTGAATCGTTATGAACTATCATAGCATACCACAAGCTCTGTTGCAAGACGAAAAAACCTCCACGGGAGAGCCCGTGGAGGTTTTGTAATTTGGGTTACGCGATGTCGTTGTTGTTGACCCAGCCCAAATCGGTGCGGGACATATTGCCAACGACCTCATAAATGTCAACCAGAGACATTCTGGCGTAGGTGCCGGCCACCTCGGAGCAGCTGCTGTCGGTGTAGACGATGGCATTCTCCGTGTAAACGACCTTGGCATCGATGGCGCTGCCGCTGCAGGGCGTCAGATCCACATAGTACAGGTAGACCCAGCCTGCGTCACAACGGCCCCAAATCATGCCGTCCGAAACGGTGGTCTCGTAAATCACCAAGCTTGCGCCGTTGTCCAGAGAAGTGGTTACGGTGGCGCTGGTGGAAGGTGTGGAACGAACCTTCAGCGCGGTGGTGCCGTTGCGGATGACCTTACCGGTGTACTTATAGCCGCTGGTGTTGGTTACAAAGCCGCCGTCGCCGGTGTTGCCGGTGCTGCCGATGGTGGGAGCAGGATTGGTAGGTGCGGTGGCAGCGGGAGTCTCCTGGACATAGTAGGCGCCTTCGGACATGTAGTCCAGACGGATCCAGCCTTCATCGCCAGCCTCTGTCTCAGCCCAGCCCCAGACCTTATCGAAGACAATCTGCAGCTTGGTAACGGTCACCTGGTCGCCCTTCTTCAGCTTCCAGTCAAGAATATTGCTATCTGTAGACGTATCGGGAGTAGAACGCATTCTCAGCGTGTCGGAACCGGTCAGCGTGTGCACCTTCTCATCCAGGCCATCCAGAGCCACAACGTCGCCGGGGCAATAGATGTAGCCTTCGTTGATACGGGCCCAGTAACTGGTCTTGGTGGTCGTGGTAACCGTACCACCCTTATTGTTCTCCGTGTCCTCATACTCCACATCGTCATTGATAATGTCCGTAACAGCGAGCAGCTCATACATCGTGATATGATCGCCGGGATTCAGGACCTGGATAACATCTTCATCATTCAGGATTGCCGTCTTCAGCGCAGTAGATGCATAAACATTTACGCTCTCAGAACCCTTAATCGTGCCGGTGTAAACTGCGGTAGTCGTGGTCTTCTCCACATCATCCAGGGAGCCCACAGCCGTGCCGTTGCCGGAAGGTGTGGTGACAGAACCGCCGGGAATCTCATCGTAGGAGATCATGGTGATATAGTCCATGCAGACCCAGCCCTGGGTAATGCGGCCCCACTTGGAAGCGCCCACAGTCTTGGTCTCCAGAATCTCAACCACAGTACCGGGCAGCAGCTTGCCGACGGGAGCATTGCCGATGCCGGCGCCGCTGCGGACATTCACGCCTGCGTAGGTATTGGCAACGATGCCTGTGCCGGTTGTCCTGGTGACGCTGCTGTCGCCGCTGCCGGTGGAGGAACCGCCGGAAGTAGCATTCGTGATCTCCAGATACTTGGCAGAGACCCAGCCGTCGCCCTCGTAGTCATAGCTGCCGTTCTTATTGGTATCGATCTTGTACCAGCTCTTGTCGTCGTTGGTTTCCCAAACCGCCACGGTGGTGCCGCGGGCCAGGGAGCCGATGACCTTGCCGGAGGTGGTGGAGCCATAGTTACGGACCTTAACATTGTCGGTGTTGATAACCGTAGCCATCAGGCCCATATCCGGATCGGCATTCTCTACCTCGGGGAGTGTAGTACGGGTCAGATACTTGGAAGCCAGGTTGACATAACCGGAATAGGGATGGACATCATATTCGTTGGCGGTGTAGCCCCAGATGTTTTCCCCGACCAGGGTAATGCAGGTAACCTCGATCTCAACGCCCTTGTTCAGCTTGATCACCAGGTCGCTGGAGTTATTGGGCTCCGTTCTGACGCTGACCTCATCGCTGGCAACGGTATAGCGCACAGGATCCAGTTTTACAGTGGCGGTGGTGTTCTCGGTGCTGGCCATTGCGACAGCCTCCACACCGGGCAGAATGACCCAGCCGCTTCTGGTCACCGTGATGGCCTTGTCGTTCTTATCCTTTTCGGCATTCTTCCAGGTGGCCTTGGCCCAGACCACGCCATCCACCAGCTTCATATTGGTAATGGTGACGCTGGTAGTCTTGCCGGTGGGAATACCGCTGTAGGCATTACCCTTGGCATCTGTAAACTTCACATAGTTGGTATTCGTGCCGGGAGCCACATGGACCTTGCCGCCGGCAGAAGTACCGGTGAAGGTGTAGGCCAGGGCGCCTTCGTCAGAAACCTTGCTGTCAGAGACCAGCATGGTCACCTTGGCATAGGTCAGACAGAACCAGCCGGAGGTGGTACGGCCCCACTGGTGGCCGTTGACGGTCTTGATCTCGTAGATATCCACAGTATTGTTATAGGCCAGAGCACCAACAATCTTATTGTCAGTACCGGCATCGCTGCGGACATTCACATAGCCATTGAAGGTGATGGTTGCTCTGGCAATGGCCTTACTGGTATTGGTGCTGTTATCGCCGGCATTTGCGCCGTCCTTCACATCGTTCCAGTTGGTGTACACCAAAGCCACCCAGCCGATGGCAGTGTCGTCTTCCGTGCTCTTTGCCACCTGGCCCCACAGGAAGCCATCCGCAGTATCGGTATTGATGATACGCAGCTGATCGCCCTTGTTCCATTTGCCGTTCTGGGCACTGTAGACGGTGGCGTTCTTACGCATATTCACATAGGAGTTGGTAACCGTGACCGTGACATCAATCTCTGTGCCACTGGAAGGAACGCCATCCTTGCCGGCAATGACAATCACCCAGCCGGTGCTCTTGATGTGTGCCCATCTGGTACCGTCGGCACCGATGTAATCACAGTCAATCGTCACAGAATCGGCGGTAACCTTTCCGCTGTCCTTCCCTTCCTTCACGTCAGGAATGCTGTAGATCTTGGTGGAAGCCAGCCGGGACTTGGCCAGCGAATAGCTGACTACGGGATTATTGCCGGCATACGCCGCAGTGCGGCCATTCTTCTGCCACTGGGCATACAGGGTCTTGCCGGCGCAGTCAGAAGTCAGGCTCGGAGCCCATGTATCCCCTTCGCGATCCCCATCCTTGTCCACATACCAGCCCAGGAAGGTGTAACCATTTCTGGTGGGTGTGGGGATATGGCTTACCGTCTTCGTCGTATCAAAATACATGTCATACGGAGAACCTTCCGCAATCGCGCCGCTGTTGGCGTTGTAGGTTACTTTCTTAAAGCTGGAAGGCACGACATTGGAATACACGCCGTTGACATACATGTTCACTTCGATGAGGCTGCGGGAGTCGGTTCCCCATGCTTTGAGCAGCGCATTGGTGTCCGCGTTGCTGATCAGCGCAGTCTTGAGCACGCCGTTGCCATTCATCCAGGCTGTGCCAACCCGATAGGAGTACAGCACCAGCGCGTCATGCTGGCTCTGGGTCAGGGACAGCTTATTGCTGCTGGCAAAGGAATTGACCTTCTCGTCATAACCTGCCAGCGCTTTCCGCAGGGCAGCATCCGCAACATTTTCCTTGATGGTATGGTGTCCGGAGGACAGCTCATACTCGCCAGCGGAGTTCTTTTCGAACTTGTGGTCTTCCTCACAGATCGTGCCATAGCCAATGCGCACTTCCTGGGTATTGGCGACCTGATAGCACCCCTCCCGGAAGGTGGTCAGCTTCTTCAAGACAGTGATCGCAGCCGCGCTGGTAGACAGCGAAGCAGCAGATGCGGTCAGCGCAGCAGCAGGTACCAGGCTCACCAGCATGATCAGAGTCATGAGCATACATGCAATTCTCTTCTTCATAGCTACTTACTCCTTTTCTTCTTATGTAAGTAACTGCATTATAACAGACTCGTTTACAAAATGCAATACCTTTTTTGAAAATAATTACATTTTTGTAACAAAATATGGGGGCCACCTGTTACAGCTCCCAGGATATTTTGGCGAACAGTCTGATATTTTGTCATTTTATTAGGGAATTGCACAATTCCGGCTGCAATTTGTTGTAACTATTTAGGAACAGGGAATACCAGGATTTCGGCATTGACTTTCCCGCAGGCCGCTGATATACTCCAAGGTAACAAATCCAGTAAGATCGAGGGGAACACTATGTCAGAAAAAACCGCTTTGATCGGTATGAGCGGCGGTGTGGACAGCTCCGTGGCGGCATATCTCATGCTGCAATCCGGCTACCGCTGCATCGGGGCCACCATGCGCCTGTATGACAATGAAATGCTGGGCAAAGACAACAGCCACACTTGCTGCAGCCTGGATGACGTGGAGGATGCCCGCAGTGTGGCCCGGCGGCTTGGGATTCCCCACTATGTGTTTAATTTCAAAGAGGATTTCGAGAAACAGGTCATTCAGAAGTTCGTCGCCAGCTACGAATCCGGTCTGACCCCGAATCCCTGCATCGACTGCAACCGGTATTTGAAATTTAAGCGGCTTCTGCGGCGGGCCCTGGAGCTTGGCTATGACTATGTGGTGTCCGGGCATTATGCCCAGCTGCGGCAGGACACGGCTACCGGGCGATACCTATTATATAAGGCGGCGGATCGGGCCAAGGACCAGACCTATTTTCTGGCTTGTCTCAGCCAGGAGCAGCTGGCCCACATCCAGTTCCCTTTGGGCGCTCTGACCAAACCGGAGGTTCGGGCAATTGCCGAAGCCCAGGGCTTCCTCAACGCCCGAAAGCACGACAGCCAGGACATCTGCTTCGTACCCAACGGGGACTATGTAGCTTTCCTGGAGCGCTATACCGGGAAGACCTATCCCGCCGGGGACTATCTGGATCTCCAGGGCAACGTTGTCGGCCAGCACCGGGGCGCGGTATGCTACACCCTGGGCCAGCGCAAGGGCTTACATCTGGCCATGGGCGCACCGGTCTACGTCTGTGGAAAGGACATGGCGAAAAACACTGTCACCGTGGGCCCCAGCGAAGCCCTGTTCTCCAAGGTGCTCCGGGCCAATGACTGGCAGTGGTTCCCCTTCCCTGCCCTGACGGACCCCTTAAAAATCACTGTGAAAACCCGTCACAGCCAGTCGGAGCAGAGCGCCACCGTTTATCCCGAGGAAGACGGCTTTGCAAGAGTGGAATTCGACGCCCCCCAGCGGGCAGTAACTCCCGGGCAGGCGGTGGTGCTGTATCAGGGGGATCTGGTCATCGGCGGCGGCACAATTACGGAAGCGGCGGATCAATAATGCAAAATGCAGAATGCTGAATGCATAATGAAGGTATCCCCTTCGGGGATGAATAAAAAGATAATGATTCAGTCGTACCTTACTTTCTTGTGTAAATGATCGTTTATCTTTCGTTACTGTGGCGCGGCAGCGCCCCAAGCCTCTCCCTTGGGGAGAGGTGGCCCGGCGGAACGCCGGGTCGGAGAGGGGCGTTGTCTCCCCTCTCAGTCACGCCTTCGGCGTGCCAGCTCTCCCAAAGGGAGAGCCTATGGTTGCGCAGATAAACGATCATTTACAGGGAGGAATTGTGACGCAGCTGAAACGTTACGATCTATCATAAAAGGAGGAGCGGCTCGCTCCTCCTTTTATGATAGCATCCTTTTTTTCATCTCCGAAGAGATACCTTCGTTCAGCATTCATCATTCCGTTTCTGATACTTCCCCTGTTTCGGCAGGTATTTCCTCCAGTCCGGCTTGTACACGATCTGCACCAGCACGAAGAATACCGCCGCGCAGCCCAGGCTGATTTTCCAGCCGAGAGAGAAGGCTGCGTTGTGATAGGTGAAGGTCACGGTGTGGGTGCCCTGGGTCAGCTCCACGCCGATCATGCAGTCCCCCACCAGCCTGGTCTGCACGGTCTGACCGTCCACACGGACACTCCAGTTGCCGTTCTGGGGGATGGAGGTGTACATCAGGCCGTCCCGGTCACAGCGGATGGTTCCTTCCACAAGGGTAGTCTCAAATTTGGTCAGCTCCCAGGTGGACTCGTTCAGCACTTCATAGCCCTGCCAGAAGCGATCCATGTTCAAAATGCCGGCGCTGACAGTCATGGTGCTGCTCTCCCCCGCCTTGCAAACAATGCGGACATCGATGACGTCTCCGGTCTTCACATCCCCCACCGCCAGCATCTGGGGCAGGCTGATGGATTCCTTGTACAGCTCTACGCCGTTGACGCTGACGTAAAAATCATTCCGCTTGGGCAGGTTCAGGTGGATGCACACAAAACCGTCCCGATCAGCAAGATAGCTGTAGGTCACACTGGAATTTGACGTGCTGTCCTGGTACTTGCAGTAACCGCCGGTGGTGGTCTCGGTGACATTCACCCCGTCGCCGGTGATGGTCAGGTCCTCTCCCGGAATCCGGTGCCAGACCTCGCTGTCCACCCCAGTGGCGGCGGTAAACAGTTCATTTTGGAAGGAGAAGGCGTTGCCGGAGGAATCAAACATCACATCCGCCAGCTCCTTTTCTGCCAGGAAGCCCAGGGGCAGATAGGCCTGATTTTCCAGCAGGGTCGTATCGCCGAAGTGATTAACATCCTGGAAGAAGGTACTCTGCTTGTCCTTCCCATCCCGGTCAATCATATATTTGAGCCCCAGGAACAGGTTTGCCACCGGAGAGCTTTCCTCGAACAGATAGCGGTTGTAAGTGTTCTTGGCCCCATAGCCCAGGGCCTGCATGAACTCCGTCACCTTGACGTTGGCGGAACTGGTAAACGCGGACACGCCGCGGTAGCCGTTGAGGGCTCCGTCATTCAGGGTCTGGGAATGGGTCGTCTCCGCCCGGTAGAACAGGTTGTTCTTTTCCCGCTCCTTCATATACCGGATCACCGAAGCGGTATAGGTAGTGCCCTTGGGGTAATTGGACACATTGGTGCCGGTAAAATACAGGCCGAAGCATACCAGATTCCCCACAATCTCCATGCACATCACCAGTAACACCAGCGCCCGGGCCCGTCTTCTCTGGCGGCCCTGCTCCGCTCTTGCCCTGGCAATCTGCCGCTCCGTGGCATCCGCCGGAACCGGCGTCTCCAGGCTCCCATAGACCATAGACAACAGATACAGGAGCAAGAATACCAGATTATAGATCAGGTAAATGGGCATATCCAGTTCCGCCGCACCCAGCTCCACGCTCACGGTGGAGGTAAGCGCCTCGGAACAGGCCAGAATCCCCGCTGCCAGCACGCCCGCCAGAACAATCTGCTTTGTGGAGAACTTTCTGCGCATCAGCCAGGCCCGGTAGGCCATGTACAGCACCACAAAGCTGTACAGGAAGCTGAACCGGTAGGGAATCATATTGGTGAAGTGGAAGCCGTGCCAGATATAGTCCAGCTGGCGGATGATGAAGCTGACATTAAAAAACAGTAGCAGCCCCACAGTGCAGAGCTTATCCCGAAGCTTCACGTCCCTGGCCATCAGGTACAGGAACATCAGGAACACGCTGAGGACGCCGCAGTACACATTGGGCAGGCCCTCTTTAAAATTTGGTTCGATACAGCCGCCCATGTTGCCCGCCACCTGCCGCATGGCGTCAAACAGTCCGAAAATGGTATTTTTGTCCGCGATATTCAGGCTGAAGGTGGTGGGGAATTTGTTGACGCTGGACTGGGTGGTCT
>CAMGIN010000079.1 GCA_946056135.1 uncultured bacterium | reverse complement strand
GCAGCGGGAATGACGCCGGGGTTGCGGTGGTGGATGCCGGGCATGGCGTTGTACAGGTGGGTCAGATGGGTTACACCAGCGTCAACAGCGGCTTTGGCGTGGTCGTAGTCGGAATCGGTATGGGCGATGGATACGGTGCAAAGCGCCTTGGCCTTGGCGACGAACTCCGCTGCGCCGGGCAGCTCGGGAGCCACGTCCACAATGCGCACCAGGCCGCCGCAGCCTTCGTACAGCGCTTGGAAGCCCTCAAAATCCGGCTCCTTCAGGTAGTCGGCGTTCTGGGCGCCCCGCTTCTTGTAGGAGAAGTAGGGACCTTCCATCTGGATGCCCATGAGCCGGGACAGACCCTTGGGCGCTTCGTCTGCCAGGCGGCGGGCGGTTGCGAAAGCTTTTTTCAGCACGTCATAAGGCAGGGTCATGGAGGCGGGAGCAAAGGAGGTGACGCCGCATTTGGCATAGAAGGCGGCCATTTTCTTCAGGCCCTCGTAGTCGCCGTCGGAGAAGTCCGCGCCGGAGTTGCCATGGCTGTGGACATCCACCAGGCCGGGGATGACAGTAGCACCCTGGAGATCTACAGCGTCAGCGGGAATATCTGCGGGCAGAACTTCCCCGAAGACGCCGTCCACGACTTCAAAGCCGCCCATATGGAACTGAAAATCGGAGGTAAAAATACGCGCGTTTTTGTAAAACATGATCCTTCTCTCCTTTATTTTGATTTGTATTTCTATGGTATCATGGCCCGGACAAAAAAGCAATGGGTGGGAAGAAAATGCAAAATGCACAGTATAAAAAGGCAAATAAGACAATATCATCCCTCGCCAGCGGAAGATGACCCAGCTGTAAATGATCGTTTATCGCACCAATGCCTTCCCCTCTGGGGAAGGTGGCCCGGCTTAAGCCGGGTCGGATGAGGCTGGTATGCACAAAGACAAGTATGCACAGAAAAAAAGGAGCGGAGAAAAAATAGCGGGATAATTTTCCTTCGGAACTATTTGAAGTTGTGACAAACCTTCGGTGCCTACCAACCTCATCCGCCCCAGTGTGCGCACTGGGGCACCTTCCCCACTGGGGAAGGCTTTGCTGCGATAAACGATCATTTACCGAACCAACTCCACTCTCCACTCTTCAAACTCCACACTCCACACTCCAAACTGAAATACCCCCTTGCTATTTCTCTCCGGTTCCATTATAATGATGGGCAGTGATTTTAGCGAAAGAGGCGAGAAATATGGGGAAATTGGCATTTGACAACGAAAAATACCTGCAGATGCAGTCGGCACATATCCGGGAGCGGATCGCCCAGTTCGGCGGCAAGCTGTACCTGGAATTCGGCGGCAAGCTTTATGATGACAATCACGCCTCCCGGGTTCTGCCGGGCTTCCAGCCGGACAGTAAGCTGCGGATGCTGCTGCAATTAAAGGATCAGGTGGAGATGGTCATTGCCATCAATGCCGACGATATTGAGAAGAACAAGGTTCGGGGAGACCTGGGCATTACCTATGACCGGGATGTGATCCGGCTCATCGATGTGTTCCGGGGCTTTGGGCTCTACGTTTCCAGCGTGGTGCTGACCCGGTTCCATGGACAGGCATTGGCGAAGGCTTTCCAGGCCCGGCTGGAGGGGATGGGCATCCGGGTGTACCACCACTACGCCATTGCCGGGTACCCCTCCGACACCGCCCACATTGTCAGCCCGGAGGGCTTCGGCAAGAACGACTATATTGAGACCACCCGGGAGCTGGTGGTGGTCACGGCCCCCGGCCCCGGCAGCGGCAAGCTGGCCACCTGCCTGAGCCAGCTGTATCACGAGCACGAGCGGGGGATTACCGCTGGTTATGCCAAGTTTGAGACCTTCCCCATCTGGAATCTGCCCCTGAACCATCCGGTGAACCTGGCCTATGAGGCGGCTACGGCGGACCTGAACGACGTGAACATGATCGACCCCTTCCATCTGGAGGCCTACGGGGTCACCACCGTCAATTACAACCGTGATGTGGAAGCCTTCCCGGTGCTGGTGGCTATCTTCGAGATGATTATGGGCCAGTGCCCCTACCAGTCTCCCACGGATATGGGTGTCAACATGGTGGGCAACTGCATTATTGACGATGAGGGTGTGTGCTATGCCTCCCGGCAGGAGATCATCCGCCGGTATTATGTGGCCATGTGCGAGCAGAAGCAGGGCAAGGGCGGCGACGAGGCCGTCCGGAAGCTGGAGCTGCTGATGAAGAAGGCCGGCGTCACCCCCTCGGAGCGGAAGGTGGTGGCCGCCGCCCTGGACCGGGCAGAGGAAACGGGGAACCCCGCCGCCGCTATGGAGCTGCCGGACGGGCGGATCGTCACCGGCAAGACCTCCGACCTGCTGGGCGCCTCCTCGGCGCTGCTGCTGAACGCCCTGAAGACCCTGGGGAATATGCCGGACGACCTGCACCTGATCTCCCCGGTGGCCCTGGATCCCATCCAGCACTTGAAGGTGGATCACCTCGGCAACCGGAACCCCCGGCTCCACACCGACGAGACCCTGATTGCCCTGTCCATCAGCGCCGCCACCAACCCCATGGCGGAGTACGCCATGGAGCAGCTGAGCAAGCTCCGGGGCTGCGATGTCCATTCCTCTGTAATCCTGTCGGCGGTGGACGAGCGGACGTTCAAACGCCTGGGCGTCAATCTGACCTGCGAGCCAAGATACGAGTAACAAACGAAAATGATACAAAAAAGACTTCGGCTGCCCGAAGTCTTTTTTGCATCATTACGCTCTCTGTTCGCAGTACACACATCTGTGGATGTCCGCAGCCTTGTCGGTGCAGCGGAACAGCTGGGGCAGCTCCTGCTCGACCTGGGAGATGCACTTGGGGTTGCGGCAGATCCGGTCGTATTCCAGACCCTCGGTGTCGATGGCCTCTTTTTCGGGATTTTCTTTGGCTTCCTCCAGCAGCTTCAGGATCAGGGCCATGCGCATGTATTTGCCGTTCAGGGCCTGACGGAAGTAGGCGGCCCGGGGATCGTCGTCCACCTTGACGCTGATCTCGTTGACCCGGGGCAGGGGATGCAGCACGCACATCTTCTCCTTGGCCAGCTTCATCTTCTCCGTGTCCAGCACATAGGTGTCCTTCAGCCGTTCGTACTCCCAGGGATCGTCAAACCGCTCCCGCTGGATGCGGGTCATATACAGCACGTCCAGCTCCGGGATGGCTTCCTCCAGGGAGGACACCTCGGTATAGGGAATGCCCTGGTTTTCGAAGACGTTGAAGCGGATGAAGCCCGGGATTCGCAGCTCCTCGGGGGAGATCAGCACGAACTTGATGTTGGCATACCGGCTCATGGCCTCAATGAGGGAGTGAACGGTGCGTCCGTACTTCAGGTCACCGCAAAGGCCGATGGTCAGATTGTCCAGCCGCCCCATTTCCCGGGAAATGGTCAGAAGGTCCGCTAGGGTCTGGGTGGGATGGTTGTGCCCGCCGTCGCCTGCGTTGATGACGGGAATGGTGGCTGCCTGGGAGGCGACGTAAGGCGCGCCCTCCTTGGGGTGGCGCATGGCGATGATGTCCGCGTAGCAGCTGACGATCTTGGCAGTGTCCGCCACGCTTTCGCCCTTGGCGGCGGAGGAGGAGCTGGCCTCGCTGAAGCCGATGACGCTGCCACCCAGCTCCAGCATGGCGGCCTCGAAGCTTAAGCGGGTCCGGGTGGAGGGCTCGAAGAACAAGGTTGCCAGCTTCTTGTGGGCGCATTTATCCCAGTAGTTCTCCGGATGGGCAATGATGTCCTTGGCGGTGGCAATGAGCTGGTCCAGTTCAGCAACGCTCAGTTCCAGAATGCTGTTCAGACTTCTCATGCTTTCGCTCCGTTCACGGCCAGGTAATTGCGGATTCGGGCCACGTTTTCGGCGTTGGCGGGATCTTCCTCCAGATATTCGATGATGTCATAGACATCCACCACGGAGTAGACGGGGAAGCCGAATTCCTCCTCCACTTCCTGCATGGCCAGCTTCTCGCCCTTGCCCCGCTCCTTGCGGTCCACCATGATGAAGGTGGCGGCGACCTTGACGCCCTCCAGATGGCTCAGGATGGCCATGCTCTCCCGGATGGCGGTGCCGGCGGTGATGACATCCTCGGTGATGACCACTTCCTCACCGGGCTGGGGCACATAGCCCACGAATACGCCACCCTCGCCGTGGTCCTTGACCTCCTTCCGGTTAAAGAAGAAGGGGACGTTGACGCCCTTTTTGCTCAAGGCCACCGCGGCGGAAACGGCGATGGAAATGCCCTTGTAGGCGGGGCCGTAGAGGACGGTCTTCTTGTCGCCCAGCTTTTCCAGATAGGCTCTGGCGTAGAATTCGCCCAGAGTGGCGATTTCCTCGCCGGTTTTGATCATGCCGGCGTTGATGAAATAGGGGATCTTCCGGCCGGATTTGGCGGTAAAGTCGCCGAATCTCAGAACTCCGGCGGTTTCCAGAAACTGAATAAACTCTCTTTTGTAAGCTTCCATGGTTCTGTCTCCTTTTCTTTTGAATGCGAAGGGAAATGATCGATTTGCGCAGCAGCTACCGATAAAAACAGCACCCATTGTAGGGCGGGGTCATGACCACGCCGGGCACCAAGTGGATGAATATGCTAAAATAGGTGCAGAAGCCAAACAATTCGTATCCGATTTACCCAGGCAGTCCGTTAAGCTGGTCGGCGGGGTCATGACCCCGCCCTACGAGGCTGCGATGGGAAACGGTAGATGCGGCTATAAACGATCATTTATCCAATTTTCAGTCGCAGAATTCGGCAACGCAGCGCTCGTAGGCGGCTACGGGGTCGGCGGCGGCGGTGATGGGACGGCCCACTACGATGTAGTCGGAGCCGATGGCCTTGGCCTGTGCGGGCGTCATAACCCGCTTCTGATCGCCCACGTCTCCATCGGCGAAGCGGACGCCGGGGGTCACGGTGAGGAAAGCTTTGCCGCAGCGGTCATGAACCTTGGCGGCCTCCAGGGGGGAGCATACCACGCCGTCCAGCCCGGCGTTCTTGGCGGTTTCCGCGTAGTGCATGACCACCTGGTCGATGGGCTCCCGGATCAGCAGGTCCCGCTCCATGGCTGTCTGGTCAGTGGAGGTCAGCTGGGTCACGGCGATCAGCAGGGGCCGGGTGCCGTCGGGACGGGTCAGGCCTTCTACAGCCGCTTGCATCATGGCGGTGGTTCCGGCGGCGTGGAGGTTGGTGATGTCCACGTCCAGGTTGCGCAGCACGGACATGGCCTTCTTCACGGTGTTGGGAATGTCGTGGAGCTTCAGATCCAGGAAAATCTTATGTCCCCGGGCCTTGATCTCCCGGACAATGCTGGGGCCTTCGGCATAGTACAGCTCCATGCCGATCTTCACGAAGGGCTTGCGGCCGGTGAACTTGTCCAGGAATGCGAAGGTGGCCTCCGCAGAAGAAAAATCACATGCGACGATGACGTCCTTACCCATTTACTTTGCGCCTCCTATAATATCACTTAAATTTTCAATACGGTATTTTTTCATAACTTCCGGCAGGTCCCGGATGATGTCCCGGCAGACGTAGGGATTCACCAGATTGGCGGCGCCCACCTCCACGGCGGTGGCTCCTGCCAGCATCATTTCAATGACATCCTCAGCGGAGCTGACGCCGCCCATGCCCACCACGGGAATCTTCACGGCATTCGCCACCTGGTAGACCATCCGCAGGGCCACCGGGAAGATGGCAGGGCCGGAGAAGCCGCCCATTTTGTTGGCGATGATGGGCTTCCGGGTCCGCAGGTCGATGCGCATGCCAAGCATGGTGTTGATCAGACTGATGCCGTCGGCCCCCGCGTCCTCACAGGCTTTGGCGATGGACACGATGTCCGTCACATTGGGGGAGAGCTTGACGAGAACGGGCTTTTTCGTGACCTTTTTCACAGCGGCGGTCACTTCCGCGGCGGATTCCGGGCAGGTGCCGAAGCTCATGCCGCCGCCGTGGACGTTGGGACAGCTGACGTTGACCTCCAGCCAGCCCACCTGTTCCTCTTTGTCCAGCTTTTCGCAGGTGTAGGCGTAATCCTCCACGGAGAAGCCGGAGACATTGGCCATCACCGGCTTGTGGAAGCACTGCTTTAACTTCGGCAGTTCCTCCCCGATGACCTTCTCCACCCCGGGATTTTGCAGGCCCACGGCGTTAATCATGCCTGCGGTGCATTCGGCAATCCGGGGAGTGGGGTTGCCGAACCGGGGGTCCTTGGTTGTCCCCTTGAAGGAGAAGGTGCCCAGGCAGTTGATGTCATACAGTTCGGCGTATTCATAGCCGTAGCCGAAGGTGCCGGAGGCGGGGATCACGGGATTGTCCAGGGGGATGCCGCAGAGGGTGACGGTTAAGCTTCCCATAAAATCTCCTCCTTTTTCATCACGGGGCCGTCCTTGCAGATGCGCTTGCAGCCGGTGAGGGTTTTGCAGGAGCAGCCCATGCAGGCGCCGAAGCCGCAGCCCATCCGCGCCTCGAAGCTCATCTGGCCGGAGGTATTCGTGGCCTGATAAACGGCTTTCAGCATCGGCTCGGGGCCGCAGGTGTAAAAGTAAGTGTAGTCCATGCCGGTCAGAGGCGTGGTGGCAAAGCCCTTGACACCGTAGCTGCCGTCAGCGGTGGCGACCGTCACGGCGCAGCCCAGCGCCTGAAAGGCTTCCGCATAAAAGATTTCGCTGGCCGTATTGAAGCCGAGGATCACGGACACATCTTTCCCCTCTGCCCGCAGTCGTCTGGCCAGGCCGTACAGGGGCGGCACGCCCACGCCGCCGCCCAGCAGAACGGGCTTGCTGCCGCTGAGCGTCATATCATAGCCGTTGCCCAGTCCTGTGAGAATGTCCAGCGTGCCTGCTTTCATGCGGCGCATGGCCTCCGTGCCCTTGCCCACCACCTTGTAGACAATGGTAAGGGCACCGTCATCCCAGTCGCACACGGAGATGGGACGGCGCAGGAAAAGTCCGTCCAGCCGGATGTTCACGAACTGGCCGGGGGCCGTGATGGCGGAGGTGTCGCCGGACAGCTTCATCTGATGGACATCCTTCGTCAGCGGTATATTTTCAATGATTTCAAACAGACTCTGTTTCATCCTGTACCTTTGCTCCTTTCCGGCGGTAGACCACCTTGCCGCCGCAGACCGTGGCTACGCAGCGTCCCGTTACCTTCCAGCCGGTGAAAGGGGTTGCCTTGCCCATGGAAACAAATTCGGCGGGGTCGATTTCGTATTCGTCCTCCAGATCCCAGATGGAGAAGTCCAGCCCCAGAGGAAGGCCGAAGCGCTTCCGGGGCGCTTCCACCAGAAGCTCCAGCAGCCGCTCCATGCTGAGAATACCGGGCTTGACCAGATAGGTGTACAGAATCGGGAAAGCGGTTTCCAGACCAACCACGCCGAACAGGCTCTTTTCCAGCCCACGGCTCTTTTCTTCGGCGGTGTGAGGGGCGTGGTCGGTGGCGCTCATATCGATGGTTCCATCCAGCACGCCTTCCAGCAGCGCCCGGCGGTCTTTCTCTCCCCGGATGGGGGGATTCATTTTGAAACGGCCGTCCTCCTGCAAATCCATGTCGTTCATCACCAGATAGTGGGGGCCGGTTTCACAGGTGATGTTCACGCCCGCAGCCTTGGCCTTGCGGATGAGCGCAACGCTCTCCTGAGCGGACACATGGCACACGTGATAGGCGCAGCCGGTTTGCCTGACCAGTTCAATGTCCCGGGCGATCTGGGCATACTCGCTTTCGGAGCAGATGCCCCGGTGGCCGTGGGACGCGGCGTATTGGCCCTCGTGGATGCAGCCGCCCCGGAGTAGCTCATTGACTTCACAGTGGGCGGCGATGGGCTTGCCCAGAGCCTTGGCCTGCTGCATGGCGGCTTTCATCGTCTCGTCCCGCTGGACGCCCCGGCCATCGTCGGAGAAGCCGCAGACCAGCGGCGCCATTTCTTCCAGAGCGGCCAATGTTTCCCCTTTTTCGCCCACCGTGATGGCGCCGTAGGGGTAGACGTGAATGCAGGCATCGGATTGGATGATGTCCAACTGCTGCTTCAGGTGTTCGGCGCTGTCCGGCACCGGATTCAGGTTGGGCATGGTGCACACGGCGGTGTAGCCGCCCCGGGCGGCGGCGGCAGAGCCGGTGGCGATGGTCTCTTTATAAGAAAATCCCGGCTCTCTGAAATGTACG
>CAMGIN010000078.1 GCA_946056135.1 uncultured bacterium | reverse complement strand
CCGTAGCCGATGTTGAACAGGGCGGTCAGGTCGTTCTTGTTGGCGGTGGCGTCCTGCCGGGCCAGATAATCCTTGCACAGCTCCTCAGCCAGGGCTTCCACCTGGGCCTTGCTGCCGTCGTCCAGGGCGGAGAGCAGCCTTACCGTGGTGTCGGTGAAGGTCAGGTTCTTGCTGCCCTCAAACATTCCCCGCATGACCTTGGCGGCCAGAGGGGCCCAGGAGCCGTTTTCCATCAGGCCGATGGTCCGGTTCTGGAAGTTCCGCTCCGTCAGGTGGTGGATGAACTCCTTCATGAAGGGGTAGATATCGGCGTTGTAGGTGGTGGTGGCCAGCACCAGCTTGCCGTAGCGGAAGGCGTCCTCCACTGCCTCGGCCATGTCGGTCCGGGCCAGATCGTGAACAACCACCTTGGGGCAGCCCTTTTCCTGGAGCTTCTGGACCAGCAGCTCCACGGCGGCCTTGGTGTGGCCGTAGACGGAGGTGTAGGCTACCACGATGCCGTCGCTCTCCACCCGGTAGGAGGACCAGATATCATACAGATTGATGTAGTACCCCAGGTTCTCCGTCAGCACCGGGCCATGGAGGGGGCAGATGGCGGCGATGTCCAGAGCGGAGGCCTTTTTCAGCAAGGCCTGAACCTGGGGACCGTACTTGCCTACGATGCCGATGTAGTACCGCCGTGCCTCGCAGGCCCAGTCCTCCTCCACATCCAATGCGCCGAACTTGCCGAAGCCGTCGGCGGAGAACAGCACCTTGTCGTAAGCATCATAAGTAACAATGACCTCGGGCCAGTGGACCATGGGAGCGGTAACAAAGGTCAGGGTGTGCTTGCCCAGGGACAGGGTAGAGCCCTCGCCAACCACGATCCGGCGGTCAGCGTAGTCAGTGCCGAAGAACTGCTTCATCATATTGAAGGCCTTGGCGGAGGACACCACTGTGGCTTCGGGGTAGACCTTCAGGAAATTGGCGATGTTGGCGGAGTGGTCCGGCTCCATATGCTGCACAACCAGGTAGTCCGGCTTGCGTCCGCTCAAAGTGTTCTGAATATTGTCCAGCCACTGGTGGGTGAAATTGCGGTCCACCGTGTCCATAACGGCGACCTTCTCGTCCAGAATGACGTAGGAATTGTAAGCCATGCCGTTCGGCACCACATACTGGCCCTCGAACAGGTCCACCTGATGATCGTTGACGCCCACATAGCGGATATCCTTGGTAATGGTCATAGTCATTTCTCCTTTATGTATTGACAGATTGGACAACGCGCTTCTTTTCAGCGAAACGCATTTTCCGTTTCCACTTCTATCCTACAGTATAGTCGGTATGGAAAGGAAAGTCAATTTCTATTTCCACATAATCGATATTTATTTGCCGATTGGAAAAAGCTCGGGAGAGAATTGCACGGGAAAAGAAGATACCGCCATTTGTAACGATTCCATCGTACCCCAAGTTTCCCATATAAATGATCGTTTATCGCAGCACCTATCGTAGGGGCCGATGCCCACATCGGCCCGCAGGGATAACCCATTTTTTGAACCTGACTGCGGCGAATTCGGACACTGTGCAAGGGCCGATGTGGGCATCGGCCCCTACGGCGGTACAAACGTAAACGATCATTTACAGGGCATCATTGGTTTGCGACGGATTTGTTATCTAACTTTTCAATTTTGAGCTTTCCATTTTACAAAAACCGGGACATACTATTCCCATCCAAGGAAAGGAGCAAGGTAAATGAAATATGTATGCGATCTGTGCGGCTGGGTCTACGACGAGGAGAAGGGCTATCCCGAGGGCGGCATCGCCCCGGGAACCAAATGGGAGGATGTGCCGGAGGATTTTGAGTGCCCCCTGTGCCTGGTGGGCAAGGACCTGTTCAGCGAGGCGTGAATGTGGAGGGAATTTATGACATGGCCATCGTCGGCGGCGGTCCCGGCGGCTATACAGCGGCCCTGTACGCAGCCAGGGCAGGGCTGAAGGTAGTCCTGTTTGAAAAGCAGTGGCCCGGGGGACAGATGGCGCTGACGGAGCAGGTGGACAACTTCCCTGGCTTTCCGGAGGGCGTGGACGGCATGACCCTGGGTCAGAACATGAAACGCTCAGCGGAACGGTTCGGCGCGAAGACGGTGAACGCGGAGATCAAGGCCCTGGAGCTGGGTGCTGATCCCAAACGGCTGGAGACCGGTGCAGAAACGTTTTTTGCCAAAACGTTGGTCTATGCCGCCGGGGCGGTGCCCAGGGAGCTGGGGGTTCCCGGAGAAGCGGCTCTGCGGGGAAAAGGCGTCAGCTACTGCGCGGTCTGTGACGGCATGTTCTTCCGGGATAAGATCGTGGCGGTGGTGGGGGGCGGCAACGCTGCGGCCGCGGACGCGTTGACCTTGTCCCGGATCGCGGCCAAGGTCATCCTCATCCACCGCCGGGAAACCCTCCGGGCTGAGAAAAGCAGCCAGAAGCCGCTGTTTCAGGCGGGGAATGTGGAATTTTGCTGGAATGCGGAGGTTACGCAGGTGCTGGGTCAGGAAACACTCACCGGAATCAAGCTCCGGGACGTCAATACCAGGGCGGAATCGGCGCTTACCTGCGACGGCCTGTTCGTCAGCATCGGCAGGCGTCCGGAGACAGCCCTGGTTTCGGGGCAGCTGGCGCTGGACAAAAATGGCTATGTCCTTGCCGATGAAACCACACGGACAAACCTTCCCGGGGTCTTCGCCGTGGGGGATGTGCGAACAAAGGATCTGCGCCAGATCATCACCGCCGCCGCCGACGGAGCCACAGCTTGCCACTTTGCGGAAGAATACCTTCGCGGCCATTGACAGCCCTTCCAAACCCGGATATAATGGAACCATCAAAAAGTGGAAAGGGAATTCGATTATGAACCGGGAAAACAAGAGAAAACAGTACGAAAAGGGCTACTACAAGACCCACGCCTGTGACGAATCCTTCACCTGCAAGAACTGCGGACGGCTGGTGGTCCCCGGCGGGGCAGGCAGCGACCACCGCAACCACTGTCCCAACTGCCTGTGCAGCCTCCATGTGGACATCGAGCCGGGGGACCGGGAGTCCGACTGCGGCGGCCTGATGGAGCCCATCGCGGTTTGGGTCCGGGGAAAAGGGGAGTGGGCCATCATCCACCGCTGCCGCCGCTGCGGAGAGCTGAGCTCCAACCGGGTCCTGGCGGACGACAACCCCATGAAGCTCATGTCCATCGCCATGAAGCCCCTGGCCAATCCGCCCTTCCCCATTGAGCGCATTGAAGAAATGACCGCCCTCATGGGAGGGGAGGGCCAGCTTCCGGAGCAGTACCGCAAGCAGGAGGAAGAGGCGTAACAGCCGAAAAGACCCTACGGAATCGTTTCTCTGAAAGAAAATCTGCCCCAGACTATGCTGTCTGAGGCGGATTTTTATGTTTCGGGGTAACTATTCACTGGCGGTGGAAAATGCCGGATAAATGATCGTTTAGCGGGCAAGGCCCGCAGCGAACGCGTTACGCACTTTGGGTGGTAGACGAACATCCTTTGGGCCCCTCGACCGCAGGTGCAGTGCGATGGTAAATGATCGTTTACGTTTGCACCAACTGTAGGGCGGGGTCATGACCCCGCCGAAGCAGTAAGTCATCGAAAACGCTTAATTAGATGCATAATCCAAACATTACGCATCCCATTTACACGGACAATCCGCCGGGCTGGTCGGCGGGGTCATGACCCCGCCCTACGATTGGTGCGACGCTAAACGATCATTTATCTGCCGGTTTTGGACCACGACTGAATAGTTACGTTTCGGGGAAGGCCAGATGAATTTGCAGCACCCCGTCCCGGTACTCTGCCCAGATGTGCCCGCCCATCTGCTCCGTCAAGGCCTTGGCGATGGACAGTCCCAGGCCGTTGGCATTTCGTCCGGCCTCCACGGTGAAGAACCGGTCAAAGAGCTTGCCCACCAGCACCTCGTTCAGCCCGGCGGCCCGGTTGGAGAAGGTGATGTCCCCGTTGTCCGAAAGCCGGATGTCCAGGTCCCCGTCGCTGTATTTCAGGGCGTTGTTCAGCAGGTTTCCGAAGATCCGGCTCAGGGCCTCCCGGTTTAGCCGCCGTTCAATGCGCTTGCCGGTCATAAGGATTTGGGGCTGGATTCCCCTTGCGGTCAGGGCGGCGTAATAGGCGGCAATGCTTTCCTCCAACACCCCGTTGACATGGACGGTCTCCAATTCCGGTTCCACAGTGGAAAGGATCACGGAATACCGGAACAGCTCCTCTGTCAGCTGCTTCATGGCGTCGGCCCGGCCCCGGATCAGGGACAGGTACCGGGCAGCGTTTTCGGTCATATCCTCTCGCTGCAGCAGGTCCAGATACCCGCAGATAGCCGTCAGGGGCGTGCGCAGATCGTGAGAGATGTTGGTGACGGCTTCCTTCAGCTCCCGGTCGCCGCTTAAGTACCGCTGCCGCTGCTTCCGCAGAAGCCGCAGCTGCACATTAACCGCAGAGGCCAGCTGGCACAGGTAAGGGTCCCGGGAGGAGATGTCAATGAGAGTATTGGTGTCCTCCGCCAGCCTTTCCTCGAAGCCCTCCGCGATTTCCAGGGCGGACTTGTGCATGAGATAAATTTTGATCAGCAGCGCGAAAATCACGATAACCAGAACGCCGATGACGGCCAGCAGCAGATATTCCATAAATCCCTCTTATTTTATGTCTTTCTTTTGGAACAGTCGAATTCCAAGAGTGGTCAGCAAAGCGTTCAAAGATACGGCGCAGCAGGGCGTCCGCCAGTCGATCCCGAGCCTTTTATCAAGGCTCAGCATCATGGCCCCAGAGGGCAGAAGGTTGGTAAGCCATGTGAAAACCATACGGATCCTTCCGGTGAGATATTCCGGGTTGGGCGCGTCGTCTTTCAGCAGCAAACTGCCGTCGCTCTGGGGGATCACCAGCTGAATGAATTCCGTCGCGGTCAGCCTTCTGTAGACGAGCATGCCGCCAACGATGAGAATTCCGGCTGCAAGCAGACTTACGATCAGATTTCTGGCCTTGTCGCTGTCCAGCATGGAAAACAGGGTGAACAAGGCGGCGTATTCCAACAGGATCAGTCCGCAGTGGAAAAGCCGCCAGGGCTGGGCCTGCACTGGGGTCAGAACAGCAGCTCCGGAAAAGGGCAATCCCACCAAAAACACCGCCAGAAGATAGGCCAGCACAAAGAGAAAGGCGGCGGCCATAGTGGTCAGGAGAAAGGCAGAGTAGATTTCCTCTCGGCTGTGGCCTACGGTAAGTTTGTTGCGCAGGGTGCCGTCGGAATACTCTGTGCCAATAAAGAAACTGGTGAAAACCCCAATGACGAATGGGATGAAGAAGAACCACAGATAAAAATAGCTGTGTGCGTTGAAACGTAACCACCCCTGGCCTAAGTTATGGGTGTTGTAGGCCACCAGGGCATAGGCAAATACCCCAAACCCAAAGCAGAGCCCTTCCAGCGCCCAGAACACCTTGCTTTTCCACAGCCGGGCGAAGTTGGCGGATAACAATTTTCTCATACTGCTTCCCTCACTTGATATCCTTCCGCCGGAACGCCAGCAGCCCGGCGGCGCAGGTTCCGAATGTAAAGAGCCAAGAGAAGATCAGCTCCCGCGCAGGAAGCGTAATTTCGTTGTTCGACATCTGCAGGGTTTGCCCGGTGGGCAGGAAGTCCAGCACGCATTCCAGCAACCTCCGCATAGCCCCGGAGACGTACAGCGGATTGGGCTCCGGGGCCATAGTCTGGAGTCCATCTACGGTGAGCATGACGCCGCTTTGCAGCTCCGGCTCACAAAGCCTGTCGTAGACCCCGCTGGCGCAAAGGAGCAGAACCAGCCATGCTCCCAGACAGAACACCACCGTCAGCGCCTTGTTGTCAGACAGGCTTGCGATCAGGGTGAATAGAGAAATCAACGCCGCTGTGAAGCCCAGGGCGATGAGCAAGTATACCGCAAAGCCTGTGATCCCCATTTCCAGCTTTCCCACCAGAAACAACCCGGGAAGGGAGCCAATCATCCATATCAGAATCAGGACAGCACCGGCACAGAGGCAGGTAAGGAAGCTGGCGGCGTAAACGGCTCCCCGGCGGTGTCCGATCAACAGCTTGTTGCGGATGGTGCCGTCGGAATACTCCGTACCCAGAAACAGGCTGACGAAGATGGCATAGAACAGGCCCATCATATTCGCATTGTTGTAAAAATAGTCGTCCAGCGTGACCATATAGCCCATGGCCATCATATTTTGGGCGGAGCCGCTTCCTTGGAGGGATTCCGCCAAAGAGACGATCAGGACCACTGCGGCGTTGCACCAGAATGCCTTATCCTTCCAAAGCCGGGCAAAGTTGGCATTCAGCAGCTTACGCATGACGGTCACCTCCCACCAGGGACACGAAGTAGCTTTCCAGGCTTTCATCCTTTTCCTCAATGGACAGCACCTCGCAGCCCTCCTTCGCCAGGGCCAGGGTCAGCTGGGAAACAGGGAGCTTCGCGAATACGTCCGCTTTGGTTTCGGAGAGGATCTTGTACTCCACCCCCATGCCGTCCAGCACCCGGGCCAGGGCGGTGATCTTTGTCACTTCAAGGCGCATACATTTCCGGCAGACGGCTTCCAGCTCCTGGGCGCTGAGCTCCTTCACCATCTGCCCGCCGTCTACAATGCCGTAGTGGGTCGCCAGCCGGGACAGTTCGTCCAAAATGTGGCTGGAGATCAGCACCGTGATCTGCCGTTCCCGGTTCAGCTTCAAAATCAGCTCCCGCATCTCAATAATGCCCTGGGGATCCAGGCCGTTGGTTGGCTCGTCCAGCACCAGAAAATCCGGGTCCCCGGCCAGCGCCACGGCAATGCCCAGCCGCTGCTTCATGCCGAGGGAAAAATGCCTTGCCTTTTTCCTGCCGGTGTTCTCCAGCCCCACCAGCTTTAGAAGCTCCGTTATGCCATCGAAGCTGGGCAGTCCCAGCACCCGGTACTGCTCTTTGAGATTCTCCTCCGCAGTCATGTCCAGGTAAATGGACGGGGTCTCCACCACCGCCCCCATCCGCCGCCGGGATTTGACGATGGCCTTGTCGGTGTTTTCGATGCCGTACAGCGTGAAGCTGCCGGAGGTAGGCTCCTGCAGTCCGCAGACAAGGCGGATCAGGGTGGTCTTGCCCGCGCCGTTCCTGCCCACAAGGCCGTAGATAGACCCTTTGGGAACACGCATGGTCAGACCGTTCAGAGCCTGAAATTTCCGGTAGCGTTTTTCCAGACCGTCGGTGGTCAGAATGTAATCCATTTGGGATTCCTCCTTTTCTGTGATGGCCCCATTCTAACCGGGGACAGTAAAGAAAGCGGTCAAGAAAAGAGTAAAGAAAGCGTAAAGAAGTGTGGAGTCAGTTTGGAGAGTGGAGTTTGGAGAGTTGAGAGTGGAGTTATCCTCAGAAGGACCAGCTATGTACCATTCAACCGACAATGCGTAAAATCGTCCCCATATAGCACAGCAGATGATTTTCATGCAGTTAGTTTCCAACGCTAACTCCACTCTCCACTCTCCAAACTCCACTCTAAATCCTAACCCCACACGAACCGAAACCCGATGCCCCACACGGCCTCGATATAGTCCTTCCCGCCCGCGTCCCGCAGCTTTTTGCGCAAGTTGCTGACGTGCTGCTTCAGGGAGCTTTCGGTGCAGTCCGGTGTGTCGGCGGCGATCCGGTCCAGCATGACGGATTTGGCAATGACCTGGGTGGGATTGCGCATGAGCAGCTTTAAGATGGCATACTCTGTTTTGGTCAGCCGCACCGGTATTTCCTTTACCGTCACGGTGTGGGAAGTCTCGTCCAGCGTCAGGTCTCCGGCGGTGATCCTGTCCGAAAGGGGAGCGGCGCCAGAGCGCAGCTGAACTGTAATCCGGGCCAGCAGCTCCGAAGTGTCAAAGGGTTTTGTCATGTAGTCTGCGGCTCCGCCCAGCAACAGCCGGACCTTGTCCTGGACGTCGGCCTTGGCACTGAGAACGATGACGGGAATGCCTTGGATTTTTTGCAGAACCTCCTCACCGCTTAAGCCCGGCAGCATCAGGTCCAGCAGCACCAGATCCGGCCGGTTTTGGGCCAGCAGCATCACCGCCTCAGTGCCGGAATAGGCCCGCAGAACGCCGTACCCGTTCAGCCCCAGCAGCTCCTCCAGCAGATCGCCGATATAGGGATCGTCGTCGATTACCGCGATTTGTTTCATAGCCAGCCTCCGATGAAGTAAGAATACGTTTATTGTACTTCCCCTCAGCGCCCATTGCAAGGGCCTGGTTTCTTAAGAATTGCAGAATGTACTCTGCTGTAAATGATCGTTTGCGTTTGCAACAACCGTAGGGCGGGGTCATGACCCCGCCGACCAGCCCAATCGCTTGCCTATGGAAATT
>CAMGIN010000077.1 GCA_946056135.1 uncultured bacterium | reverse complement strand
TGGCGTGCTGCCTTCTCAGAAACCCCGTTCTTTTTGATATTGAGCGAAACTCAAGATACAATGCGTTGACAATCTCCCTTCCAGGGAATATAATTGCCTGAGATATCCTATTTTTCCCTGGAAAGCGAATGATTATCCATGAACAACAGCGCTATTCGGGCGGCTTTTCTGGACACGGTCCCGGTTATGACCGGGTATGTGTTTCTGGGCTTCGGCTTTGGGATCCTGCTGAACCAAAGCGGCTATGGCCTTCTCTGGGCTTTGGCTATGAGTCTGTTTATCTATGCAGGTTCCATGCAGTATATGGCTATCAGCCTGCTGACCAGCGGTGCGGGTTTGCTGACGGCAGCCCTGACCACCTTCGTGGTCAACGCCAGACATTTATTTTACGGCATCTCGATGGTGGATGCTTATAAGGACGCAGGCAGGAAGAAGCCCTACCTGATCTTTGCCCTGACCGATGAGACCTATTCTCTGGTGTCCCGGGATCTGGTGCCCGAGGGAATGCACCGCCATACCTACTGCTTCCTGGTCTCCCTGTTTGACCAAATCTATTGGGTGGCCGGCTCCGTACTGGGCAGCCTGGCCGGGTCCTTGTTGCCCATCAATTATGAAGGAATTGAATTTGTTCTGACGGCTTTGTTCGTGACAATTTTTGTGGATCAGTGGCTAATCACGAAGAACCACATTCCCGCAATCATCGGCGTACTGTCCACGGTTGTGTGTCTGCTGATTTTCGGCAGAGAAGTGTTCCTGATTCCTTCCATGGTGGTGATCGCCGCGCTGCTGACAGTTACCCGAAAAGCCGAAAGGAGGGAGTCCCATGGATAAGCTTCATGCCGCCCTTCTCATTGCCGTTGTGGCCCTGGTCACCATGGGGCTGCGGTTTCTCCCCTTCCTGATCTTCGGAAAGAACCGGGAAACGCCTCCCCTGATCGCCTATCTGGGGCAGGTGCTTCCCTACGCCATTATGGGCATGCTGGTGGTGTACTGCCTCAAGGATGTGACCCCCACCGCCGCTCCCTTCGGCATACCGGAGGCCATTGGCTGCATGGTAGTGGTCCTGCTGCACGTCAGGAAACGCAATACCCTCCTGAGTATCGGCGCAGGGACACTGTGCTACATGCTGCTGGTGCAATTTGTTTTCTGATCCGGAGGATGTTTATGATAATCGGAGTACAAGTGTCCAGCCTGAAGCCCCTGCTTCTAACCGAGAAACAGGTTCACACGGCCTTCCGCAATCTCCGCGCTATCTGCTGCTCTACGGTTCAGCTGCAATGGCTCGACCCCAGTATACCTCCGGAGGCCATCGTTGCCGCGCTCCGGGAGAATGCGCTCCAATCCTTGTCCGTTCAGGATCTCTACGAATCTGTCCAGGAAAATTTCGAATATTATGTCACCTTGAATACCCTGACCTGTGGGAAATGGCTGTGCGTCAGCCGGATCCCGGAGCGGCTGAGAACCCGCGAAGGGCTGGATGCCTTCGTGACTGAGCTGCGCACAATGCAGAAAAAACTGGATGCATGGGGCCAGAAGCTTTGCTTCCACCCGGTCAGCGCAGATTTCACTGCTGTGCCGGACATCCATGCAGTGGACTATCTGATGGAGGCCATGCCTGAACTGGTGTTGTGTCTGGACCTGTACCATCTGAACCGCTGCTGTGGTGACATTCCCGCCTATCTCCGTCGGTATGCCGGAAGGATCTGCATGGTGCACTTCAAGGACAGCACCGGAGATACACTGGTCCCAGCCGGTCAGGGAGAAACGAATTGGTCAGGTGTTGTCCGGGCCTGCCTGGACGCGGGAGTTGCCTATGCCTTTGTGGAGCAGGAGCGCTGGCAGGGAGATCCCTATGTCTGCCTGAGAGAAGCCATGAACTGGCTGAACCTGGAAGTTGAAAGAGAGAAAAGGTAACAAACTATGACTGACATGACTGTTGGCGCGCCCCATTCGCACCTCTGGCGGCACGCCCTACCGCTGCTGTTGGGCAACTGGCTGCAGCTGAGCTACAACGCGATCGATTCCATCATCGCCGGACGCTTCATCGGCCAGAACGCTCTGGCGGCGGAGGGCATCGCCGGCCCGGTAATGAATCTGGTAATTCTGGCCATTACCGGCCTGTGCATCGGCGCCGGTGTGCTGATGAGCGAGGCCTTTGGGGCGAAGGACTTTGCGCGCCTCCAAAAGATCCTTGCCAATATGCTTATGGCAGGCTTCGCAGTCTGCTGCACCCTGGCTTTTGCCGGAATTCTGTTTGCCAACCAGATCCTGACCTTTTTGGCTGTGCCCCAGGAGATTTACGCCATTACCGCTACCTATCTGCGCATCACCTTCCTGGGAGCGCCGTTCACCTTCTGCTATAATGCTCTGACCGCTGGCCTGAAAAGCGTGGGCGACGCAGATACACCGCTGAAGTTTCTTGCCTTCTCCGCCATTCTGAATGCGGTGCTGGATCTGATCTTCCTGGGCATTCTGCGGTTTGGCATCCTGTGCAGCGCTCTGACCACCGTGGTAGCCGAGGCAGTCTGCGCCGGATTGGCCCTGTACTATATGATCCGCAAAGTGCCTGCCCTCTGCCCCCAACGGCAGCAATGGCAGTTCCAGCGCGACCTATTAAAGCAGATCCTGCATTACGGTGGCCCCACCGCACTGCAGCAGGCCATCCAGCCGGTGTGCAAGGTTCTGATTCAAGGACAGGTTAACACCCTTGGCGTCAGTGGCATTGCAGCCTTCAATGCCGTCACCCGTGCGGATGATTTTGCCTGCATTCCTGCTCAAAGCATTTCCTCCGCCATCTCCACCTACATCGCCCAAAACCGAGGCGCAGAGAAGCCTGAACGCATCCGCTCCGGATTCCGAACCGGGATCCGTCTGGAATTCTGTTATTGGCTGCTGATTGGTTCTGCTGTTGCCCTGCTGCGAAAGCCGTTGGTGAGCATGTTCGTTACCGGCGAAGGTTCCGAGGATGTCATTCGCCTGGGGAGCCAATACCTCAGCTGGATGGCAGCTTTCTACCTGTTCCCCGCCATGACCAACGGCGTCCAGGGTTTCTTCCGGGGCATGGGGAAAATGTACACCACCATGCTGGGCACCTTCCTTCAAGCCTCCGTCCGCACGGTCTGTACCTATTTGCTGGTACCACACTTTGGAATCATTGGAATCGCTTTCTCCTGCGCCATCGGTTGGTCAACCATGCTTCTGTACGAAGTTCCCTATTACTTCATCACCTGCCGCAGGCAAAAACTTCCGTGATGCTCTTCCCAGCGACTGTCTCACGAAGAGAAATCCATGTAAAAATCATACGAAAAAGCAAAAACAGCGATGCTTTCCTTGGCCAAATTGGCGGAAAAGCATCGCTTTTTTGCGTATTCTCAACAGGAACCGCTGATGAGACAGCCCCAAGTATTTATTTGACGAAAACCATGTCCCGCGTGATGGAAGCCAGGTCCTTGGCACCGCACATGGTCATGGTGTCAGTCAGCTCCGCGCCAATCTTTTCGATGTAGAGCTTGACACCCTCTGCTGCGCCGCCGTAGACCGCTGGCACGAAGGGACGGCAAATCAGTACCGCATCCGCGCCCAGAGCCAAGGCCTTAAAGACATCCACACCGCTGCGGATGCCGCCATCTACCAGGACCTTCACGCCGCTGCCCTGCAGTGCTTCGGCAATGTCAGGGAGTACTTCGGCGGTAGCGGGGCACTGGTCCAGCACACGTCCGCCGTGGTTACTGACCACGATACCAGCGGCTCCGGCCTCTTTGGCTTTCAGAGCACCCTTGACGGTCATAACTCCCTTGACGATGAAGGGAACTCCAGCCGCTTTGGCAATGTCCGCCAGCTCCTCCACAGTCTTGCTGCCTGCGGGCGGAATCCGGTTTTTCAGGAAGGGCAGTCCCGCTGCGTCAATATCCATGGCGATGGCAAAGCTGCCGGCTTCTTTGCAATAGCCCATTTTTTCCTGAATGGTGGCCAGATCCCAAGGCTTGACGGTGGGAATGGCAAGGCCCTCCGCTGCGGCAACAGCCTTGCAGGCAGCGCGCATGACGTTGGGGTCTGTGCCGTCGCCAGTGAAGGCCGCGATGCCGTTTTCCGCGCAGGCTTTCACCAGGATATCATTGTATGCCATGTCATCATACTTGTCGCTGTAGTGCATGGTTACCGCCCCCACAGGACCGGCAAAGAAGGGAAAGCGGAACTGTTTACCAAACAGATTCAGCGAGGGGTCCGGTGCGCCGGAGGGGCAGATGGTATCCATGTTCACCCGAATCTGCTGCCAGGCGTCAAAGTTACGGATGGCGGTATCGCCTATCCCCTTGGCTCCAGGGCCGGGGATATGGTTGGCGCAGGCCTTGCCGTTGCAGACAGGGCAGGCCTTGCAGTTGGCACTGAGACATTCGCGGGCATTGGCCAGGACTTCCTGATAGGTCATGTTGATTTTCCTCCTCATTATGGCGAAAGAGCCATTTTTCTACGCTTGCAAAATCCGATTATTCGTGGAACGGGTCCAGATCTGTATTTTCATTGATGCGGCACAGGAATTCCGCAATCAGCTCGATGGAGTTCTCGATGTCGTCCATGTGGCACACCTCGCTGGGAGAGTGCATGTACCGCAGGGGTAGGCTCAGCAGAGCGTTCACCGTTCCACCGGCAGAGCAATGGATCCGGTCTGCATCGGTGTAGGTCCGGCCCATGGTGGTCTCCACCTGATAGGGGATTCCCTTATCCCTGGCGCAGGCCTTCAACAGGTTGTTCACCTTCCGGTTACCGATAGAGCTGTTGCAGATCACCGGTCCCTTGCCCAGCTTCACGCTCCCGGACTCCTTGGGATCCGTGCCGGGATAGTCCGAGGCGAAGGTCACGTCGGTAATCAAGGCCACGTTGGGCGCAATCTGGCTGCAGGCCCAGTAAGCGCCCCGGTCACCGGTTTCCTCGCCCACGGTGGTGACGGCATAGACACCGATCTTGCAGCCCTGTTCCTTTGCCCGTTTCAGGGCCTCCAGGATGATGTAGGCGCAGCCCCGGTCGTCCACTGCCCGGGCAGCCAGGAAGCCGTTCAGCATCTCCTGGTGATAGGTGTTGGGATGAATGGGGTCTCCCTCCTGAACATACTTCCGGGCGTCCTCAGCGTCCTTCGCGCCGATGTCGATGTACAGATCCTCCGCTTTCAACTCCTTCTTGTCCATGTCCCGAGTGTGGACCACGGAGCCGTAAACCTTGCCATTCTCCCCGTGGATCACCACCTGATGGCCGGTGTACAAGGCCGGGAAGCTGCCGCCGGATTTCGCGCAGCGCAGGAGGCCGTCCTCCTGAATGTGGGTGACGACCATACCGATTTCATCGATGTGGGCCGCCAGCATAACCTTGAAGGAGGCCTGGGGATTGAGAATGCTGATGACGTTTCCGGTGTAGTCGGTGCGGATCTCATCGCAGTAAGGCTTCATCTCCGCAACAACCTTCTTCTGCAGGGGAATCTCATACCCGGAGACGGACATGCTGTCCAGCAGGGTATACAGGAATTCTTTGCTCATAGGATAGTCACTCCCTATTTCTATATATTTTGTAATTCCCATTATACATACCATTGTGGGAAAAAGTCAAGTTGACAAAGTATTTGCGCCATGGTAACATAAAAAAACTCGTCTTTGACGCTGCCGCGTCAAAGCATTCCAGGAACAAAAGCAGTTTTTAGAAAGACAATCCGTTACAAGGAGCAATGAGGAGGGAATTATGGAATACGACTGTGGATTTACCAAAGATGACCGCTGGTTCCGCTACCGGGCGGCCGGGATCATTGTGGAGGACGGCTGCGTGCTGTTCGCGGGCAACGACGTGGACGACTACCTGTACTCCGTGGGAGGGGGCGTCCATGTTGGTGAAACCGCTGAGGAAGCAGTGGTCCGGGAGGTCTTTGAGGAGACCGGCGTCCGGTATGAGGTGGACCGGCTGGCCTTCCTCCATGAAAACTTCTTCGAAGACAGCGGCCTGCATTGCCATGAGCTGACCTTTTATTTCCTCATGAAGCCTCGGGGAACCCGGGAGCTGCAAAGCCACAGCACCACCTCCGGCGGTGTTCCGGAGCATATGCACTGGATCCCCCTCGAACAGCTGGGCAGTCAAAAGGCCTATCCCACCTTCCTGGGAGAAAAGCTGAAGCACCTGCAGCCGGGCATTGAACACATCGTAACCCACGAAATAACGGTGAAGCTGGGAGTGCCTGCGGATATGGAAAGCTGGATGTCCCTGGTCCGCCGGGTTCGCGGAAATTTCCCCGGTCTGGAAATGGAAGAAGGGTTGGAAGACCACAGAAAGGCGGTTCTCCGCTTTATGGAAGACCAGCGGGCCCTGTGTGTAAAGCTGGGAGACACTGTGGTCGGCGTCCTGCTGTTTTCCCGGAAGCATAACAGGATCTGCTGCCTGGCAGTCGCTCAGGAATATCGCAGGCGGGGCATTGGCTCCGCGCTGCTGAAGGAAGCCCTGAACCGCCTGGATCGGAACCGGGACATTACAGTGACTACCTTCCGCACCGGAGATGAAAAAGCCGCCGCTCCCCGGGGCCTGTACAGCCGCTTCGGCTTTGCGGAAGGAAAACTGGGGGAGGAATTCGGCTACCCGGTACAGGAGATGGTGCTGCCGGGAAAGACACTTCAATGATGTTTGAATGCAGCGGTTCTTGATCCGTCTGTAGCATAATGAAACCCGAGCCGCAGCAAGGTACTTGTCCCTGGTTTCGGCTCGGGTTTTTCAGATTTTGGCAAATAACCCCCCGGGCTTTATAAAAAACAGGAGGAACAGCGACCCTCCTGTATATTCGTTTTGGGGAATCAGGCTTTTGCCAGCAGGCCGTCCACGAACTGGGTAGCCGCTCTGGGGGAACGTCCGCCACGGCCCAGGGCGTAGCGCTCCGCCAGCAGGTCCAGCTCCGCTTCATCCATGGCGATGCCCTTCTCCTTGGCCAGGTGGTGGACAATCCCTAAGTAGGTCTTTTTGTCCGGCTTCTGGAAGGTGACCTGGATGCCGAACCGCTCGGACAGGGACAGAATCTCCTGCATGGTATCGTTGCGGTGGACGTCGTCTCCCTCCCGGCCGGAGAAGCTCTCCTTCACCAGATGACGGCGGTTAGAGGTGGCGTAGATCACCACGTTCCGGCTCTTGGCGGAGACGCTGCCCTCCAGAATGGCCTTCAGGGCGCTGAAATTGTCGTCATCCTTCTGGAAGGAAAGATCGTCAATAAACAAAATGAATTTCAGCGGATTGCCGTTCAGCTCGTCCAGGATGGCTGGGATCGCGTGAAGCTGCTCCTTGCGAATTTCCAGAATCCGAAGGCCCCGGTCACTGAGCTCGTTGACCACCGCCTTGACGGTGGAGGATTTTCCGGTGCCAGCGTCGCCGGTCAGCAGAATGTTAGCGGCGGGCTTGTCCGCAAGCAATGCCAAGGTGTTGTCCAGCAGAATCTGCTTCTCCCGCTGGTAGTCGATGAGGGAGGACAGCCTCGTCTTATCCGGGTTGTGGACGGGGACAATCCTGTTGTCCGCGTTTACATAGAACATGGCATGCTTTGCGTACATGCCATAGCCCAGGCGGTGAATGTTGGCGCAGCGCTCCCGATAGCTGGCGGGGATGTCCAGGGTCTTCACCGCGAAGCCGGGAAGATACCCGTCCCAGCGCAGATCCTGGCGCAAGGACTCCGGGGTCAGGTCGGCAACGGCTTGCAGAATGTCCAGCTCTGCCCAGACGTCGGCGTCCATCTCCGGCCAGGGCGTGGCCCCTTTGCCGATCATGCGGATGTAGGCGTTCTCGTCGTTGTTCACCAGATGCTGGATGTAGCCCGCAAGAGTCCGCTTCTCCGTGGCGTAGAGGCTGGACACAAAGGCCGCGTATTGGGACACGGAGGCGGCGGTGGAAGCCCCCTCCAGGCTGTCCAGGTAAGCGCACAGGGCGGACACCACCGGATCGTCCAGCAACGCACGGAAAATCCCCAGGGACCGCAGCCGGATGTTCAAATCAGTCAGCTTGCTCATACGTTCAGAATCGCGCCTTTCGCGCCGCTGGAGACCAGGGCGGCATACCGCTTCAGGTAGCCGGACAGCTCCTTCTTCTTGGGGACAAAGCCCGCCATACGCTGGGCCAGCTCCTCGTCGGAAATCTTCAGCTCCAGCTTATTGTTGGGGATGTCGATGGAGATGATGTCGCCGTCCTTCACCACGCCGATGACGCCGCCGGAGGCAGCCTCGGGGGACACATGGCCGATGCAGGCCCCCCGGGTGGCGCCGGAGAACCGGCCGTCGGTAATCAGGGCCACGGAGTTACCTAAGCCCATGCCCATGATGGCGGAGGTGGGATTCAGCATTTCCCGCATGCCGGGGCCGCCCTTGGGGCCTTCGTAGCGGATGACCACCACGTCGCCGGG
>CAMGIN010000076.1 GCA_946056135.1 uncultured bacterium | reverse complement strand
AAGGGCGCCATCTTCTCCGCCATTGACACATTGTTAAAGTCCGTGGACATGACCGTGGATATGATTGATAAGGTCTATGTTGCCGGCGGCATCGGCTCCGGCATCAACATGAAAAACGCCGTCACCATCGGCATGTTCCCGGATGTGGAGCTGGAAAAGTTCCACTACATTGGCAATTCCTCCCTGACCGGCGCTTACGCCATGGTCATCAGCGATGAAGCCGCCGCCAAGACCGCCGAGGTGGCTTCCAATATGACCTACCTGGAGCTGAGCACCCACCCCG
Source organism: uncultured bacterium (assembly GCA_946056135.1). GTDB lineage: Bacteria > Bacillota > Clostridia > Oscillospirales > Oscillospiraceae > Faecousia. The sequence continues at coordinate 8,247 of CAMGIN010000076.1, read as the reverse complement.
GCTATATGGATGCCTTCGTGGCCGCCTGCTTCCTGCCCCACACGGACGCTCGGCTGTTCCCCCACAGCGTCCAGGAGAAGTGACATGAAGCTGGGCAGAATCCACCATGTGGCCATCATTGCTTCGGATTATCAGGCCTCCAAGGACTTCTACGTCAACAAGCTGGGCCTGCCTCTGGTCCGGGAGGTCTATCGTCCGGAACGGAAAGACTACATTCTGACGCTGCTGGCGGGGGATGTGCAAGTGGAGCTGTTTGTGGAGGAAAACCCGCCCCAGCGGGTGACGAATCCGGAGGCCCGGGGACTGCGGCATCTGGCCTTCCATGTGGAGGACATCGAGGAAGCTGTGAAGGACTTGAATGCCCTGGGCATTCCCACGGAGCCCATCCGGGTGGATCCCTATACGGGAACACAGATGACCTTCTTCCGGGATCCGGACCAGCTGCCCCTGGAATTACACGAATAAGGAGAAGTGAACATGATCGTCGAAAACCTGCACCATGTCGCCATTATCGTTTCTGACTACGAAAAATCCAAGGATTTCTATGTGAACAAGCTGGGTTTTGAGATTATCCGGGAGGAACACCGGGCGGCTCAGAATGACATCAAGCTGGAAGTGCAGCTGAACAACTGTATGCTGGAGATCTTCGGTAAGAAAAATCCAGGTCCCAATCCGGCCAAACCCACCCAATGCGGTGTGTGGCACCTGTGCTTCCACGCACCGGATCTGGACAAGACCATTGGGGAGCTGAACGCCCTGGGCATCCAGACCGATCCCATTATGATCAACGCCTCCAACGGCAAGCGGATCGCCTTTTTCTACGATCCCGACGGCCTGCCCCTGGAGCTGCACGAGTAAGAGGTGGCTATGGAAATCGAGAACCACAAGGAAGAGGTCCCTTTTGCCCACTATGAGGAGCAGTTCCGGACCTTGAACCCGGAGGACGTCCGGCAGCGGCTCAGCGATGTGGCCTGGGACGGGGCAGAATTTACGGTGACGCTGCTGGGAAGAACATTTGCCATTGCCCATCCCGGCTACGCCATCCGGGCATTGGATAACGGCCCGGTGCCGCCGTTGCCCACCCAGACCTTCCTGCTGCGTTATCTGCTGGAGAGCCGGGACGTGGCCTGGGCAGGGGAGTGGAAGACCTTCCGGGAAATGCCCTGGGGGGAGATGTACATCAAGCCCTACACCGGTAGGGTGCTGACCCGGGCGGCCTTTACCTTCGGCACAAGAGTCTCCGCGTTCAAAGCGGCGGCGGAGAAGATGGGAGCGCTGCCCTTGAAGAACGGCGACGCAGGGTATCAGTTCGACCTGATCGGGGGCTACCGGATGCGGCTGCTGGTCTGGGAAGGGGACGACGAGTTCCCGCCCAACGCCCAGGTGCTGTACTCCGACAACTTTGCCCAGGGCTTCGCCGCCGAGGACCGGGTGGTGGCGGGGGACATCCTGATCTCCACCATAAAAAGCTATTTCTGATACTATCTCATAAAACCTTTGGTTTTTATGAGATAGGTACCGCCATACGGCGTTCCAATCCCCTCCCCAAAGCGGGGAGGGGATTTTGATACCTGAATAGTTCAAAATTGAACAAAGCGATGGTTGACAGATGGCGGTGACAATGGTATACTGAGATTGTTCGAAAATGAACTATCAGGGGTGAGAAACATGAAAGCCACCAGCATTGCCGTTTTTTTTGACATCCTGGGCAAGGCGCAGAAGCAATATTCCAAACACCTGGAGCCCGTCTGCAAAAAGTGGGAGCTGACCCGCAATGAGCTGGACGTGCTGCTGTTTCTCCACAACAATCCCCAGTTTGATCGGGCGGCGGATATTGTGGACCGCCGGGGCATTGCCAAGTCCCATGTGTCTCTATCGGTGAAGGGTCTGGAAGACCGTGGACTTCTGGTTCGCCGCTTTGAGCCTGCGGACCGCCGGACGGCCCACCTGGAGCTGACGGAGCAGGGCCGGGCTATCGCCGGGGAAGGCTGTGCGGCACAGCAGCGGTTTTTCTCGGCGCTTTATGCCGGGGTTACCGAAGCGGAATTCGCCCTGTGGAGAGGCATTACCCAAAAAGTATGCGGAAATCTTGAAAATCTGGAAAAAACAGAATAAAAGAAAGGAACATGGTTATGGCGGGAAAAGCAAATCAGGATATGGGGACCGGCAGTGTCAAGAAATTGATGGTGCAGATGGCGGTTCCCGCAGTGGTGGCGCAGGTGATCAACCTGCTGTACAATGTGGTGGACCGGATCTACATCGGTCACATCCCGGAAATCGGCGGGCTGGCCTTGACAGGGGTGGGCCTGTTTACGCCCATTCTCATGCTGCTGACTGCCTTTGCCATGCTGGCAGGCTCCGGCGGCGCTCCGAGAGCGGCCATTGCTATGGGTCAGGGGAACAAGGAAAAGGCGGAGAAGATCATGGCGAACTGCTTCACCGTGCTGCTGCTTCTGGCGGTGGTGCTGACGGTGGTGTTCTATTTCACGGCTCCCACGCTGCTGCGGCTCTTCGGTGCCTCTGACGCCACCCTGCCCTACGCGGTGCAGTACAGCCGCATCTACATCCTGGGCAGCGTCTTTGTGCTGATCGTCATGGGTATGAACACCTTTGTCACCACCCAGGGCTTCGCCAAGATCAGCATGCTGACCACGGTTATCGGTGCGGCCATCAACATTCTTCTGGACCCCATCTTCATCTTTGTTTTGAAACTGGGGGTTACCGGTGCGGCCCTGGCAACCATTCTGAGCCAGGCAATCAGCGCCGTGTGGATCCTGAGATTCCTCACCGGAAAGAAGACCATCCTGAAGCTGCGGCCCCGGAATATGATGCTGGTGCCGAATATTATTCTGCCTTGCTTAGGACTGGGCCTTTCCAGCTTCGTCATGGTGTCCACGGAGAGCATCCTGTCCATCAGCTTTACCTCCTCTCTGGCCCGCTACGGCGGCGACGTAGCGGTGGGCGCTATGACGGTGCTGACATCCATCAATCAGCTGGTGTCCATGCCCCTGAGCGGTATCTGCCAGGGCGGTCAGCCGCTGATCAGCTTTAACTACGGCGCGAAAAAGTATGACCGGGTGAAGGAAGCCTTTCTGTGCCAGTTCTTTGCCTGCGTGGGCTATACCACGGTGTTCTGGATTCTGCTGATGGTGGCTCCGGGCTTCTTCGCTGGTATCTTCACCAGCGATGCCGCCCTGGTGGAGTACACCTCCTGGGCCCTGCGGATCTTTCTGGCAGGGGCGTTCTCCGTGGGCTTCCAGATCAGCTGCCAGCAGACCTTTGTTGCCCTGGGCCAAGCGAAAATCTGCCTGTTCATGGCCTGCTTGCGGAAGCTGATTCTGCTGATTCCGCTGATTTTCATTCTGCCCCACTTCTTCGCGGACAAGGCCTTCGCTGTATTTCTGGCAGAGCCGGTGTCGGATATCCTGGCAGCCATCATTACGACGGTCACGTTCTTCACTTTCTTCCGCAAAATGCTGAAAGAAGGCAAGGCTGCCGAGGCCTAACCCCATATTCAAAGCCGCGCCCACTCCGGGTGCGGCTTTTTACGCAGATGATCCCAAATGAAAATGATCGTTTATCGCAGCATTTATCGTTTCTTATCGCACCCATCGTAGGGCGGGGTTATGACCCCACCGACGCACCAAATTGACAGGACTGCCTGGTTGGATGCAAAGTCCAAAAATCTACATCCAATTTACCTGGGCAATCTGTTCAGATGGTCGGCGGGGTTATAACCCCGCCCTACGGTTGGTGCAAACATAAACGATCATTTACAGAACAAACCCGCTGGACATAAGGAATTCTTAAAAACGGAATCAGTTGTCAAAGTCGAATGAATGTGCTATAATAAGGAACGTTGTATATTTTTGGAAAAAAGGAGGGGAAATTATGATTTTTGGCAAGCATATCAACCGCTATTATCTGAAATACGCGTATCTGCTGCTGATGGGGCTTGCGGCGCTGGTTATGGTGGACTACATGCAGCTGGAGATCCCGGAGCTGTACCGGATGGTCATCAACGGCATCAATACGGGTATCGTGACCGTGGACGGCCAGAGCATGGCGTTTGATATGGATTTTCTGTTGGATCGGATCTGTATGCCCATGGTTGGGATCATTCTGGCCATGGTTTTCGGACGGTTCCTGTGGCGGGTGTGCTTTTTCGGCGCGGCCATCAAGGTGGAGACAAACCTGCGGGATCGGATGTTTGACAACTGCCGTTTCCTGAGCCGCGAATATTATCAGGTCAATAAAGTGGGCAATCTGATGAGCCTGTTTACCAATGACCTGGACACCGTTCAGGAATGCTACGGCTGGGGTATCATGATGTTTTGCGATGCCCTGCTGCTGGGTACCCTGTCGGTGATGAAGATGTGGAACATGGACCCGACATTGACAGTGCTGTCCATGATTCCTATGCTTTTCCTGATGGCTGCGGCTGCGGTAGTGGGAAAGTACATGACCAAAAAGTGGGATTACCGCCAGGCGTGCTTCTCCCAGCTGTCGGACTTTACGCAGGAGAGCTTCTCCGGTATCGCGGTGATCAAGGCCTTCGTAAAGGAAGCTAAGGAACTAACGGCTTTCAAGAAGCTGAATATTGAAAACGAAAAGATTAACATCGAATATACCCGGCTCTCCGTGCTATGCCGCATTTTTGTAATGCTGTTTGTGGAGAGTGTGATCTGCATCATTCTCGGCTACGGCGGTTATCTTGTGTACCTGCATACCTTCGACGCGGGCCAGCTAGTGGAGTTTATTGGGTATTTCAGCGCTGTGATATGGCCCATTATGTCGATTTCCGAGCTGGTCGATATGACCTCCCGGGGCCGGGCTTCCCTGAAGCGCATCGGGGAGCTGCTGGACGCGAAACAGACCGTTTTGGACCGTCCCGGCGCGAAGGACCTGAAGGATGTTCGGGGCGATATCGAGTTCCGGAATCTGACCTTCCGCTATCCCGACGGCGAGTACGACGCTTTGGAGCATGTCTCTTTCACCATCCATGCCGGGGAAAATGTGGGCCTGGTGGGCAAGACCGGCTCCGGCAAGACCACCCTGGTGGACCTGCTGCTGCGGACCTACAATGTGCCCGACGGTACGGTGTTTCTCGACGGTCAGGATGTCAACGATGTGTCCATCCGCTCCGTCCGGGCTGCCTGCGCCTATGTGCCCCAGGACAACTTCCTGTTCTCTGATACCATTGAGAATAACATCGCCTTCGGCAGTCCCGGCAATAATCGCAGCGCCATTACCTACGCGGCGAAGCTGGCAGACGTGGACGGCAATATCCGGGAGTTCCAGCAGGGCTATGATACTGTTCTGGGCGAACGGGGCGTCACCGTCTCCGGCGGCCAGAAGCAGCGCATTTCCATTGCCCGGGCCCTGCTGAGGGATGCGCCGATCCTGATCCTGGACGACTCCGTCTCTGCCGTGGACACCAAGACCGAGGAGACCATCCTCGGTAACCTCCACGAGACCCGGGCGGGGAAGACCACCATTCTCATCGCCCACCGGATCTCCACCATCTCCCGGATGGACAAGATCCTGTTCATCGACGAAGGCCGCCTGGCGGCAGTGGGAACCCATGACGAGCTGTACGCATCCACCCCGGCCTACCGGAAAATGGTGGACCTGCAGCAGCTGGAGGAGGAAGGGGGCGACGGCAATGCGTGAGTATCTTCCCATCCTGATCGTTGGCGCCATCATCGGTGTGTTTACCGTGATCTTTGTGGTGGTGTACCTCCTGGAGCGACGCAAAAAGGAGACGAATGAATACGCCCGGAACATGTCAGATTCCGAGATCATCCGCCGCCTGCTTCATTACGCGAAACCCTACTGGAAGGACTTTCTGCTGACCTTCTTCATCATGCTGCTGTCCATCGTCTATGACCTGGTTTCCCCGCTTGTCATCGGTGACATCCAGGTGCTGGTGAAGCAGGATTTTGAACTGCGGGACCTGTATGTCCGGGTGGCGATGTACGCGGGGATTCTGATCGTCAGCCTGGTCTGTACCTATTTCCAGGCTATGATCCTGCAAAAGACCGGCCAGAAAATTCTGTCCCAGATCCGGGAGGACGTCTTCACCCACATCGAGAGCCTGAGCCATGCCCAGCTGAACAACATTCCCGTGGGCAAGCTGGTGACCCGTGCCACCAACGACCCCAACACCATCTCTTATATGTTTACCAACGTCCTGGTAACACTGGTGAAGAATGTGATGGTGCTCATCGGCGTTCTTGGAGCCATGCTGATGCTGAACTACGTTCTGACGCTGATGGTGCTGTGCTTCGTGCCCTTTGTGGTGCTGTTCACCGTGATCTTCCAGAAGTTCTCCCGGAAGGTCCACCGCAGCGTCAACGACGCCACCACGGACATCAATACCTACCTGTCCGAGAACCTTTCCGGCATCAAGATCACCCAGATCTTCAACCAGGAGGACCGGAAGATGGCCGACTTCCTGGAAAAGAGCCGGAAGCTCCAGCGGGCCAAGCAGGCCAGGACTTTCGTCTTCGGCATCTTCCGTCCCATGGTGTACATGCTGTATGTGTCCTCGGTGCTGTGCCTGTTTTATTTCGGCGCCAAGGGCTGCGTTCGGGATTCCGCTATTATGGGTCAGACCATCACCAGCGGGATTATCGTGTCGTTCTACATGTATATCTCCAAGTTCTTCAACCCCATCCAGACCCTGGCGGAGCAGTTTGATACGCTCCAGCGGTCCTTCGCCTCGGCGGAGAAGATCTTCACCATTCTGGACATGGTTCCGGAAGTGGTGGACGAGCCGGATGCTATCGAACTGGACGAGATTCAGGGTGAGATCGAATTTAAGGATGTGTGGTTTGCCTACAAGCCCGGGGAGTGGGTGCTGAAGGGTGTCAGCTTCCATGTGCTGCCAAAGCAGACCGTTGCCTTCGTAGGCGCTACCGGCTCCGGCAAGAGCACGATCCTGTCCCTGATCTGCCGGAACTACGACATTCAGAAGGGGCAAATTCTGATCGACGGCATCGATATTAAGAAAATCAAAATCGCGTCCCTGCGCAGCCATTTCGGCCAGATGCTCCAGGACGTGTTCCTCTTTGCCGGGGACATCCGCAGCAATATCCTCCTGCGGGAGGAGGGCATCTCGAATGAAGAAGTCTGGCGCGCCTGCCGGTATGTCAACGCCGACAGCTTCATCAAGAAGCTGGACAAGGGACTGGACGAGCCTGTGCGGGAGCGGGGCAACAACTTCTCCGCCGGACAGCGGCAGCTGCTTTCCTTCGCCCGGACCATTATCCACAAGCCCAGCGTCATGATCCTGGACGAGGCCACCGCCAACATCGACACCGAGACGGAGCTTCTGATCCAGGACTCCCTGGAGAAGATGAAGAACATCGGCACCATGCTGATTGTGGCCCACCGCCTGAGTACTATTCAGCACGCGGACAACATCATCCTCCTGTCCCACGGCCAGATTCAGGAACAGGGAACCCACCAGGAGCTGCTGCACCAAAAGGGCCGATATTATCAGCTCTACACCCTGCAGTACCAGAAGCAGCAGCTTCAGAACCAATAAGCCAACCAAAGACAGCGGTAAAACCGTCCGTTCCCAATTGTGAGGAATGGACGGTTTCCTCGTTCCTGGCTTGGCATGGCTGGATTCCTTGCCGATTTCTACGGAATTTCCAGTAGTAAATTTCACCAAATATATTGCAATTATTTCAGCAATGTGCTATATTTCTAAATTGAGAGCTTATGACATTTTACTTCATAAAAGGAGAGCAATTCCTATGATATCGCAGGAAAAAATACGCAATATTGCCATCATCGCCCACGTTGACCATGGCAAGACCACCCTGGTGGATGAAATGCTGAAGCAGGGCGGCATCTACCGGGAGAACCAGGCCACTGTGGAGCGGGTCATGGACTCCGGAGATCTGGAGCGGGAGCGGGGCATCACCATCCTGGCCAAGAATACCTCCGTTCATTATAAGGACTACAAGATCAACATCGTGGACACCCCGGGCCACGCGGACTTCGGCGGTGAGGTGGAGCGGATTCTGAAAATGGTCAACGGCGTCATTTTGCTGGTGGACGCCGCCGAGGGCCCCATGCCCCAGACCCGGTTCGTGCTGCAAAAGGCCCTGGAGCTGGGCCACAAGGTTATCGTGGCGGTGAACAAGATTGACAAGCCAGACGCCCGGATCGAGGAGGTCATGGACGAGGTGCTGGAGCTGCTGCTGGATCTGGACGCCACCGACGAGCAGTTCA
>CAMGIN010000075.1 GCA_946056135.1 uncultured bacterium | reverse complement strand
CACCTGTTTCATAACCTCGTCGGTGCCTTTCGCAGAAAGGCGGATTATAACCATGTATAACCGTTATGTCCCCCAGCCTGACGGCTCCTTCCGCCGCAACCGGATTCCAGACCCGGTGCCCGAGCCGCCAAGACCGGAGCCGCCCAGGGAGGAACCCCGACGACCGGAACCACCGCAGCCGCAACAGCCCTGTCCGGACGAGCAGGATTCGCAAGCCTTCCGGAAACCGCCATCCGGCCCTTCCATGCGCAATGGCAGCCGTCCTTCTCCCCCGCCCCGTCAAAGCGCTCCGTCAAGACCTCAACCCCGCAGAGAACCGGGAGTCGGCAATTTCCTCCGTCATCTGCTGCCCAGGGATTTCGACACGGAGGATCTGCTGGTGGTGCTGCTCCTGCTGCTAATGTCCGCGGACTGTCATGAGGAGCAGAACACCGCCATGCTGACATTGGCGCTGTACCTGTTTCTATAGTGTAACTGTTCAGTCATGGTATAACACTATAGTACAAGGCGAGGTTACGCGCCAAAGGCTCTCCCTCTGGGAGAGCTGGCACGGCCCGTGGCCGTGACTGAGAGGGCGGTAAGCAATTCGATACAACGAAGCAGATCGAAGGATCGGACTGCCCAGTCGCCCTCTCCGCCAGCCCTTAGGGGCTGGCACCTCTCCCAAAGGGAGAGGCTTTAGTCACCGCTCCGGTGAAACCATCGACTACGACTGAATAGTTACTCTATAGTTGCATTTTTCCCGGCGGCCTGGTATAATATGGAAAATATTTATCAGGAGGTACGGGCGTGATTACAAAGAAAAAGAGAACGACTGCCATCTTTGCCGTTGTTTTCCTGATCCTCGGTGTGCTGGCTGCCCACTACCTCTGGGAAAGCTGGGGCTTTTACCGGAGGGTTCCGGAGGAGGAAGCCGCCCTGCGGACACAGGTGGTGGAGACCGCGGAACGCTATCTTGGCTGTCAGGAAGCCGACGGCTCTTTCAAAGCCATCATCGATCTGTACAACTCCCAGGAATCGCTGCCCATGGGCTATGAAGTCCAGTACACCGACAGCTGGTGCGCCGTATTCGTCAGCGCTGTGGCCATGGAATGCGGCATCACGGACATCCTCCCAACGGAGTGCAGCTGTGAACGTCAGATTGGCCTGTTCCAAGATCTGGGATGCTGGGAAGAAGACGACAGCGCCATTCCCCTCCCCGGCGACGTGATCTACTACGACTGGGACGAAAAGGGCCTGGGAGACTGCACCGGATGGGCAGACCATGTTGGCATTGTCGTGGGCACCAAGTGGCCCTTTCTCAAGGTCATCGAGGGCAACCGGGACGATGCTGTTACTTACCGCATCCTGCCGCTGAACGATATCCACATTCGCGGCTTCGGCCTGCCGGATTATTCATCCCATTTGAAAAATACCCCGTAAGGTTTGCTTACGGGGTATCCTTTATTCTTCTTCGCTTTCAATCAGCGCTTTTAACTCTTTCCGGCGCGCTGAAAGCTCTTTGATCAGAATGGGCAGGGAGCTTACCGTAATGAGGACAACCAGCAGCATCAATCCGATGAGCCAGGGGTTCGTCTCCGCCCAGGTAAAGGCCCAAATCACCAGGGCAACCACCACAAGCCGCATGAGGATGGCCTTGGTCACGTTTTTGATGACCCGGCGGCACCGGTCCTCCCGGTCATAGACGTCCTCTTCCGGGGTCAGGTTTTCGTTTTCCATTACCGTGCGACGAAGCCAACCTTCTTATAGACCTTGCGCAGGGTCTTTTCCGCCACGAAGCTTGCTTTCTGCGCACCGTCCCTGTAGACGTTTTCCAGATAGGCCTTGTCCTTCATCAGGCGGGAAGCCTCCTCCCGGATGGGACGCAGGGTTTCCACCACAGCTTCTCCCACGGCGGGCTTGAACTTGCCATAGCCGCAGCCGGCAAATTCGGATTCAATCTCTGCATAGCTCTTGCCGGTGCAGGCAGAGTAAATGGTCATCAGGTTGGACACGCCGGGCTTGTTCTCCTTGTCGTAACGGACGCAGTTTTCCGTGTCGGAATCCGTGATGGCACGCTTGAACTGGCGCATAATGACTTCAGGGGGATCCATGACCAGCACCCGACCAGTGTCCTCATTCTCGGACTTGGACATCTTGGCGGTGGGATTCGTCAGGCTCATGATCCGGGCGCCGGTTTCGGGGATGTAGGGCTCTGGAACAGTGAATACATCGCCGTAGATGCCGTTGAACCGTCTGGCGATGTCCCGGGTCAGCTCCACATGCTGCTTCTGATCCTCGCCCACGGGCACATAGTCCGGCTGGTACAGCAGAATGTCCGCAGCCATCAATGACGGATAGGTAAACAGACCGCCGTTGATATTGTCCGCGTTTTTTGCGGACTTGTCCTTGAACTGGGTCATACGGGACAGTTCCCCGAACATGGCGTAACAGTTCAGCACCCAGCCCAGTTCCGCGTGCTGGTGGACATGGCTCTGGATGAACAGGGTGTTCTTCTCCGGGTCCAGGCCGCAGGCAATGTACTGGGCCAGCTGCTCCAGAGTCCGGCGGCGCAGGTCCGCAGGGTTCTGGCGGACGGTGATGGCATGCAGGTCAGCCATAAAATAATAGCAGTCAAAATTATCGGCACGTCCGGCCCAGTTCTTGATAGCACCCAGATAGGAGCCCAGGGTCAGATCACCGGAGGGCTTGATGCCGGAGAGCATCCGCTTCTTTGGGGTTTCGGAAATCACTTCATTCATATGGATTCACGCTTCTTTCGTGTTGTTTTGGGGTCACTATTCAGTTGTACCACCGGGAGCGTAGGGGGGCGGCATCCCTGACGCCCCTTTTGCATGCAGTACCATCACAAGGGGCGTCAAGGATGCCGCCCCCTACGCACTGTAATCGATCATTTATGAGGAATTTCTGGGATGACTGAACAGTTACGTTTTGGGAATAGTTTATCACAGATATACGGATTGTGCAAGAGATTTTCTCAATCCTTGCGGAATATATCCAGCAGATGGTGGGAAGCGCCCACCAGGTCGGGCCGCTCACAGATCACGTAGTGATAGCGCAGGTACAGGGCAAAGAAATCGTCATCCATGGCGTCCACCTCTTTGCGCATATAGTTGGTGGCCATATCCGTCCCCACATAGTGCAGCCGGGTCACGGGAAAGTCCGCCATCAGCGCGTCAATGTCCTCCTTCCGGCACAGCTGGAACAGCTCCGCCGGGTCAGAAGAAGCCTTGAAGGTCACCGGGTCCACCAGCTCCTGATACCGTTTCTCCCGGAGCATCCCCCGCTGGAAGCAGTACTGGATCATGGTGGCCTCGTTGCCGCAGTAGGCCGCGAAGATCACGCCGCCCTGCTTCGTCACCCGGATGGCCTCGGACAGGGCTTTGTGTTGGTCCTCCAGGGTGAACAGGTGGTACATGGGGCCTAGCAGCAGGGTGATGTCATAGGATTCGCTTTCCAGCATGTTCAGATCCATTGCATTGCCCTGGCAGATGGTCACATTCTCCCCCGGCTTGGTCTTTTCACGGAATATGTCAATATTGTGCTGCACCAGCTCCACCGCGTCCACGGTGAACCCACGCTGGGCAAGGGCATGGCTGTACCGTCCGGTCCCCGCGCCGATCTCCAGAATGCGCATCCCGGGCCGGAGATACTTGTCAATATAGCGCATAGTGGTCAGATATTCCACCATTCCATGCCGGGACCGCAGGCGGCTGTCCTCGTCGTAGCTGCCGTAGTATTCCGTCAATTCTTTCATCACTTCCATTTTCTTCCCTCCTGACAAATAAAAACGGTGCAGGCTCCAAAAAACAGGAAGCCTACACCGCAAATTCTTCTTTTTTCCGTCTTATCCGCGGAAATCAGAGCATGACAATGTAAGCCCGTCCCCATGCCAGAATGCAGGAACGAACCAAGCAGCAGGATAGTTGTTTCCATTGCAGCCGTACATTGTCATACCTCCGTTAAAATTTGATATAGCGTAGCACCAAAAATTGGATTTGTCAAGTCTGAAAAGCAGCGTTCTCATGCGCATGGCAGCATCACGCTACCTTGGGTACAAGTATAAATGATCGTTTATGTGCATATCCACTGTAGGGGAGGGTCCTGCTGAAAACGATCATTTACAGCTAGTAATACAGATTCTACGTAAACGAGCCAATTCGGTTCGGTAAACGTCCCTATCCTATTTTGCTGCGTTTTTTATTGATTTCCTACCTTCCGTATGCTATACTCTAGGAAGAAATTCCGAGGAAGAGAGGAAAAATTATGGATTATCAAGCGTTAGCAGACCTTCTGTTTCCCGATGTGACCGAGACCCCGGAGGAAGTGGAAGCCAGGTTTCCCAAGCGGAACCTGCCGGAAGGGGCTGTGGTCACCCGGATGGCGCCATCCCCTACTGGCTTTGTGCATCTGGGCAACCTGGTCCAGGGCATGATCTCCGAGCGGATGGCCCATCAGACCGGCGGCGTGCTGTTCCTGCGAGTGGAGGACACCGACGCCAAGCGGGAGGTCCCCGGGGCCGTGGAGGTCCTGATCGATACGCTGAAATATTACGGTATCTTCTTTGACGAGGGCGCCACTATGGACGGCGACAACGGCGATTACGGCCCCTACCGCCAGCGCCAGCGGGCCGCCATCTACCACGTCTTTGCCAAGAAGCTGGTGGCCGAAGGCAAGGCCTATCCCTGCTTCTGCACAGAGGAGGAGCTGTCCGCCCTCCGGGAGCAGCAGGAGGCCAATAAGGAGACCACCGGCTATTACGGAAAGTACGCCATCTGGCGGGACCGCTCCCTGGAGGATATTCAGGCCCAGCTTACCGCAGGCAACCCCTGGGTGCTGCGGTTCCGGTCCGAGGGCTCCATCGAAAACCAGTTCAAGTTCGACGATCTGGTGAAGGGCAAGCTGACCATCACCGAGAACAATGTGGACCACGTGCTGCTGAAATCCGACGGCATCCCCACCTACCATTTTGCCCACGCTGTGGATGACGAGCTGATGCGCACCACCCATGTGGTCCGGGGCGACGAATGGCTGCCCAGCCTGCCCTTCCACATTCAGCTGTTCAAGGCCCTGGGCTTCAAGCTGCCCAAGTACGTCCACATCGGGCCTCTGATGAAGATGGACGGCAACTCCAAGCGCAAGCTCAGCAAGCGCAAGGACCCGGAGCTGGCTCTGACCTACTACAAGGCCGAGGGCTTCCCCATCCAGGCCATGCGTGAATATATGATGACCGTGCTGAACTCCAACTTTGAGGACTGGCGGCGGGCCAATCCCGACGCGGATATCAATTCCTTCAAATTCAGCCCCAAAAAGCTGAATCCCGCCGGAGCCCTGTTCGACTACGCCAAGCTGGTGGATGTGTCCAAGAATGTCATCTCCCGCATGAGCGCCCAGCAGGTCTATGAGTTGCTGACGGAATGGGCGGCGGAATTCGATCCGGAATTTGCGGAAAAGCTCAAGGCTGACCCGGAATATGCCGTGAAAATTCTCGCCATTGGCCGGGGCGGCAAGAAGCCAAGAAAGGATATCGCCACCTGGAAGGATGCCAAGCCCTATATGGGGTTCTTCTATGACAGCTATCTTGCTGACCCCGTATTCGATGAAAAGTTTGACAAAGCCGTGATTACCGATGTGCTGACCCGGTTCCTGGAGCAGTTCGACATTGCCGACGACGCCAACACCTGGTTCGATAAGGTCAAGGGAATCACCAATGACATTGGCTTCACCACGGACATGAAAGCCTACAAGGCAGATCCCACCGCCTTCCCCGGCACCGTGGCGGATGTCTCCACCTTCATCCGTCTGGCGGTCACCGGACAGACCAACTCTCCGGACCTGTATACCGTAATGCAGATTCTGGGAAAAGACCGGACTGTGGAGCGGATTCAAAAGGCCATTGCCCAGCTGGGGTAACGGGAAAGGATTCCGCCATACCCTATTTTCTTACAAAGGATTGTTTCATGTAGAGGGCGGCATCCTTGACGCCCCTTATGACGGCACTGCGAACAAATGGGGCGTCAAGGATGCCGCCCCCTACGCAACGCAAACGATCCTTTGGCCCTTTGTCTGGGTAAGAGCGGCAAAGCTTCCCAATACAATGTAAATTACCCGGCACCGCTCTGGTGCCGGGTCATCTGAAACCGGGCGGCAAACTTCGGATTTTCCCTGTGGCAGTAGACAATTGCCTCGGCAGAGACATCCGTCGCCAGGACATCATAACCCCGTTTCAGCAGGAACCGTGCGTCCCGGCCCTCTCCGCAGCCGATCTCCAGAAACTTGGCGTTGGCAGGGATGCCGTATTCTGAAAGGACCTGTCCCACAATGGGCGACGGCTCCTCCATAAACCAGCGCAGATTCTCCCCGGGTACCTGACGGTAGCGGCCATCGTAGGCCTCATAATAGTGTCTGGATTCGATCATGGCACGTTTCCTCCCATTTCCCCCAAAACCTCATACCCAAAAAGCGAAAACCATTGTCCCAGGACGATTGCAGGATGAGTATAGCAGATTTCCGCGAGATTGGCAAGCACCAATGGATAGCGGCCAATCAGGTTAATCCGCCGGGGTCATTCTGCCGAAGCACAAAAGAAAAAGTAGTTGACTTTTTCCCCAATTACCGGTATAATAACCAAGATCAAAAATGCTAGTGTAGCACAGTCGGTAGTGCATCTCACTCGTAATGAGAAGGTCGCCTGTTCGAGTCAGGTCACTAGCTCCATGAAAACCGCCGTTTTCGCCACGAAAACGGCGGTTTTTCTAACTTTTCGGGGTGGTTTGAAAGACCCCAAAATTGGCTTGGCGTTAATTTGGCGTTATTTTTTTGAAGGATTCAAATTTTTGAAAAATCGGGATTTTGAAAAACCGGATTTTCCGAACTTTTTTGAAGTGATTTGTTTTTGAGGAAAAATAGACGCAACGGGACAGGAAAAATTGATTATTCCGAAAACTCGGAGAATACTGAACTTTTTTTGCTGCTTTTGATTCAATGATTACATGACGATTTTGAATGAAACCACAACTTTTCAGAAGATACCAAAAGTTACCGGACGCACCTTTATTTGGCGTTATTTTCTATGATGGGAAGCAGGTTTCGGTGCCTCAACCATAAAACAAAGCAGGTAGGACATTGAATCCGACCTGCTTTGTTTTATACCTGAGTCATTATGCTCCGGTTTTGCAGAGCATATTTTCAAGGGCGTTGGATGCTGTGCGATCATTCTCTTTGAGGGCGTGGGCGTAGATGTTCATGGTCGTGGAAGCCTGTGCATGACCCAAGCGGTTGGACACGGTACGGACATCCTGATGCGCGGCGATCAGCAAGGTAGCTGAGGTATGACGCAATCCGTGGAACGGAATGTGCGGAAGCTGATCGGCTGGCTCCTTGTCTGCATTGTAGCGATCTATGGCATCCTGAAAGGTGGCGTAGGGTGTGGAGTAGCTCATCATGGAGCCGTCAGACTGGGTAAAGAGCCAGTTGTTGCCTTTCCAATAAGCACCCAGCGATTCCTTTGTTTTGGTCTGCTCGACCATCAGATTGTGGAGCCGGTCTGTCAGGAACCTGGGGATGCTGACCTCTCGGCGGGAGTTCTTGGTTTTCGGTGCTTTGCAGACCTGCTTGCCGTCCACCACTGCTGCGGCTTTGGTGACGCTGACGGTGCTGTTTTCAAAATCAATATCAGACCATTGCAGCGCCAGCATTTCTCCTTTCCGCAGACCGGAGAAGACTGCCAGATTGAAAAGAACTCTGAGCTGTTCCGGCATGGTCCTGGTCAGCGTGTAGTTACCAACCTGATACTGGATGCCGGTATCATCCACCCGGCTGTGCCCCCGTGTATGGATTTCGTAGGGCTTTTCGATGTATTCCAGGAAGCAGCTGGCCTGTACTGGTGTGAAGAATTTGATTTTATCGGCGACATCCTCGCCATGCGTCCGAACCTTATCGCAGGGATTCCGGTTTATGACTTCCCAGTCTACAGCGGTTTTGAGAATGGAGGAAAGGACATTCGCTGTTTTTGTGATGGTTCCCTTGCTGTAGCCTCCCGGCTTCCCATCCCGCCGGACACCGTTTTTTGTCATGGAAACATAGAAGGCGTTTACATTGTGGGGTTTGATCTCCGTCAGGATCATGTGACCTAGCATGGGAAGAATCTTATCATCGATTTCGGCGTTGTACTTTTCCAGTGTACCCGGTTCCAGATTCTGAGAGGCGTATTCCTCTCTCCATCTGTCAACAAACTCACGCAGGGTCGTTTTTTCTCCTGCAAGAACTAAACCGTTTTTTACACGGTTCTCAAACTCGATGGCGAATGCCTGGACAACCTTTTCCTTTTTCTTCGGAGAGAGTTCTTTTGGGGGCGTGAAGGTGGTGGTTTCTCTCTTGCGCCGTCCGTTCAGGTCGAAGCCGGAATACACGGTGATTTGGTATGTACCATTGCGTTCTCTGATTGTTGCCATTGTGTTGGCTCCTCCATTTCTTTTAGTTTGTGCAATTACTATACCGAGAAGAATGGAATTGCACCACTTTGTCAGGAACCGAACTTTTTTGC
>CAMGIN010000074.1 GCA_946056135.1 uncultured bacterium | reverse complement strand
ATGCCGCCCCCTACGCAATGTTTCCTACTTCTCTTCTGCGATAAACGATCATTTATCGCGAAGTGCTTGCTGTAACTGCAAACTGCGGTAAGACATCCGTTATCTTGATTTCCCCTTTTGCATTTCCATTTTTCCTATTGTTTTTCCCTTGGTTTCGTGGTATAAAGGAAAGAAAAACAAAGGAAAGATACCTATGCAAGAGAAAGTCAATGAAATCATCCAGATATTAAAGAACCGTTATGATGATGCTCTGTGCGCCCTGCATTACGAAAAGGACTACGAGCTGATGATCGCCGTACGGCTGTCGGCCCAGTGTACCGACGCAAGGGTGAATATGGTGACGCCGGCCCTGTTCGCCGCTTACCCCACCCTGGAGGCCATAGCGGGAGCAGACATCGGCCATGTGGAGGAATTGATCCACTCCTGCGGCTTCTATAAGCACAAGGCCCGGGACATTGTGCTTGCCTGCCAGATGCTCTTAAACGACTACGGCGGAAAGGTCCCCGGCACCATGGAGGAGCTGCTAAAGCTGCCCGGTGTGGGACGGAAGACCGCCAATCTGCTGCTGGGAGACCTGTACGCCGTCCCCGGTAGCGTGGTCTGCGACACCCACTGCATCCGTATCTGCGGGCGGCTGGGACTTTCCAGCGGCAAGGAGCCGGAGAAGGTGGAGCAGCAGCTTCGGGCCATTCTGCCGCCGGAGGAAAGCAGCGATTTCTGCCACCGCATCGTCCTGTTTGGCAGGGACTGCTGCACCGCAAGGAATCCCAAGTGCGGAGAATGTCCCCTGACCATTTACTGCAAGGAGTTTAACCCGTAATATGTTAGAGAAAGTGGAATCCAAAATCCTGACCCTGCGGAAGGTGCTGCCCTCAGACCTGGAAGCCGTCCGGGAATACCGGCAGGAATTTCTGGAAAACGGCGACAGTATGGACGGCACCTCCAATCTGCGCCGGTTTGAAGACATGCATGCGTGGTACGACTGGATCTGCAAGGCGGAACACTGGGAGACCTGCCCGCCCAACTGGGTCCCCGATACCCAATATCTCGGCGTGCGCAATACCGACGGCAGAATCGTGGGCATGCTGGACATCCGCCACGCCATGAACGAAGGCATTGAACGAATCTTTGGCAATATCGGCTACAGCATTCGAAAATCCGAGCGCCGGAAAGGCTATGCCACAATCCAACTCGGCCTGACAAAAGAAATCTGCCGCAGCATGGGAATGACCAAAATCCTCGTCTCCTGCTACCGGGACAACCCCGCCTCGGCCAAAACGATCTTGCGCAACGGCGGCATACTGGAAAACGAGGTCATCGACGAACGCAACGGCAGCGTCACCCAGCGCTATTGGATCACCCTTTGATCGTTCCAGGAAATCGCAGCACCCCTAACTCCACACTTCAAACTCCACACTCCTAATTCAGCATTCTGCATTAAGCATTCAACGTTCTATCTTCCCTCCTTGTCCGCATATGCTGTGGACAAGGGGGGATTTGTTTGCCAAAGAAGCTTCCGATATTCTATTCCGCCCTGCTATTAACCGGCGTGAACCTGCTGCTGCGGGCGGTGGGGACTTCCTTCCAGGTGTATATCTCCGGCCGCATCGGCGCGGCTGGGGTTGGGCTGCTGCAGCTGGTCATGTCCGTGGGACATCTGGCCATGGTGGCCGGGATGGCGGGAATCCGGACCGCTGCCATGTATCTCACCGCCGAAGAACTGGGCCGGAAGCGGGAAGGCAATGTGACCTGGGTGCTGTCGGCCTGTTTTCTCTACAGCATTCTTTGCAGCGGCCTGGTTGCTGCCGCCATCTACCTTTTCGCGCCCCAAATCGCGGCGGTTTGGATCGGAGATGTGCGAACCATTGACGCCCTGCGGCTGTACGCGGCCTTTCTGCCCGTTACCTGCCTGTCCGGGGTCATGAGCGGGTATTTCACCGCCGCCAACCGCATCGGTACCCTGGCAGCGGTGGAGGTGGCGGAACAGCTGGCCTCCATGGCCGCCACCATGCTGGCCCTGACCCTTTGGGCCGGTTCCGATGCGGCCAGAGCCTGCCAGTGCGTGGTTCTGGGGGGGTGTCTCGGAAGTATCCTGACCCTGGGGTGCCTGGTGGTTCTGCGGCTGCGAGAGCATGTCAAGCCTTCCGACCTGATTCCGGTCCGCAGCCGCCTGATGCAGGCGGCAGTGCCGCTTGCTCTGGCAGACGTTCTGAAATCCGGCATCAATACCACAGAAAATCTGATGGTTCCCAAACGACTGGCGCTGAACACCAGGGTGGAAAGCCCGCTGGCGGCGTTCGGATGCGTCAGCGGCATGGTGTTTCCGGTGATGATGTTCCCAGCCTGTATTCTGTTCGGCCTGTCAGAGCTGCTGATCCCGGAGCTGGCCCGGTGCGCCGCCGCAGGGAGCAGACAGCGAATCACCTATCTTGTCCGCAGAAGCCTGAAGGTGGCCATGCTGTATGGGCTATTGTTCTGCGGACTGCTGTATCTGCTGGCGGAAAATCTTTGCCAGACGCTGTATGGGAATGCGGAAGCGGGACAGTATCTGAAGCTGTATGCCCTGCTGGTGCCCATGCTCTACTGCGATGCCATCACAGACGCCATGACCAAAGGGCTGGGGCAGCAGAAGGTCTGCGTCCGCTATAACATCCTGACTTCCGCCATGGATGTGGCATTTCTCTATGTTCTGCTGCCCAAATACGGTATGGACGGGTATTTTCTCAGCTTCCTGGTAACCCATGTGGTGAACTTCGTCCTCAGCCTGCGGCGGCTTCTGAAGATCACCGGGGAGGCCCTGCCCTTTTCCATCCCGGCCCTGTCTGTTACCGGCACACTTGCCGCGGTGTGGACCGTTTCCCACCTCTCCACACCGGGACTCCAGGCGGCAGTCTACCCCATCGTCCTGGGGTGTTTGCTGTATCTTCTGCGGGTCATCCGTCAGGAGGATGTGTCCTGGCTCAAAAACCTCATCCTGAAAAAATGACCCTCCGGCGAACCGGAGGGTCAATAGCAGGAAACACTTTATCAATGATCGCTCATCATCGCACCCATCGTAGGGGGCGGCATCCTTGACGCCCCTTTACGGCAACGTACTGCCTGCAAATGGGGCGTCAGGGATGCCGCTTTATTACGCATTGCTGTCAAAGTGTATTTCACGCTCTGTTCCATAAAACATCGGGAGGGTCAGTGACCCTCCCCTACAGTTTTTTATGCCATTCGATTACAGCGATTTCAGAACTTCCAGCAGGAATTTCCAGGTGCGCTCCGTGGAGGCGATCTCCAGGCGTTCCCGGGTGGTGTGGATGTTGTGCATCTCGGGTCCGATGGAGACGCAGTCCAGGCCGGGCAGCTTCTCCCCCAGCAGACCGCATTCCAGTCCCGCGTGAATCGCCAGAACCTGGGGTGCTTTGTCAAACATCTGCGTATAGATGCCGACCATGGTGTCCCGCAGGCGGGAATCCTTCTTGTACTCCCAGGCGGGGTACTCCCCGTTCAGCGTGTAGGCGCCTTCGTAGAAGTTGGCCAAGGTCTTCAGCTGCTCCAGCAGCTCCTGCTTTTCCGTATTCAAACTGCTGCGGGTGGAGAAGGTAACGCTGAACCGGTCTCCCAGCTTGGTGACGGCCATGTTCACGCTGGTCTGAACCAGACCCTCAATGTCCTTGCTCCAGGCCTGGACACCGTTGGGGGCCGCGCACAGCAGACCGATAACCTTGGCGGTGGATTCCGTGGACAGGCTGTTGCCGCCCAGTGCATCCACATCAAAGGCCTGGACGGTTGCCTCCGGCTCGTCATATTTCTCCCGGATCTCCGCCTGCAGTTCCTCGGCAATGGTATTGATCCGCTCCAGGTGGATACCCATGGCAACCAGCGTCGCCTGGCAGCTGCGGGGGATGGCATTGTGCTTGGTGCCGCCGGCCAGAGACGTCAGGCACAGGGGCATCAGCTTCTGGATCCGGCTCAGGAATTCGCCCATGACCTTATTGGCGTTGGCCCGGTTCTTGTGAATCTCCGCGCCGGAATGGCCGCCCTGGAGGCCGTCCACACTCAGGCGGACACAGGGACCGTACACCGCCCGGCGGTCCACCGGCAGCGAAATAACCGCCGTACCGCCGCCGGCACAGGACACAGTAAAGACGCCCTCCTCTTCGGAGTCCAGGTTAATCAGCGTCCGGCCCTTCAGCTCCGACAGGTCGATGCCCATGGCACCCTGCATGCCGATCTCCTCATCCACGGTGATAACCACTTCCAGCGGCGGATGGGGAATGGTATCGTCCGCCAGAATCGCCAGGGCATAGGCCACGGCAATGCCATCGTCGCCGCCCAAGGTCGTGCCCTTGGCGAAGACGCAGGTATCATCATGGCTCAGATCCAGGCCCTCCGCAGCCATATCAATGGGGCAGTCCGGCTCCTTCTCACAGACCATGTCCATATGGCCCTGAAGGATCACCGGATCGTGGTCCTCCATGCCGCAGGTGCCGGGTCCAAAGAGGATCACATTGTTGAGTTCGTCCTGGATATATCTCAGGCCATGCTCCCTGGCAAAGGACACCAGATAATCGGAAATTCTCTTCGTGTTCCGGGAACCGTGGGGAATGGCGCAGATTTCTTCAAAGTAACCAAATACGGATGCAGGCTCCAAACCCGCAAGCTTTTTTGCCTCCATGGCAATCACTCCTTATCCATAGTATGGTTTTATTTTATCACAGCTTACAGGAAAAATCTACCCAAATACAAATGGAAATCCCCAAAGGAATTCGTCAATTGCTTCACCGGGTTTCCAGGCCGCCATGAAACAACCAACAGACGACAAAAAAAGCCACGGACGAATCCGTGGCTTTTGGCTTTGCAGAATTACACCAGGCTCAGCGCCAGGGTCAGAAGAACCCAGACAAGCGCGACCCACTTGGTGGAAGTCGCCAGAATCTGATCCAGACCGCCGTTCTTATTCTTGCTCAGATAAGAATTGGAAGTGCCGCACAGCGCACCGGACAGGCCGGATTCCTTGCCGGACTGCAGCAAAATGATGACGATCAGCGCAAGGCTGCAAATCGCCTCCAGAACAATCAAGACTGTTTCTAAAACGCCCATTTTTCAGTAACCTCCCTCCGCAACAATTCGCGGACTGCGAATGGAAAATGGCCCGAAATCATACACGGGCTTCACAATAGCCAATATAGTATAGCACATCCATTTTTAAATATCAAGTGCCATTATGGACTTTTTTCGGTTTTTCCTTACTTCTGCACCCAGTTTCCGGTGGCGAGGCAGTTGAGATATGCCTCGATAAAGGGATCCAATGCGCCGTCCATGACAGCATTGACATTGGAGGTTTCGCAGCCGGTGCGGGTGTCCTTCACCAGGGTGTAGGGCATGAACACATAGTTGCGGATCTGGCTGCCCCACTCAATCTTCTGCTGGACGCCCTTAATGTCGGAGATTTTGTCCAGGTGCTCCCGCTCCTTGATCTCCACCAGCTTGGAGCGCAGCATCCGCAGACAGGTCTCCTTGTTCTGGAACTGGCTCCGCTCGGTCTGGCAGGAAACCACGATGCCCGTAGCCTTGTGGATCAGACGGACGGCGGAGGAGGTCTTGTTGATATGCTGGCCGCCGGCACCGGAGGAGCGGTAGACCTGCATCTCGTAATCCTCGGGCCGGATGTCCACATCCTGGCTGTCGTCCTCGATTTCGGGAATGACCTCAATGGCGGAGAAGGAGGTCTGACGGCGGGCGTTGGCGTCAAAGGGAGACACCCGGACCAGCCGGTGGACGCCGTTCTCCCCCTTCAGGAAGCCGTAGGCATTCTCACCCTCAATGAGGATATCCGCGGATTTCAGGCCCGCTTCGTCGCCCTCCTGATAGTCCAGAATCTTATAGGTGAAGCCGTGGCGCTCCGCCCAGCGGGTGTACATCCGGTAGAGCATCTGGGCCCAGTCCTGGGCCTCGGTGCCGCCGGCACCGGCGTGGAAGCTCATGAGGGCGTTGTTCTTATCATAGTGGCCGGTGAGCAGGGTCTCCAGGCGGCAGGTCTCCATGTTTTCCGCCAGCTTCTCGTAGCCGTCCTTTAATTCGTCCAGCATGGAGTCGTCGTCCTCTTCCGCCGCCATCTCGCAGATGGTCATCAGATCATCCCAGGCAGCGAGCATCTTCTCATACCGCTCCACCTTGGCCTCGGTCTGCTTGGTCTTTACCACGACCTTCTGGCTCTTTTCCGGATCATCCCAGAAACCGGGAGCCTCCTGCATAGCGTGGAGCCGCTCCAGCTCATTGCGCATGCCCTCCAGGTTCAGCGATGCCGCCAGGCCCTCCAAAGCGGGACGGCAGTCGTTCAGCTTCTGCTTGTAAACATCAAATTCAATATTCATAACAAAATACGCTCATTTCGTATAAGATACAAAGGGAGGCCGCAGTCTTGAAGCAAGGCGTGCGGCCCTTGGCACACCAGAGGGGATTCGAACCTCCGACCTACCGCTTAGGAGGCGGTCGCTCTATCCTGCTGAGCTACTGGTGCATACAGCATATATTCTACCCAAATATTTTATATCTGTCAAGAAAATCCGGCACATTTTTTACATCTAATCGCATATACTGTCCAGTAGTCATTTTCTGGAAAGGAGAAACAGATATGTATCTGCGCTTTGATCCCATGGCGGATCTGGATGACCTTATCTTTGACGAGGATGCAGGCGGCCCCAGCGAACGGTAATGCACCCCGCAGCAATGCCTTATCGGATGTCAAACTGCCGGACAGGAGTTTTCTGTCCGGCAGTCGTTTAATTGTTGATGCCATGGTGGAAGCCGGGGCTGTTTTCCGTCAGCCGTTCGAAGGTATAGCCATTGTTCAGGCCCCAGACGATGATGTCCTCTACCGCCTCCACGCTGTAGTCGTGAATATCGTGCTGCAGCACCAGGGAAATCCCGGTTTGCTGAACGCCGTCCACCACATTCCGAAAGACTGTCTCCGCCTTTCTGGCGCCGCCTGCGTCGTTGCTGTCTACATTCCAGTCAAAATATTGGAAGCCCGCGTTCTGCACCGCTTCGGAAAGAATCGTCATGACCCCCTCGCAGGCGGCGCAACTGACAGTGTTGGAACTGCCGCCGGGGAACCGCATCAGCGTGGTGCGGACGCCGGTGTTCTTGTAGATGATGTCCTGCATCTTATGCAGATCCGCAAAAAAAGCCTCCGGGCTGGAATAAATCTCCTCATAATTGTGAGTAACCGTGTGGATGCCAATGCTGTGTCCCCGCTCCACAATCTGCTCCATGATGTCATCGCAGCCCGTATCTGTGACGAAGAAGGTGGCTTTCACCCCATAGCTGTCCAGCACATCCAGCAGCTCCCGGGTATAGGGGCCGGGACCGTCGTCAAAGGTCAGGTAGATGGTCTTCTGCTCCGGCCACTGGGTCTGCGGTCGGGGTTTCGCCAGGACCTCTACCTGCCGGGTAACGGTGGTGACATTTCCAAAGGCATCGGAAACCGTATAGGAGATGGGATAGGTGCCCGGGGTCAGCCAGTCCACCTCCCCTTCCACCAAAACCTGCTCCGTCAGGTCGCCGTCCTGGTCGTCCTCCGCCCAATAGCCCGGCTCCGTATAGAACGAACCGGTGGTGATGGCATAGTCCTGGCCACCCTCCAGACCAATCTCCGGCGGCTCCCTGTCATAGACGGGGATCTCCCGCTCCGCATAGGCGGGATTCCCCGAGGAATCCAATACAGCGTAAGTGATCCTGCCCAAGGTCTCAATGCACACCACCTGATCGGTAATGTCGCCGTCATAGTTGTCCACAGCCGCAAATCCGGGATCCTGATACGGTTCACCTGGGTTCCATTCCCCTTCCGGGGCTTCCGCCAGGGTAATTACAGGGCTTTGGGTATCCACCACGCAGACCGTCCGCCGTGCTTCTCCATGGAAGCCCCGGAAGTCTGCGGAATAGGTCAGCGTATACCGACCCAGGGTTTTGGTATCTACCTGGCCGCAGACTGTGGGCTGCACCTCCTCCAGGACCCGGCCGTCCTTCCAAAACAGCGTGCCGCTGAGCCGTGTCTGAGCCCCGGGCTCCCGGTATTCCTGTCCGTACTCCAGCTGGATCTGTTCCTCCCCCGCTATCTGTACGGACAGTGTGAACCGGTTGACCCGGAACAGCACCGCCCAGCCGGTCACACCAAGCAGCACCAGTAAAAGCAAAAGCCCCAAAACCCATTTCCACGGTTTGGGGTGTGGGTAATAAACGATTTTGTGTTTCATCTTTCTTCGCCTGCTTTTGACTTCTCTTGTTTACATAATACTATACCCCATTTGAAAAGAAAATGGAAGAGGATATCGAAATTTCTCTCAGGAAAAAAGTGGCAGAGGTTTCTCCGCCACTTTTTGACTCTGCAATGTTTTTTCCTTATCTTTCTTTCAGCCGCCGGATCAGTTCCGGAAGGGCGGTTTCGAATTTGACGCCATACCAGTGCGCCGGATTTTCCGCCGTGTTTTCAATGCAAAGGCGGGTAAAATCCGCAGCCAGCTTCACCGCTTCGTACAGTTCCTTTTCCTGCAGCAAGGCTCCCG
>CAMGIN010000073.1 GCA_946056135.1 uncultured bacterium | reverse complement strand
GTGTTGATGTTGAACAGCATGGTCCGGGAGGCGTTGGAGTAGTCCGTCACATGGACCCGGCCTCCGGTAAGCTTCCAGATCAGCCAGGTTTCCACTGTGCCGAACAGCAGCTCGCCCTTTTCCGCCTGCTCTCTTGCCCCGGGGACATTTTCCAGAATCCAGCGGATCTTGGTGCCGGAGAAGTAGGGGTCAATGACCAGGCCGGTCTTGCTCCTTATGGTATCTACCAGCCCCTGCGCCACCAGACTGTCACAAAAGGGCGCGGTTCGGCGGCACTGCCAGACGATGGCGTTGTACACGGGCCGCCCGGTGAACTTATTCCAAACGATGGTGGTTTCCCGTTGGTTGGTGATGCCGATGGCGGCAATGTCCGCTGCGGTGGCTCCGATGTTAGCAAGGGCCTGCTTAGCCACCTCCAATTGTGTGGCTAAGATCTCGTCCGCGTCATGCTCCACCCAGCCGGGCTGGGGGAAGATCTGGGTGAATTCCTTCTGGGCCACGCTGCATACTTCGCCTGCGGAATTGAACAGGATGCAGCGGTTGGAGGTGGTGCCGGAATCCAGCGCCATAATATATTTGGACATGAAAATCCGTCCTTTCCTGGGTGTTTGAAGAAAGTATAACACAATGCATGGGAAATAACAAGAAAAATTGCCCAAGCAACGGGAAAAGCACGGCGCTGAAAACAGTCGCCGTGCTTGTTTGCTTACTGAATATGACTGTGGTTGTTGATGTGATCCTGGCAGTAGCAGTAATAGCCCTTGCACCGGGAGCAGTACCGGAATTCCAGCTCCGGATTGGAAACGTCCGTCCGTCCGCAGACGGTGCAGCGGTGGGTGTAGTTGGCTTTGGTGCTTGTCCGTTCCTGGGAGCCGGGAGTGAACTCGATAATCTTGGGCTTCTGCTTGACGGGCTTCCCGCGGAACAGCTGCCGCAGCTTGGTGCGCCAGGACAGGGGAATCACATTCAGCACATCCTTGCCGAAGAACAGGAAGTAGTTAGCCAGGGAAATTACGGAGAACAGGTTGTAGGGGAAAGGACTGGTGAACAGGTCAATGGCCACGATGATCAGATCGAACAGGGCGAAGAACCAGGCCTTGATGGGAATGATGAAGAATAGCAGGAAATGGGCATCGGGGAACAGCGTGGCGTAGCTGAGGAACAGGCTCAGGTTCAGATAGGTCACACTGGCGGTTCCGCCAAAGATCAGACAGTAGATATCCATCATTACCGCACCGGTCAGGTAGAACAGGTTGAATTTCAGAGTGCCCCAGATGCTTTCCATGGCCCGGCCTATGGAGTAATAGCAGAACAGGGAAATAGCAGTCAGCAGGAAGTTGCTGGTATAGTAGGTCAGTGGATAGGTAAACAGCCGCCAGATCTGCCCGCGCAGAATCCTTTCCCGGTCAAAATACAGCAAATCATACAGGAAGTAATTCCCGGTCATCATGCTCATAAGGTAGACGACGGCAGTACCCAGCACGATGTAAAGCATCAGGTTCGGGATGCCCTTGTCCCGGTTTTTGTAGCAGAAAAGCTCAAAATTCTTGCGAAAATTTTTCAACAGACTCAACTCCTAATCAAGCTTGTCCCTATTCTACCAGCAAATGGGGAAAAAGTCTATAACGGATTTGTGAATAATTCGCCGGGAAAACGTCGAAATATCTCTTGACATTTCACAAAAACAGTGTATACTATTTGTGCAAACTGCATACAGGCCTTATCAAGAGCGGTGGAGGGAACGGCCCGATGAAACCCGGCAACCTGTCCGAAAGGAAAAGGTGCCAAATCC
The DNA here is from genome assembly GCA_946056135.1 of uncultured bacterium. Taxonomy (GTDB): domain Bacteria; phylum Bacillota; class Clostridia; order Oscillospirales; family Oscillospiraceae; genus Faecousia. The sequence continues at coordinate 6,788 of CAMGIN010000073.1, read as the reverse complement.
GGCGGCAAACGAAAGATGAGGATTCGATATTTCGCACATCGAGTCCTTCGGTGTGCGGTTTTTGTTTTTATTTGGAAAATAGAAAGGAAAACAAAAACATGGAAAAAAGACTCTTTACTTCAGAATGCGTTACCAACGGCCACCCGGACAAGGTGGCGGACTCCATCTCCGATGCCATCCTGGACGCGTGCCTGCGGCAGGACCCCGGCTCCCGGGTGGCCTGCGAAACCATGGTCACCACGAACTTCTGCCTGATCTGCGGTGAGATTACCACCAAGGCGGTGGTGGACTACGCTGCCGTAGCCCGGGAGGCCATTCGCAGCATCGGCTATGTCTATCCCGGCGACGGCTTCGACGCGGATTCCGTGGAGATTCAGTGCCGCATCCATACCCAGTCCGCTGACATCGCCCTGGGTACCAATGACGAGGTTGGCGGCGCGGGTGACCAGGGCATGATGTTCGGCGGCGCCTGCACCCAGACCCCGGAGCGGATGCCCCTGCCTGTGGCCCTGAGCCGGGCGCTGTGCAACCGTCTGACCGAGTGCGTCCATTCCACAGATCTGCTGCGCCCCGACGGCAAGACCCAGGTCACCGTGGAGTTTGATGAAAACAACCGGGTTGTGGGCATTGATACAGTGGTGGTATCTATCATGCACAGCCCCGATTTCGAGATGGAGCAGCTGCGCAAGTACATCCGGGAGGGTGTTATTGCCCCGGTGCTGCGCAAGTACGGCTTCGACATCGGGGATGTGGCCCACATCCATATCAACCCCACCGGCAATTTTGTCATCGGCGGCCCCAACGGCGACACCGGACTGACGGGCCGGAAGATTATTGTGGACACCTACGGCGGCTACTTCTCCCACGGCGGCGGCGCCTTCTCCGGCAAGGACCCCACCAAGGTGGACCGCAGCGCCGCCTATATGGCCCGGTACATGGCAAAGAACCTGGTGGCGGCGGGACTGGCCAGCCAGGTACAGGTGCAGCTGGCCTATGCCATCGGCGTGGCGGAGCCGGTCTCCCTCCGGGTGGACAGCTTCGGCACCGGTGTGCTCCCCGATGAAAAAATGACGGAGCTTCTGCGCAAAACCTGTGATCTGACCCCCGGCGGCATCATCCGCAAGCTGGACCTGCGCCGTCCCATCTACGCCTCTACCGCCGCCATCGGCCACTTTGGCGTGGAAGACCGCCCCTGGGAACAGACGGACTTGGCGGAACAGCTGAAAGCGCTGGCCCAACTGTAAAGGGGCGTTTCCTGCAGCACCCACTGTTATATGCAATATAGGAACGTATCTCTCAGCACCCACTGTAGGGGAGGGTCACTGACCCTCCCGCCAGGTGATCATTTTTGAGTGGTCAGACCCGTCGCTTTCTGTGACAACCAGCATGGAAAGCAACCTATTTCATGCTCTGTTCCGTTACCAAGCGGGAGGGTCAAGTGACCCTCCCCTACAGTGGCTGCGAACAGATAGGATCCTTTATCGTCAGGTATAACATATGCAGAGAAAAGAAGCGGTGCAATATCGCTCTTTTTTCATATTCTCTTGGCAAAACGGGATGAATATGGTATGATACACCCATAACGACACGTTGGAGGGATCCCTATGTTGGACTTTATCCGAATCGCCTGCGCCGTTCCCGCCGTGCGGGTGGGGGATGTGAAAAAGAATACCCAGGATATCTGTGACTATATCGTCCAGGCGGACGAAAAGAACGCGGACATTGTTGTATTCCCGGAAATGGCGCTGACGGGCTATACCTGCCAGGATCTGTTCTTCCAGGACACCCTTTATGAGGGAGTCAAGCAGTGCCTGCGGGAGATCGTTTGCTGTTCAAAATCCCATCCTGCCGTCACCGCCGTGGTTGGCCTGCCGGTGCGTATGGGCATGCAGATGTTCAACTGCGCTGTCATTGTTTCCGGCGGCGAGGTTCATGGCTTTGTTCCGAAGACCTATATTCCCAATTATAATGAGTTTTATGAAAAGCGCTGGTTTTCCTCCGGCGCAGAGCTGACGGAGCACAGCATCGACGTGGGAACCCTGCTGGGCCGGGAGCCTCAGTTTGTCCCGATTTTCAGCCATTCCGTCTTTCGCATTGGCGACGGAACGTTGGTGGGCATTGAGATTTGCGAGGATCTATGGACACCCCTGCCGCCGTCTACCATGCTTGCCTTAAGCGGCGCGGAAGTCATATTAAACCTGTCCGCCTCCAACGAGACCATCGGCAAGAGCGCCTACCGCCGTGACCTGGTGAAGCACCAGTCCGCCGCGCTGAACGCTGTCTACGCCTACTGCTCCGCCGGGTCCACGGAATCCACCCAGGACCTGATTTTCTCGGGCCAAAGCCTCATCGCGGAGAACGGCGTTATTCTGGCCCAGGCAAGCGAGCCCATTGCTTCGGACTACATGCTTGTGCAGGACTGTGACCTGGGCAAGCTCCGGGCGGACCGCAGGAAGAACAAGAGCTTCAAGGACGCGGCCAACCAGTTCCCCCAGCACCGGGCGGCGGTCATCGATACCTTTGCGCCCGCTCTGCGGGGGGACGGCAGCCTTTACCCGCTGCAGAAGCTTCCCTTTGTCCCCTCCGGCAAGCAGGATCGAACCCAGCGCTGCATGGAGATTTTCCACATGCAGGTGGCGGGCCTGAAGCAGCGCTTGTCCGTCCTGGGCGGCTCCAAAACGGTCATCGGCATTTCCGGCGGCCTGGACTCCACCCTGGCCCTGCTGGTTTCCGTGGAGGCCATGCGGCAGCTGGGACGGCCAGCCACGGATGTGTATGGCGTTACCATGCCCTGCTTCGGCACCTCAGACCGGACGTATCACAATTCCTGGGAGCTGATGCAGACCCTGGGCATTTCCTGCAAGGAGATCAACATCCGGGAAGCGGTGTCCTTGCACTTTACCGACATCGGCCACGACGCCAATGTCCACGACGGAACCTATGAAAATTCCCAGGCCCGGGAGCGCACCCAGATCCTCATGGATTACGCCAGCGTGGTGGGGGGCATTGTGGTAGGCACCGGCGACTTGTCCGAGCTGGCCCTTGGCTGGTGCACCTACAACGGCGACCATATGAGCATGTACGGCGTTAACGCCTCCATTCCCAAGACCCTGATCCGCTGGATGATCGACGCCATTTCCGAAATGCCGGAGTTCGCCGCCGCCCGTCCGGTGCTGCAGGACATTCTGGACACGCCCATCAGCCCGGAGCTGCTGCCCCCGGACGCGGAAGGGAAGATTGCCCAGCACACGGAGGATCTGGTGGGGCCATATGCTCTGCATGACTTCTTCCTGTATTACACGCTGCGTTATGGCTTTACTCCCACAAAGATTTACACCCTGGCCTGCCGGGCTTTCGAAAAGGACTTTGACGCAGCGACGATCAAAAAATGGCTGAAAGCCTTCTACCGCCGGTTCTTCACCCAGCAGTTCAAGCGCAGCTGTATGCCCGACGGTGTGAAGGTTGGTTCCGTGACCTTAAGCCCCCGGGGCGACTGGCGCATGCCCAGCGATGCCAGCGCGAGACTGTGGCTGGAAGAAGCGGAAAAACTATGAAAAATGCAGAATGCTGACTGCGAAATGATCAGGCAGCCATGCGTAGGGGGCGGCATCCTTGACGCCCCTTCTTACGGCGATGCTGCCTGCAAATGGGGCGTCAAGGATGCCGCCCCCTACGCACGGGAAACGATCCTTTACTGCAAGAAATACATTATGCGATAACAGCATGTCGGCACAGAGTAACCGTGCCGGCATGTTCTTTCTGAAAAGGCTAGAAGTTATCCCTCAACTCCACACTCCATACTCCAAACTCCACACTTACAATAAAATGGGCTGTATCTGCCTTCCCTCCAGCGCCGCTTCCATGGCCTCCGGGATCTTCGTGAAATCCGCGACCATGGAGGTAGGCTTTTGGGCGGCGTCATCCTGACCGAAGGGGACGAAATAGTAGTGTTTCCTTGCCAGTAGCTTTCCGATGTTCTCCGCCGCCCCGGCCAAAGCGTCGTTGGTGGATACGGCTATCAGCACAGGCCGTCCATTGCGCAGATGGCTCTTTGTCGCCATGGTGACAGGGGTATCGGCAATGGAATGGGCCAGCTTCGCCAGAGTGTTCCCCGTGCAGGGGGCGATGACCAGAATGTCCAGCAGCTTCTTCGGCCCGATGGGTTCTACCTGGGCAATGGTGTGCAGAGGCTCTGTGCCGCAGATCGCCTTTGCTTTGGTCATATGTTCCTTTGCTGTGCCGAAGCGGCTGTCCACAGTGCATGCGGCGTCGGAGAAAATGGGGATTACCGTATGCTCCTGGGCCAGCTGCTCCAGAATGGGAAATACTTTGGAATATGTACAAAACGAGCCGCACATGGCAAAACCGATGGTCATTTTCCTTCCTCCCTGATAGCTTTCAACAAAGTCTGCGCAATCAGATGCCCGGAGGATTCCGGCGCGTATTTCCCGGGCAATCCTCTGGCCCAGATCACATCATCACCCTCCATGCCCAATTGGGAAGCCAGATCGATTTTGATGCAGTGCCTGCAAAGGGCCAGCTGTTCCCGGCGCAGCAGCATCTCCGGCGCGGTGTTGAAAATCAGGCGGCACCCCGGCAGAGCGTCTTCCAAATGGGCGGTGTCCACGGCCCGATATCCCAATGCCGTCAGCATAGCCCGGTCGGGTTCCTTTCGGGCAGCAACGGTCACTTCTGTGCCGATGGATTTCAGAAGCCTCGCCAGGCACTTTCCAATTCGTCCCCAGCCGATCACCAGGGCGGGGGAATCGGAAAAGGCGGCGGTCATCAGGGGCGCAGCCACCTGCAGGGCGCACTCTGCGGTAATCCCTGCGTTCGCCGCAAGATACCCGGGGTCACGAAGAAGATCCAGCGTTTGATATCCTTCCAGTGCCGGATGCGTCAGATTTCCGCCGACGACGGTTATATTCGGCGGCAGCCGCTCCAGCAGTGCGCCTGCCGCGCCGCCTTGGCGCAGCAATCCGTCCGTCCCGAAGCTGGGGACGTCCAGCAGCAGATGGGTAACTTCCGGGGTGGGATGATCGACAACGCGGATTCCGGCTTTTTCCAGTTCTTCTTTTGCATAGCGGCAGGCGGCAGTCATGCCTGCGGGAAAAACAAGGATAGAATCCAATTGCATCACTCCTTTGAGACAGAATATGCTTATGGATTGGCCCTGGTGCTTGATTTTTTCTGAGTATTTTGTATAATGATAGCAAACGGAACACGAGGTGATGTGTATGCAGAGACTTGGCTTTATTCATGATATGTTGGATGTAAAGGTGCTGATTCTGTTCGTCATGGCGCGGGTCAGTTACCCGGTCAATACCCAGCAGATCTATGAGCTGTGCTATCAGGACGACTGCCTGAGCTATTTCGACGTCTGCACAGCCATTCCGGAAATGGTGAAATCCGGCCACCTGAAGGCTCTGGAGGAGGAGTGTTTCGAAATCACCGACAAAGGCAGAGCCGACGGTTCCCTGACAGAGGACTCCATTGCCTTCACAGTGAAGCAGCGGGCGGAAAATGCGGTGGCCCGGTTCAACCGGCAGATCCGCCGCAGCAGCTTCGTCAAGACCCAGATCCTGCCCAGGGAAAACGGCGACTATTCCGTCATTATGGCCCTGGACGACGAGATGGGCAATCTGATGACCCTGGAGCTGCTGGCGCCCAATCAGCGGCAGGCGGTGCGCCTGGGAAAATTGTTTGAAAAGAAAGCGGAAGCAGTCTACAATTTAACTATGGCGGAGCTGCTGGATGACGAAGAAGAGCTGGAGGATTGACAATTCCGGTCCAGCCCCTTGTCGATTTGGCTGATTTGTGGTATAGTCATAGTACACCGGAAGACCGGTGATACGAAAGGAGCTGCCGCATATGAAATTCCAGTTCAGTGAAAAGAAAGTAAAGCTTCCTGACAATGTCCATGCTTATGCTGAGAAAAAGGTAATGAAGCTGGCACGGTTCTTTGAGGAGGATGCGGAAGCACTGATTGTCTTTTCTGTGGAAAAGAACCGGAACAATGTGGAACTGACGGTTCATGGCGCAGGTACCTGGTTCCGGGCAAGCGAAAGCACGTCCGATATGTTTGCTTCCATTGACGCGGCTGTCGGCACCATCGAGGGCCAGATCCGTAAGAACAAGACCCGTCTGTCCCGGCGTTTGAAACAGGGGGCGTTTAACCGGAGCGTACAGGAGGAAACCTCCTTTACACCGGATGCGGAGGAAGATGATCTGAGCATTGTCCGCATTAAGAAGTTCTACTTCAAGCCTATGACCAGGGAAGAAGCGGTCATGCAGATGAACCTGCTGGATCACAACTTCTTCGCCTTCCGGGATGAGGATAACGGCGGAAGCTTTGCGGTTGTCTACCGTAGAAACGACGGCGGCTATGGCTTGCTGGATGATGTGGAATAAAAGAGATAGCATATCCATACAGAGCGGCTCGCAAGGGCCGCTCTTTTTGTATGGTAAAGGAAAATCGAAAAAAAGAGAAAAAGAGAAAATAATGCTTGACAAATGAAAGGGGACGTGGTAATATACACAAGCTGTCCGCGAAGGCGGCTTGAGCGAATCGAAAACACGAAAAGAAATTTGAAAAAGCTTGAAAAAAGTTCTTGACAAATGAGAAAACGTGTGGTAAGATAAGCAAGCTAACCGCGAGAGCGAAAAGCAAAAGCTGTACCTTGTAAATTGAATAACGTAAAGACGAACTAAAAAACACCTTGGACAATTATGGATTGTTTAAGCGTAAGCGAAAAACAGCCAACGAAAATTCTTGAGTAATATTGCTA
>CAMGIN010000072.1 GCA_946056135.1 uncultured bacterium | reverse complement strand
ACCTCGAGGAAATCACGGATCTCCTCGCTCGACAGCGAATGCCGCGTCTTCAGCATGCCCCCTACGGATAACAAATAAATTATTCAGATAGGAGAATGCGAAATGGCAAAAGGTGGATTCCGGGGTATGCCCGGTGGAATGAATCAGGCGGCTATGATGAAGCAGGCCCAGAAGATGCAGCAGGAGATGCTGCGGATGCAGCAGGAGCAGGAGGCCAAGACCTTCACCGCTGCTTCCGGCGGCGGCATGGTGTCCGCTACCGTCAACGGCAAGCATGAGCTGGTGAATATCGAGATCAAGCCCGAGGCTGTGGATCCTGACGATGTGGAAATGCTCCAGGACATGGTCATTGCCGCCGTCAACGAGGCCATTCGGGCCGCGGATGCCGAGGCTGCCAACAACATGTCCCGTCTCACCGGCGGCCTGAACCTGGGCGGCCTGTTCTAAGGAGGGGCTATGCAGTTTTTCCCTGCGGCGCTGCAGAATCTGGCGGATCAGTTTGCCAGGCTGCCCGGCATCGGCGGAAAGACGGCCCAGCGGCTTGCTTTCCATGTGCTGAGCCTGCCCCTGGAGGAGGCGGAGGAATTTGCCGCCGCCATTCTGGAGGCCAAGAAGTCCGTACACACCTGCCCATGCTGCCAGAACCTGACGGACCGGGAGCTGTGCCCCATCTGCAACGACGAGACCCGGGACAGAAGCACCATCTGCGTGGTGGCGGAGCCCAGGGATGTCATTGCCATGGAGCGCTCCCGGGAGTTCCGGGGACTATACCATGTGCTCCACGGCGTCATCTCGCCGCTGAACCATGTGACCCAGGACGACATCAAGATCAAGGAGCTGCTGACCCGGGTGGCCAGCGGCGAGGTCAAAGAGGTCATCATGGCCACGAACCCCGACACCGAGGGCGAGGCCACGGCCATGTACATCTCCCGTCTGCTTCGTCCCATGGAGGTCAAGGTGACCCGGCTCGCCTACGGCGTCCCGGTGGGAAGCCAGCTGGAATACGCCGACGAGGTGACGCTGTCCCGGGCATTGGAAGGCAGACAGGAAATGTGATCCCGCGGAATGCAGAAAACAGACAGAACCAAAAGGAACCTCCGTTTCGTTGGAGGTTCCTTTTCTGGTTATTCCGCGTTTTGGATGGCTTCCAGCACACCTGCCACAGCGTCGGTGTTGACGGTTTCCATCTGGCCGTTGTCGTAGGCTTCCGCGATAGACGGATCGATGGGCAGCCGGGCCAGGACGGGCAGACCAAACTGGGCGGCGATCTCGTCCAGGTGGCTTTTGCCGAAGACGCTGATCTTCTTGCCGCAGTCCGGGCACTGCAGATAGGAATAGTTCTCCACAAAGCCCAGCACAGGAATATGCATCATGTTTGCCATCTTCACCGCCTTGGCCACGATCATGGACACCAGATCCTGGGGGGAGGTGACGATGATGACGCCATCCACCGGAATGCTCTGGAACACCGTCAGGGGCACGTCGCCGGTTCCGGGAGGCATATCCACGAACAGATAGTCCACATCCTCCCAGATCACGTCGGTCCAGAACTGCTTCACCGCGCCCGCGATGACCGGGCCGCGCCAGACCACCGGGTCGGCGGGGTTATCCAGCAGCAGGTTGATGGACATGACCTGGATGCCGGTACGGGTCAGGGCAGGGTAGAGGCCGTCTTCATTGGCACCCTGGCACTCGGTGACGCCGAAGGCTGTGGGGGCGGAGGGGCCGGTGATGTCCGCGTCCAAGACGCCCACACGCTTGCCCTGCCGGGCCATGCCTACCGCCAGCAGGGAGGTGACGGTGGACTTGCCCACGCCGCCCTTGCCGGAGACCACCGCGATGACCTTTTTGACAGTGGAATTGGGATTCAGTTCCGCCAGAAGGCTCTCCGCCTTGCGGTCAGCGCAGTCGGAGCCGCAGCTGGAACAGTTGCCGTTGCAAGAACTCATTTCAATTTCTCCTTTTATTTTTATCTGAACGTATTATAGGCCTTTGGCAGGGCGGTGTCAACCGGAAATATCCGTTAATGCTTATCGGCTTAACTCAGTTAAATGATCGTTTACGCGCGTACTCACTGTAGGGGAGGGTCATTGACCCTCCCGCTTGGTAACGGGACAGAGTGTGAAATATGTTGCTGCCAGTGCTGGTATTCACAAAAAGGAATGGGGTTGACCGCTCAAAAATTTTCAGCTGGCGGGAGGGTCAATGACCCTCCCCTACAGTGGGTGCTACGATAAACTATTATTTTCGATTTTGCTAAGCCAAGGATTGCCTTTCTTATTCCTGGGCCGCTTCCCACTGCTCCATCAGGTCCATCAGTACCGCTTCCGCTTCTTCCTTTTCCCCCAGCAGCCGGGTCAGCTCCTGGTAGTCGGCGGAGGCGTTTTCGATGCTGGCATCCAGGTCGGCAATGGCTTTCTCCTGCTTCTCGATCTCCCGCTCCAACCGGCGGACCAGCTTGTCCACGTCCTTGGTGCCGCCCTTGGGCTTTTCCTTTTTGGGCTTCGGGGCGGCGGTCACCACCGGCTTGGCGGCGGCTTCGTGCTCCAGGATGGAGCGGTATTTCTGGTAGCCGCAGGGGAAGTCCCGGATCTGCCCATCCTCCAGCAGCCAGATCCGCTCGGCGAACTTTTCGATGAAGTACCGGTCATGGGAGACGAAAAGCAGCACCCCTTCGAATTCCTCGATGGCGGCCTCCACCCATTCTCTGGAAGCAATGTCCAGGTGGTTGGTGGGCTCGTCCAGGATCAGCAGATTGATTTTTTCATCCATCAGCATGCACAGCCGGAGCCGGGACTGCTCGCCGCCGGACAGATTGCCCACGGTCTTGAACACGTCCTCTCCCTGGAACATAAAGGCACCCAGCCGGTCCCGGGCCATCTGGGGGGTGCAGTTCTTTTCGTAGAGCATGGTGTCGTAGAGGGTCCGCTCCGGGTGGTCAAAGTGGATGATCTGGGGCAGATACCCCCACTTCACGGTGGGGCCGAACTGGATCTTGCCCTGGCAGTCCTCCTCCCCCAGCAGGCACTTGAGAAAGGTGGACTTGCCGGTGCCGTTGTCTCCCAGCAGGGCGATGCGCTCCCCGGCCTCCACGTTCAGATTCACGTCGGAGAACAGCGTCCGTCCGTCGAAGGCCTTGCTGACGTTCTTCAGCTTGAACACCACGTCTCCGGAGAACTCCTTTTCCCCGAAGCTGGCCTTCATGGTGCGCTCCTTTTTGGGCTTCTCCGTCTTGCGGATCCGCTCCATCCGGTGCTGGATGGACATGGCCCGGCGGTACAGGGTCCGATTGTTGATGCCCCAGCCCTTCATCCGCTCCACGGTGTAGCTCAGCTGCTTCAGCTTGGCCTGCTCCTGCTCGTACTGCTTCAGCTGCAAATCAAACCGGGCCTGCTTCTCGTCCATGTAGAAGGAGTAGTTGCCGGAATAAAACTCGGCGTGGCCCTCGGTGATCTCGATGACCCGCTGGGCAATCTGATCGATGAAATACCGGTCATGGGAGATGGCCAGCACCGTGCCCTTGAAGGTGTTGATGTAGCCCTCCAGCCACTCCACGCTGTTCAAATCCAGGTGGTTGGTGGGCTCGTCCAGCAGTAGGATGTCCGTCTTTTCCAGCAGGAGCCGGGCCAGGTTCACCCGGGTCTTCTCGCCGCCGGACAGGCTGGCAAATTCCTGGCTGCGCTGCTGCTGGGAGATGCCCAGACCGTTGCAGATCTTGTCCACCTCCACGTCCATCTCATAGCCGCCGCCGGACTGGAAGCGGTTGGTCAGGGCGTCATATTCCCGCAGCTGCTCCGCAGTAGCTCCCTTGGACATTTCCGCTTCCAGCTGTTCCATCCGCTTTTTTGTCCGGGTCAGGTCCGCATAGGCCGAGCGCAGCACGTCCTCCACGGTGTAACTCTCCGGGAATTTGGGAATCTGGGAAATCAGGCCCAGCCGCTTATTGGGGTTGACATAGACCTCCCCGCCGTCATAGTCCATCTGGCCGGTGAGGATATTGAACAGCGTGGTTTTTCCGCAGCCGTTGCGGCCCAGAATCGCCACCCGCTCTCCCTCCTGGATCTCAAAGCTGAGCCCGTCCAGTAGGTTTTCTCCGATGACGAAAAATTTTGTTAACTCTTTGACTTGTATATCTACCATTGTAAATCTCCATATTCAGTGTGAAGTTAGGAGTTAGGAGTGTGGAGTTAAGGTGTCCACTTCGTGGATAATTCTTATCGGATTGACGCAGCAAAACGATAAAAAGCACTCACGAAGATGTACGTAGGGGGCGGCATCCTTGACGCCCCTTATGACAGTACCGCATACAAATGGGGCGTCAAGGATGCCGCCCCCTACGCACAGGTAACACGCTGTATTGAAAAGAAGTTTTCAATCATTTCCGAAGGAAATACCATAACTCCACACTCCAAACTCCACACTCAAGAAACTCAACGCTCCACTCTGTTAACCACCTTTTCCAGTTCCTCCAGGGAATACAATAGGTTCAGCGCTTCCAGCATGGCATTGGGGCTCATGTGTTCCGGCAGGTCCAGTTTCTTTAATAGCCTTTGCCGGTTGGCGGCGGCATCTGGGGTGCCGGAGAGACCCAGATCAAAAAGATCCTGCTTGGTGATGTCCCGTTTCCGGGGGACATCCGCTCCTTCTATGGTGGCTCCGGCCTTGCGCAGGGCATCCAGGATAATTTCCCGGGACATGCCCTCCACCCCCAGCTTTCCTTCCTTGCCTGGAGAGGACTTGCGCTTTTCCTTGCCGGGAATGTCGGGAATATAGGCGTGCTTCAGGTACTTTGCCGGGATGGCGCTTTTCAGGTGGTTGCGGATGACGAAGCCCGCGCCGTCGGAGTCCGTGAAGACGATGAGACCACGCTTTTGGGCTACTTTCCGCAAAAGGGCTAGCTGCGCTTTGTCCTTGAAAATACCGAAGCCCGCCGTCTCGAAAATCGGCGCGTCCACGATCTGGCGCAGGGTGTTCTTGTCGTAGCGGCCTTCCACCACGATGGCTTCCTGAATCTTAACCATGCTTCGCCTCCTGGGCCAGCCGCAGCAGAAGCAGCTCCAGCAGCCGTTCACTGTCGTCAAAGGAGGTTTTCATCCTGTAGTCCGTTTCCAGCACCAGCTCCGCTGCCGTCCGGCAGAAGGCAGGGGAGAACCGCCGGGCGGCCTCCATGGTCTTCCTGGCGGGATAGTCCGGCAGGCCGCAGAGCTTTTGTAAATCCGAGGCGTTTTTGCCGCAGTCCAGCAGGGTTCTGGCCGCGCCGATCCGGCGGAAATGGCTGCCTACCGCGCCTAAAATGGCAAGGGGCTCCTGCTGCATTTTGAAGAGCTGCTGCAATTTTTGCAGGGCCTGGTCATAACGTCCGGCGCTGAGCAGGTCCGTCATCTGGAACACCACCGCGTCCAGCACCGGCTCTGTCACCGCGTCAATGTCGGATTTCTGAATGGTTTTGGCCCCGGAATAGGCGCAGATCTTGTCGATCTCGCCGCTTAAGGCGGTCATGGTGCCGCCGGTAATGTCGATGAGATAGGCGCACAGGTCCGTGGAAATCTGCTTGTCCTGGGCCGCGAAGTGCCGGGTGACCCAGGCAATCAGATCCCGCTGGTCCTGCTTGGCAAACTCCACAACGGTTCCGCTTTTTTCCACCGCTTCCCACAGCTTTTTCAGCCGCTTGTCCGGCTTCCAGGCAGTGGTGAGATAGGTGAATACCACGGTGCAGTAGTCGGGGATATCGGACAGGATTTCCGCCATTTTGCTGCGGTCCCCTTCGCCCAGCTTGAAGATGTCAATGTCGTCCACCTGGACGAAGGTGCTTTCCGCCATCATGGGCAGATTCTCCACCGCGTCGGCAAAGCTCTGGAGGTCGAAGGTCTCGCTGGTCAGGCGGTGGGCGTTGAAGGCCTCCGTCAGCGGGTCCAGCAGCTGTTTCCTGATCTGCTCCAGATAGTGGTGCAGCAGGAAGGTCTCCTCCCCGTGGAAAAAGTAGAGTCTTCCCAGGGTATTGGTTTTCAGGGCCTGCTTCAGCTCCTGCAGGCCGCTGCCGGATGCGCTCTTTTTTGCCATGGGTTACCTCCTGATCAGAATGGTGCCTTCCCGGTCCGTGCGGCGAACGGTGCAGCCAAAGTCCTTCAGCCGGGCCAGCAGCTCCGGGGCGGGATGGCCGTACAGGTTGTCCTCCCCCACGGAAATGCACACCGTCTCCGGGCGGACAGCTTGGAGCAGCTCCGGGGAGGTGGAATCCTTCGCGCCGTGATGTCCGGCGATCAGAACGTCCACCTTTGGAAGGGTTTTCCTTTGCAGCAGCCAGCCTTCGCCCAGGCTGCTGCGGTCTCCGGTGATCAGTATATCACATTTTTCCGTATCAAACAAGACGCACAGGCCGTTTTCGTTGCTGGTTCCGGAAAATGTGGGAGCGAAAACCGAGATGGTGGTGTCTCCGTAGGTCAGCACCAGATCGCTCTGGGCATAGACCACCTGCGCCTCAGTGTCCGCCTCCAATGATGCAGACTCCGGGGGCAGGATCAGCAGGTCCGTGTCCACCCGGCTCAGGAGATACGTCACCGCGTTGCTGTGGTCCTGGTCGGCGTGGGTCAGGATCAGGCCATCCAGGTGCGTGATTCCCTGGCTTAACAGGGTGGCTGCGGCCAGATCGGCGGTCTGGGTATCCCTGTCCCCGCCGCAGTCCACCATATAGGTCCGGCCCTCGCTCTGCAGCAGCAGGCACTGTCCCTGGCCTACGTCCAGCACTGTCAGCCGGGTATTGTCCAGCAGCGGCAGGCCCCAGGAGGCCAGCAGCGCGGCGCACAGCCCCAGAATGGTGCCGCAGATCAGAATCACCGGCTTTCGCTTTCCGGTCAGCAGGAAGCAAAGCAGCATCAGATATACGAAAACAAGCCAGATCCCGATCCATGGGCTTTCTGTGTATACTGCCGCCAGTGGAAGCTTTGCCAGGACTTTGGAGACCATCAGCACATACCGGATGGGCCAGGACAACAGCCAGCCCAGAACCGTACTACCCGCCTGCCAGAAAAAGCCCGTCAGGGCAACTGCCAGAGTACCGCCGAACAACACCGGCATCAGCCACAGTACCAGCAGGTTCGTCAGAATACCGATGAGACTGACCGTGCCGAAATACCAGGCGCACAGGGGCACCGTGAAAACCTGGGCGCTTAATGTGATGCTAACGGAGCCAACCAGCCAGCGCCGCAGCCGCCCGTTTCCGGAAATCCGTGCCGCCAGCCAGCTGCGAAGTTGGGAGCCGAATAGATAGATTCCTGCCACGCTGCCCACAGAAAGCTGGAACCCCACCCCGGTGATGACCAGGGGATTGCCCATCAGCATCCCCAGCGCCGCGAAAGACAGGGCGGTAGCGCCGTCATATTCCCGGTTCAGCAGGGAGGCGAGCAGCATCAGCGCAGACATGACGCAGGCACGGGTGACGGAAGGGGTAAACCCCGCCAACGCGGCAAACAGTGCAAGTACGGGAAAGCCCAGAGCTGCCGACAGAAACCGCTTCCGGAAGGCGACGGCGCTGAACAGGGCAAACAAAATGGAAATGTGGAGCCCCGACACCGCTGCCACATGCCGGATGCCGCTGAGCTTCAGGGCCGTGTCGGTCTCATAGCTGAAATCCGAGGTATCTCCCAGCAGCAGGGCCTTGGCAAAGAAGCTGGTATCCTCCGGGAAGCACCGTTGGAGGACATCCTTGATCTGTCTTCGCAGCCTTGCGGGCACATCCCGAAGCGAATGTTCGATTTCCCGGGAAACAGAAACCTCCCCGGACTGGTAGGCCAGCAGGAAAATGCCCTGGCCCTGGTGGTAGGTGGGTCCCTCGGAAGCGTCCGGTGTGGTCAGGCGGAAGCGGAAAGTACCCGCGATGGTATCTCCCGGCTCCAGCGTTTGGCTGTCTTTCCAATAGACTCGAACCTGGTAGGATTTTCCGTCGATGACCAGGGCAGCGTCCACCGCGGAACCGTAGGAAGTAGCGTAGCTGTAGTCCGAAGCCCGGAACGAGGCCCTCCGGATTTGTCCATCCAGAGCTGAAGCAGAATCCAAATAGAAACGGGAATACTGAGAATACCAAAATAGTCCAGCCCCGCAGCCGAAAAGGAGCAGTGCCGCCTGGGCAAGTTGCATCCGGTCTTTTCCCGCGAATCCCAGAAGGAACGCAACGGCAGCACACGCCAGCGCCAGAGCCAACAATGCCTTATCGGGCAGTACATAGGCGCACAGCAGACAAGCTGCGCCAAAGCCCAGGGTAAACCACATGAGTTTTCGCATGGCGGATTGGCTCCTATTTGTATCTTTGTTTTTGAGACGTTTCTCCAAGGAGATAATCAATACTGGTTTTGTAAAATCGTGCAAGTTTGATTAGTACGGTTGTTGGAATATCATTCTCTCCCGTTTCGTATTTCGAATAACCAGTCTGAGACATACCCAACATAGATGCCACCTGTGTTTGACTTAAGTCCCAATCTTCACGCAAGTCCCGGATACGTGGATACATTGTATCCCCTCCTCATAATAGAACTTGCATTATTCTAATATAACCTGAATCAGGTTATTGAATTCTAACCTGAAACAGGTTAGAATATAGACAAGGGGTACCTATTCAGTCAAACCGCCATTACTCATATAAATGATCGTTTACTGTTACTGTGCGTAGGGGGCGGCATCCCTGACGCCCCTTCCGCATG
>CAMGIN010000071.1 GCA_946056135.1 uncultured bacterium | reverse complement strand
AGGTTGCTTCCAGTGCTGGTTTTCACAAAAAGCGACAGGTTTGACCGCTCAAAAATTTTCAGCCGGCGGGAGGGTCAATGACCCTCCACTACAGTGGGTGCTGCTGTAAACGATTATTTACACGGACAGAAAACGGTTATTTCGTCATTTTCTCCTGTTTTACTTTATGATCGATGACGTGACGGCCTGCCAGTTCTTCGCGGATATCCTCCACGGAAATGCCCATCTGCACCATTAAGACCAGCACATGGTAGGCAAGGTCCGCAATCTCATAGATGGTCTCCGCTTTGTCGTCGGCTTTGCCCGCAATGATAACCTCGGTGCTTTCCTCACCCACCTTTTTCAGGATCTTGTCGATGCCCTTCTGGAACAGGTAGGAGGTGTAGGACCCTTCGGGCAGGTCCCGCTTCCGGTCCACCAGCAGCTGATACAGGTCTTCCAACTGGAATTTGTCCTGCCGCTCTCCCAGAACGGGATTGGTAAAGCAGGAGTCGGTGCCCAGATGGCAGGCGGGGCCGTCCTTGATGACCCGGACCTCCAGGGCGTCGTAGTCGCAGTCGGCGGTAATGGAGACGATGTGCTGATAGTTGCCGCTGGTCTCTCCCTTCAGCCACAGCTCCTGCCGGGACCGGCTCCAGAAGCAGGTCAGCTTTCTTTCCATGGAGATGGCCAGGCTCTCCCGGTTCATGTAGGCCAGGGTCAGCACCTTGCCCGTCTGGTCATCCACCACAATGGCGGGAATCAGCCCCTTGTCGTCAAATTTCAGTTTCTCTACGTCCTGCATATCATAACCTCACCAGAATATCGTTTTCCCGCAGCGTCTTTTTCAGCTCCGGGATTTTCACCTGTCCAAAGTGGAAAATGGAGGCTGCCAGCCCCGCGTCCACCTTGGGCAGCGTTTTGAACAATGTGACAAAATCTTCCTCGCAGCCCGCGCCGCCGGAGGCAATCACCGGCACGTCCACCGCTTCACTGACGGCTTCCAGCATTTCCAGGTCAAAGCCCTGCTTCACGCCGTCAGTGTCGATGGAGTTCAGAACCACTTCCCCCGCGCCGTTGGATACGCACCGTTTGATCCAGGAGATGGCCTCCATGCCGGTGTCCTCCCGTCCGCCCTTGGCGAAGACCCGGAACTGGCCCTCCACCCGCTTGACGTCGGCGGAGAGCACCACGCACTGGTCCCCGTACCGCCGGGCCGCCGCGTGAACCAGGTCGGGGTCCCGGATGGCGCCGGAGTTGACGCTGACCTTGTCTGCGCCGCATTTCAGCACCCGGTCAAAGTCCTCCACCGTGTTGATGCCGCCGCCCACTGTCAGAGGGATGAAGATGGTGGCCGCCACCTGGGTCAGGATGTCCGTGAACAGTCTGCGTCCTTCCGCCGAGGCGGTGATGTCGTAGAACACCAGCTCGTCGGCCCCGTTGTCACTGTAGAATTTCCCCAGCGCCACAGGGGAGGACACGTCCTGCAAGCCCTGGAAATTGGTTCCCTTTACCACCCGTCCGTTGCGCACGTCCAGACAGGGGATAATCCGTTTTGTAATCATAGCGCCACCTCAATTGCCGTTTTCAGATCCACCGCGCCAGTGTAATAGGCCTTGCCCAGAATGGCCCCGTGGAGGTGCATGTCCCGCAGCGCCGCCACATCCTCCAGGCTGGAGACCCCGCCGGAGGCGATGAGATCAATGGCATACTTCTGGGACAGCTGCCGGTACAACGCCCGGTTGGTGCCCTTCATCGCGCCGTCCCGGGAGACGTCCGTGCAGATCACTGTGGCGACGCCCAAATCCTGCATCCGCGCAAAAAAAACGTCAGCAGTCAGGGCGGAGGTCTCCGTCCAGCCCTTGATGGCCACGAAGCCGTCCTTCAGGTCCACGCCCACGGCGATATGGCTTCCGTATTTTTCCAGGGCTTCTTCCAGAAAGGCAGGATTGGTCACGGCGGCGGTGCCCAGGATCACCCGGTCAATGCCGATGGCCAGATACTGCTCCACGGTCTCCATCTTGCGGATGCCGCCTCCCAGCTCCGTGAAGAAGGGGGCTGTTTGTAAAATCTTCTGAATGGTGGAGAGGTTCGCGGGAACGCCGGTCTTCGCACCCTCCAGGTCCACCAGGTGCAGGTGGTCCGCTCCCGCAGCGGCGAAGGCTTTGGCAACTTCGGCGGGGTCTTCGCTGTAGACCGTCATTTGCGCATAGTCGCCCTTGTAAAGCCGCACGGCCTTTCCTTCATATAGGTCAATGGCAGGATAAAGATACATGGTCTTCCTCCTTTACAGACGGCAGAAAGTGCGGAGGATGGAAAGTCCCACATTGCCGCTTTTCTCCGGGTGGAACTGGCAGCCGAAGATGTTGCCCCGCTCCACCGCGGCGGTGATGGGGATGCCGTACTCCGTCACGGCTGCGAGAGAGTCATTACAGCCCTCGGCGAAAAAGGAGTGGACAAAATACACATACTGTCCCTCCGCCTCCCGCAGCAGCTTTCCACCCTTGACCTCCAAACGGTTCCAGCCCATATGGGGAATTTTCAGAGTCTCCGGCAGTCGCCCCTCCATGGGAACCACCCGGCCCTTCAGCAGGCCAAGGCCCCCATGCTCGCCGTATTCAAAGCTCTTTTCAAACAGCAGCTGCATCCCCAGGCAGATGCCAAGCAGAGGCTTTCCCTGGGCGGTCTGTTCCCGGACGAAGGCATCCAGACCAGAGGAGCGCAGCTTGTTGGCCGCATCCTCAAAGGCTCCGACACCGGGCAGCACCAAACGCTGGGCTTTTGCCAACTGTTCGGGGTCTCCGCTGACGAAGGCTTCCTCCCCGATAGCGCCAAAAGACGATTGCAGGGAGAACAGGTTTCCCACGCCGTAATCGATAATGCCGACCATCACAGAACCCCCTTTGTAGATGGAATCTCGCCGCTGCCGTCCAGGGCCACTGCAGCTTTCAGGGACCGGGCTACGGATTTGAAGGCCCCCTCCACGATATGGTGGGCGTTCTTTCCGGCCAGCTGCTTGAAATGCAGGCTCATGGGGCAGTGGCGGGTGAAGCCCAGGAAGAATTCCTCCACCAGCTCCGTGTCAAAGGTACCGATTTTCTCCGTGGGGATTGCCAGCTCGTAGCACAGGCAGCTTCTGCCGGAGATGTCCACGGCGGAGAGGATCAGCGCCTCGTCCATAGGCAGCAGGAAGCTTCCGTACCGGGTGATGCCCCGTTTGTCCCCCAGGGCCTCCCGGAAGGCGTCTCCCAGGCAGATGCCGATGTCCTCCACACTGTGGTGGTCGTCCACATCGGTATCGCCCAGGCATTTCACCGTCAGGTCGAATTTCCCGTGGGCGGCGAACAGGGTCAGCATATGGTTTAGGAAGCCGCAGCCGGTATCGATGTGGCTTTTCCCGGTGCCGTCCAGGTTCAGACGGAGGGAAATATCGGTCTCGGCGGTCTTCCGGGTGATTTCTGACGTTCTCATAAAACACCTCTGTATCAAATGCAAAATGATCTTCTTTCGTTGATTTCGTTTAGAATCTGGGTGATGGCCGCCAGCAGGGCTTCCATTTGGTCCGGGGTGCCGATGGTGATGCGGTTGAACTGGCAAATTCGGGGGTTCGTGAAGTGGCGAACCAGGATGCCCCGTTGCTTCAGTTCCTGATACAGCTGCCCGCCGTCAATTTTGGGGCTTCTCGCAAACAGGAAGTTGGCCCGGCTGGGCAGGACTTCGAAGCCCAGTGCCGTCAGCTGCTCCGCCGTCCAAGCCCGGGTCTTCTGAATCTCTGCGCATTTTTCCTGATAGTAGGGCTCCGCGTCCACCGTGGCCTCGCCCAGGCGCAGGGTCAGACGGTTGATGTTATAGGGATTGGTGGAGAATTTGATTTTTTCCAAGTCCGCAATGAGGGCCGGGCTGGCAAAGGCGTAGCCCAGGCGGCCTCCTGCCAGGCACCGGGACTTGGAATAGGTCCGGGTTACCAGCAGATTGTCGTATTTCTGAATCAAGGGCAGACAGGTCTCGCCGCCGAAGTCCACATAGGCTTCGTCGATGAGCACTACGGTCTCGGGGTTGGTGCGGACAATTTCTTCGATCTGGCTGACCGGGATGCTCATGCCTGTAGGGGCGTTGGGGTTTGCCAGCACCACCAGCCTGTTCTGTCCGCAATAGTCCCGATAGTCCACGGAAAAGTCCTCTTTCAGGGGGATTTTCTCATAGGAAATGTGATACAAGTCCCCGAAGACCTCATAAAACCCGTAGGTGATGTTCGGGAACACGGCCCCCTTGCCGCCGAAGGCCAGGAAGGCGAAGTTCAGCACTTCATCGGAGCCGTTGGAAAGGAAGATGTTTTCCGGCCCCACACTGTACAGGCCCGCAAGCTTTTCTTTCAGTGCTTTGGCGGTGGGATCGGAGTACAGCCGCAGCAGCCCAACCTCATCCTCCGGCACAGCGGAAACCACGCTGGGGGCGGGAGGATAGGGGGACTCGTTGGTGTTCAGCTTGATGTACTGCATATCCCTGGGCTGCTCGCCGGGGGTGTAGGCTTCTAAGCTTTGGTATTGCTCTCCCAAAAACCGGCTCATATCTTGTCCTCCTGGCGGATCATGACACTCCTGCCGTGGGCCTGGAGACCTTCCTTGCCCGCAAAGCGGTTAATTTTCTCCGCTGCCTTGGACAGAGCTTCCGGGGTGTAGTAGGTAAACTGGCTCTTTTTCACAAAGTCGTCCACGCTCAGGGGGCTGGAGAACCTGGCGGTGCCGGAGGTGGGCAGGGTGTGGTTGGGCCCGGCGAAGTAATCCCCCAGGGCCTCCGGGCAGCTGCGGCCCAGGAAGATGGAGCCGGCGTTCTTCACCGCGTCCAGGTAGGCGAAGGGATCGTCCACCATCAGCTCCAGGTGCTCCGGAGCGATCTCGTTGGCGATTTCAATGCCTGCCATCAGATTGTCGGTGACGATGATCTTGCCGCCGTTGTCAATGGAAGCCCGGGCAATCTCCCTGCGGGGAAGCAGGGGAAGCTGTTTTTCCAGCTCGTCGCTGACGGCCTGAGCCAAAGCTTCGCTGTCGGTAATCAGTACCGCGCTGGCAAGCTTGTCGTGCTCCGCCTGGCTCAGCATATCGGCGGCTACGTGGGCGGGATTGCTCTTGCTGTCGGCAATGACCAGAATCTCGCTGGGGCCCGCGATCATGTCGATGGACACCAGGCCGAAGACCTGCTTCTTGGCCTCCGCAACAAAGGCATTGCCGGGGCCGACGATTTTGTCCACCTTGGGGATGGTTTGGGTTCCGTAGGCCAAAGCGCCGATGGCCTGGGCACCGCCGACCTTGAAAATCTGATCCACGCCCGCGATCTTCGCCGCCGCCAGAATGGCGGGATTGATTTTGCCGTCCTTCCCGGGAGGGGTGGTCATGACAATTTGACCGCAGCCCGCGATCTTTGCAGGGATGGTGTCCATCAGCACCGTGGAGGGGTAGGCAGCCGTGCCGCCGGGGACGTAGACACCCACCTTCTCAATGGGAGTTATCTTCTGGCCCAGGACGATGCCCGGCTTGTCCGCGATGACGAAGCTGGTGCGCACCTGCTTGGCGTGAAACGCCCGAATGTTTGCCGCCGCCTCCTCCAGAATGGCCAGAAATTCCGGCTCTACCTGGGCAAAGGCTTCCTCGATTTCCTCCGGAGATACCGGTAGGGCCTCCAGCTGGGGAGCGTCAAATTTTCTGGTATACTCCAGCACCGCCTGGTCGCCCCGGGCGCGAACATCGGTTAAAATCGCGGACACTGCCGCTTCTACATCCACCGCCGGGGTGACCCTGGCGAAAATTTCAGAATTCGGCACCTGGCCGTATCTTAAAATCTTAATCATAATTCCTCCACCTGCTTTCTCAGGCTTTCACAGATTTCGTTGATCACGTCATCCTTGAATTGATAGCTTGCGATATTGGCAATGAGCCGGGCACTGATGGGGACGATTTCCTCGTACACCATCAGATTGTTTTCCTTCAATGTGGTGCCGGTTTCCACGATGTCCACGATGACGTGGCTTAAGCCCAGAATGGGGGCCAGCTCGATGGAGCCGTTGAGGTGAATGATGTCGATGTCCCGGCACTTGCCGCTGTAGTAATTGCGGGTGATGTTGGGGAACTTGGTGGCGACCTTTAAGGTTTGACCTGCCGGGTCCCGGAAATCCTTCTTTCCCGCCACTGCCATGCGGCATTTGCCCATCTTCAGATCCAGCAGCTCATACACATCCGGCTGGTATTCCAGCAGAATGTCTTTACCCACGATGCCCAGGTCCGCTGCCCCCCGCTCTACATAGATGGCCACGTCCGAGGGCTTCACCCAGAAGTAGCGGACGCCCTTTTCCGGGTTCTCAAAAATCAGCTTCCGGCCCGGGTCCTCGATGGAAGGACAGTCGTAGCCACTTTGTTTCAGCATGGCGTAGGCCTTTTCTCCCAGCCGTCCCTTGGGAAGGGCTACATTGATCATTGTCTTCACTGCACTGCCTCCCCATTCACAAAGCGAACCAGTTTCTTCCAGTTTCGATCCTTCGGCAGGACTTCCGTCACCAGAACGCTGCCGTCTTTCGCTGCCGCTTCCGCCGCCGCCGTCAGGACAGCCGTGTCCACGGTGCCGTCGTGGAGAATCAGAGTATCCACGTCAAAGGCACTGTCCTGCCGCTGTCCATCCTGCAGCAGGTCCAGGTAGATGGCAAAGCCGATTGCCCGGCAGCGCTTGCCCATCTTCCGGGCCAGCTTGTCATACTGCCCGCCGGAGAGAATACTGGCAGGGATGCCCGCCAGATACCCCCGGAAAACCACGCCGCTGTAGTAGTGCATGCCACCGCTGCCCACGGAGAAGTCCAGGCGCACCGCGTTTTCGAAGCCGCTGGTCTCCAGAATCTTCCATAGGCTCCGCAGTTCCTCCAGGGCCTGCCGCTCCGGGTCTGTGGTCAGTACCGCAGCTACACGGTCCAGCACTTCCTTCCCGCTGCCCCGGCAGCTTAAGAGGGTGCTGAGCTTCTCCCAGGCGACGTCGCTGCCCCGGCATAGCGCCTCCAGCTCATGCCGGTTCTTCCGCCGCAGGCAGTCCATGGCCTGTTTCCGCTCCTGACCGCTGAGCCCGCAGCTGTCCAGCACCGCCGCGATGAGCCCCATATGGGAGATGTCCAGTACGAACCGGTCTCCCAGCAGCTTCAGGCTCTTCACCGCCAGCAGTACTGCCTCCGCGATTTCGTAATCGCCCAGGTCTCCCACGCACTCCAGGCCGGCCTGCATGATCTCCCGGTAATCCCGATAGACGTTTTCGTTGTAGTAGACCTTCTGCACCGCGCCGGGGGCCTCCGGGGCGTTCTTCACGATGGACAGCGTCACATCGGGCTTCAGCGCCAGCAGCCGCCCGGAGCCGTCGGAGAAGGTGATGATCTGGTCCGACACCAGAAAGTCCTTGTTGCGCACATACAGGTCGTATTCTTCAAAGCGGCTCATTTTGTAGGGCGCGTAGCCGTAGCGCCGGTACAGGCTGCGCAGGGTGAACACAGCCCGTTCTTCATTCTTCCAGATTTCGTCCGTCATCCAGCTTTCCCGCTTTCTTCAGATTGTCCAGGGCCGTTCGGTAGCCGCTGCCGTAGTGCAGGCACCGGTTCACCCGGCTGATGGTGGCGGAGCTGACACCGGTGGCCTCCGACACCTCCAGATAGTTGCTGCCGCTGTCCAGCAGGCAGGCCACCCGGAACCGCTGGGCCAGGGCCTGCAGCTCCTTGATGGTACACACGTCTTCGAAAAAGTTCCGGCAGTCCTCCGGTGTTTCCAGGGACAGCACCGCTTCATAAAATTCCTCTTCGCCCGGATGTCGGATGATACCCATAACGCCATGATCCTTTCTGAAGGTATTTCTCATACTTTACCACTTTAATACGCTAAAGTCAAGACATATTTTACAAATTCCGCAATTCTTTTTTGTGCAAGTGCGAGAATCCACCGAGGGAAAGAGGTAATCGGGATTCCCATAAAAAACCGACGCACCCAAAATGAGTGCGTCGGCAGCAGTATGGATGATTACACCACCAGGAAGGTGCAGGTCATGGGCGCCAGTTCAATCTTACCGGCGGAAACGGGCGCACCGCTGAGATCGGGCAGCTCCCAGTTCTCGCCCAGTACCAGGTCACGGCCGTTCAGGGTCATGACGGTGGCCCGCTTGTTGCCGTCCTTGCCGTTCAGAACGTAAATGGTACCATCCACGGGAACGTCAACAGTGGTGGTTTCCGTTTCGGAGTTGTTGATGATCAGGTAGACCTTGCCCTCTTTGCCGTCCTTGCGGCTGTGGACATAGACGTGAGCGCCCATGCGGACAGGCTCGCCGGAGGCGTAGACGGTCTGGCCCATGAGCCGCTGCCAAAGCAGAACGGCAAAGTAGTTGGGCCGGGGATTGAAGACCTGACGCTCCAGGAAGGCGTAGTCGGAAGCGGCCAGGGTGTTGTGGAAGATGATGCCGTTGGTCAGTGCCGCGAAGCCGCCCAGCTCGTTCAGAGTCCGCAGCACGTCCAGATAGGTGGAGGCCCAGCTGTCGCCGCCGCCGCCCGCGTCGCCGGACTCGGTGACCCAGATCTCGCCGCCGGGGCAGTACTTGTTCCGGAAGGGCAGGTAGGTGCGGCAGAAGCTCATGGCGGTGTCCAGGTATTCCTCGCTGTTGGCCTCGCTGGCGTCCCAGTGGCCTGCGGGCATGACGGAGGCCAGACGGTCGGAGATGCCGTTGTAGTAGTGGTAGCTGA
>CAMGIN010000070.1 GCA_946056135.1 uncultured bacterium | reverse complement strand
CCTGCTGGATCTTCATCACATCGTCCAGGGTCTGGATCAGCTCGGCGTTGGTCTTCTTCAGGGTCTCGATGTCCACGATGCCCCGCTCCGCTTCCTTGGCGGTCTCCACGGAGGCCATGTGCAGCTTCTCCGCGTTCTGCTTCAGCAGAGCGTTGGTGATATCGTTCACCTGGCGCTGGGCCTGGGCCGCTTCCGTGGAATGGGCAATGCCCAGGGCGATGACCATCTGGTTCTTCCACAGGGGAATGGTGTTCATCAGGGTGGTCTGGATCTTCTCCACCATCACATTGTCGTTGTTCTGGATCATCCGGATCTGGGGGGCGGTCTGGATGGAGATGGTGCGGGTCAGCTCCAGGTCGTGGATCTTCTTCTCGAAGCGGTTGCACTTGTCCGCCAGATCCTTGGCTGCCTGGGCATCCTCGGAAAGGCCGGTGCGCATGGCCGTGGCTTCCAGCTGCCTCAGCTTGCCCTCCCGGACCTCCTGCAGCTTCTGCTTGCCCGCCAGGATGTACATGGTCAGCTCCTTGAAGTAGGCCAGATTCTGCTCATACATCTTGTCCAGCAGCGCGGAATCCTTCAGCAGGCGAACCTGGTGCTGCTGCAGGGCGTCGCCGATCTTCTCCACGTTGACCTCCGCCTTGGCGTACTTGGTCTTCATGGTCTCCAGCTTGTTGGTCTGCTTGCGGAAGAAGCCGAACAGGCCCTTCTCCTCCTCGGCGTCAAAGCCCTTCAGCTCGCCCACCACATTTGTGATCAGGTCGCCCACTTCCCCTAAGTCCTGGGTGCGGACATTGGCCAGGGCGGCGTCGGAGAAGTCGGCCATTTTCTTCTGGGTGCCCGCGCCGTACTGCAAAATCTGGGCGGTGTTCTCCACGTCGATCTTGGCGGCGAAATCATTTACCATCTGCTGCTCCTGGGCCGTCAGCACCGGCTCGGCGATTTTGGGCTGCTGCTGTAAGCCGGTTTCCTCGGCCACCACCAGCTCCGGGGCGCTCACCAGATCCGGCTCCAGGGTCAGGCTGGGAGCGGTTTGCTCAAATTCCTTGAATTCAGCGTCCATATGCGTTTCTCCTATCCTCTTATAATTTCTGCTGTTTCTTCATTTTGGTCAGCTCGTCCTCCGTCAGTCCCTCCTGGGCAAGCAGGGTGTTGAGGACGGAAATATCGCTGGAAACGTCCATGGCCGCCTCCCGGTACAGGTCGTCCAGCAGCTTCTCGAAGGCAAGATTCAGGGTGTCCAGAGTGGCCTCGATCTCCCGTTTGGAGCCCTCAATCGTCTCTCCCTGGACAGGCTGGGCGTCCATATCCGCATAGGCGTTCAGCAGCTTCACGGTCATGGGCAGGTAGTAGTCCATCATTTTCTTCAGGTCAGGAACAATCTCCGGATGGGCCTCCGCCCTCTCGAAAATCCGCCGGACGATCAGCTCCATGCGGGAGATCTTTCCGGAGATCTCCTCCCCGGGGATGGCATCGTTGCATTTGCGAATCTGGACGAGAAAGGCGTTGCCCCGATCCAGCACCTCCTGCACCCGGGGGTCCGTGGTATTGGCGGCACAGGCTTTGGCGGCTTCCTCCTGGGCCTTCCGCTCTGCCTCCTGGGCTCTGCGCTGGTCCTCCCGGCTCTGTTCCAGCAGGAGGCGGCTGTGCTCAAACTCCCGGTAGGTCTCGTGGCTGGTGATGAGGGTCGTCTGCTCCTTGTCCATGTGGCCCTCCAGGAACAGCCCCTGGTCGATCATCCCCTGCAGCTCCCTGCGGACGGACTTCACGCTTTTGCCCACGCTGCGGGCCAGCTTCTCCAGGGTGCAGTAGGTCTTCTGCCCCAGGACCTTCCGGTAGGTCTTGAACCGGTTGACCCAGCTCAGGTTCCGGACACCGCTGGCAATTAGCCCGACTCCAGCGCCGAAGCCAAGCAGTGACATTATCCCAGAGGCCCCCAGCAGACTGCCGCCGGTGACCAGGCTGACCAACGTGGTGGAAAGAAAGATCACGAAGGTCAGGCAGGAAAGCAGCCCGCCGAAAACCGTCTTCAGAACACCGACGGTGGTCTTATGACTGGTGCTGCCATAGAGTACGGGTAGATTTTTCTTTTCCACCACAACGGAAGACTTGGCTTCCTTTTTGGGCTCCGCCGCTTTGGATGCACTGTCCACCGCTCTGCGGACAGCCTCGCTGCCCAGGTCCACCGCCCGGTTCACCGTCTGGGTGATGGTTTGATTCAGCTTCTGATAATCCTGGGATTTGACCGCCTGGTCCACAATGTCCTGAATGTTCCGGCCCAGCTCCTCCCAATCCTGATTGTTATACGCCATACTATCCTCTCCAGATTATAGTGCTTTTATTATAGCGTCAGATGTCGGAAAAAACAAGCGATATGCGAAAATTGTCCCAAGGAATCTGCAGATGCGTGATTTAACCATTATAAGGTTCTGTAAATGATCGTTTATCGCACCAAAGCCTCTCCCTATGGGAGAGGTGGCCCGGCGAATGCCGGGTCGGAGAGGGCCTTCGTATCCCCTCTCAGTCACGCCTTCGGCGTGCCAGCTCTCCCAAAGGGAGAGCCTTGGGTTGCGCAGATAAACGATCATTTACCATAGCACTGCACCTGCGGTCGAGGGGCCCAAAGGATGTTCGTCTACCACCCAAAGTGCGTAACGCATTCGCTGCGGGCCTTGCCCGCTAAACGATCATTTATGGGATTACACCGGCGTTTTTCCAAATATTACAGCTTGCAAAATAATTACAAATAGGTTACAATCCTCATGTCCTCGCGAGACAAATCTAAACCAGGAGGTCAGCAAGATGTTCTATTACTATTGCACCGGCAGCAACAATTGCTGCTCTGTTTGGCAGATTCTCAGCCAGCTGTGCGGTTTCGGCTGCTAAGGCAGTTTCGTTATGATCCCGCTGAAAAGCGGGATCATTTTTATGTTTGGAGGTAACAGTCACATGAGAAAGCTGTTTTCAATATTGCTCACCGGTCTTTTGATTCTTCCCGCGCTGGGGCTCCAGGCTTCCGCCGTCACCCATACCGTGGCAGCCGGGGACAGCCTGTGGGAAATCGCGAGCCAGTACCAGGTGGGCCTCAGCGAGATCAAAAGCGCCAATCCCCAGATTCAAAACTTCGACCTGATCTATCCGGGGCAGAAAATCCACGTCCCCACGTTAGATCCCACCGTTGCGAATTACGAGCAGGAGGTCATCCGCCTGGTCAATGAGATCCGCAAGGAGAACGGACTGAAGGCGCTTACTTATGATTGGGAGCTGGCCCGGGTGGCTAGGTATAAGTCCCAGGACATGAAGGACAACGCCTATTTCTCCCACAACAGCCCGGTCTACGGCACGCCCTTCCAGATGATCCGAAACTACGGCCTGTCCTTCCGCAGCGCCGGGGAGAACATCGCCAAGGGCTATGCCACCCCCCAAGCGGTGGTTAACGGATGGATGAATTCCTCCGGCCACCGGGCCAACATTCTGAACGCCAATTTCACCCACATCGGCGTGGGATATGTCTCCGGCGGGAACTACTGGACCCAGATGTTCCTTGCAAAATAAAATCACAGGCTCATCTTCGGATGGGCCTGTCCTTTTTTGCTTCTGTGTGCTATAATGATTGTAAACAAAAAGAAAGAGAGATGACGGTTCAAATGGAGATCGCTGTGGCTACCGGCAGACAGTTTCCGGCCATTCGGGCCTATGACAGGCATATTCCCTCTCCCCGCCTGGCTGACTGTATCAACAACAACCAGGTCTATGTACTGCGGGAAGATCAGGAAATCCGGGGCGTCCTTCGCTACAGCCTGTTCTGGCAGACCACTCCCTTCCTGGACCTGATCTATCTGGACGAAGCCTGCCGGAGCCAAGGCTGGGGCAAACGGATGATGCAGCACTGGGAATCCGTGATGGGGGCCATGGGCTATACATACACCATGCTCTCCACCCAGGCGGACGAAACCGCGAAATTCTTCTACGAAAAGCTGGGCTACCGCAGGGTCGGGGCCTTCCTTCCCCCAGAGCAGGACGCGGAGGAAATTTTGTATTTAAAGCAAATTCAAACAAAGGAGTAACCCATATGAGAAAGAATTTTGGAGCCAAACCCATCTGCTATCCCCAGCCCGTGTTCATCCTGGGCACCTACAACGCCGACGGCACCCCCAACGCCATGAACGCCGCCTGGGGCGGCATCAGCGAGGAAGCGGAAATCTCCCTGTGCATCAGCGCGGGCCACAAAACCACCGAGAACATCCTTGCCCGGAAGGCCTTCACCGTCAGCATGGCCACCGCCAAAACCATGGCCGCCTGCGACTATGTGGGCATCGTCTCCGGCAGCAAGGTTCCGGACAAGTTTGCCAAAGCGGGTTTTCACGCGGAGAAATCCGAATTTGTGGACGCGCCCCTGATCCGTGAGCTGCCCATGGCGGTGGAGTGTACGCTGATCTCCTACGACCCGGAGACCTGCCGCCTGGTGGGCAGGATCGTCAATGTCTCCGCCGACGAATCCGTCCTGGGAGAAAACGGCAAGGTGGACCCCAAAAAGCTGCAGCCCATCACCTTTGACGCCATGAACAACACTTACCTGGTTCTGGGGGACAAGGTGGGCAATGCTTTCAAAGACGGTACGGCCCTCAAATAAAACCTGTTCCCTCAGAATGCCATACGAAAATGCAAACGGCTGCAAGGATTTTCAAAACCTTGCAGCTGTATTTTCTATAGCCTTCCGATCAGCGCCGCTCCATTGTCCTTCAGCCACTGCCGCTGGGCCCGGTAGTCCGGCAGAACCCGCTCCACCTCCGCCCAGAAGGCGGCGGAGTGGTTCATTTCCTTCCGGTGGCACAGCTCGTGGACCACCACATAGTCCCGCACCTGGGGCGGTGTCAGCATCAGCAGGCAGTTGAAGTTCAGATTTCCCTGGCTGCTGCAGCTGCCCCACCGGGTGCGCTGGCTGCGGATGGTGATCCTGCCGTAGGTCACCCCCACCAAGGGCGCATAGTACGCCGTCCGCTCCGGAAGCACCGTCAACGCCTGCTGGGCCAGGTCTTCAATCTCCCCGTCGGTAAACGCGGGAAGTTTTGGCACGGAAATCTGCTTGCGCACATGCTTTTCGATCCAGTCCGCCTTGCTCTCCACAAAGCGGCGGATGTCTTCCGTCTTCATCCGCCGGGGGCAGCGCACCAGCACCTCCCCCGCCGGGGTGATCTGGATGGCTATGGTTTTCCGGCTGCTTCGGATCACCTGGTAGGTTATTTTCTGTGTTTCCATGCGCTTCAGCCTCTCGTCAGTCCCGCCCGGAATTCCATATTGATCTGGGCAATCTCCTTCTCACCGTCAATATAGGGCTGATAGATCGCCTCCACCCGGCCGCCGCCCATGTTGTCGCAGCCATTGCAGAACTCGCATTCGCTGCCGCAGGCGGACAGGGCCTGGTTGACGATCTGGATTCTTTCTTCTCTCGTGGTATCCTTGATTAATATGGAACGCATATGGTTTTTCCTCCCGTCAGTGTCTATATCCCTTAGCAATTTCCTGAAAGGTTCGCTTCCCTTCGATGTAATCCGCGAATACGATCATGGGCTCCTGCCCCCGGAACACCCGGCAGAGCCCGCAGCTGTCGCAGTCGTTTCGGCACCGAAAGGTCTCCCGGATGTAGGCAAGGCGCTGTTCTTTTGTGGATGACGCAATGTCCGGTATCATCAGGATTCCCTCCCTGCCCTTTTTCATCATAGGAAAAGTATACCGCAAACGCGGAAACATTTCAAGGCTTTCGGGCGCAGCGAAAAAAACCCACGCAAACCACTTTTGTACTCGACAGTCACGATTCAACCGAGGCATAATTTTGCGCGGTAAAGGATCGTTTATTGCAGCAACTATCGTTTTACGCTGCACTCCGCGCAGGGGCCTGAATTATGGTATGATTGCCACCGTCAATCACACCATATGGATTTCCCCAAGTCCCGGCTTTTTGTGCAATCCTTCGTCTTTCCCCAGGGAAAACAAGAAAAGTTTTTTGTAGGATTGCATGGAAATTCCCGTCTGACAATGGTATAATGGAAAAAACCCACGAATCATCCAAGGAGACCGCTATGTCCGACATCATCGAAATCACCGATTTTTCCGCCCCGGAGCTGGACGTCTACGCCCGGCTGACGGAGGCCCAGCTGCTCAACCGCTTCGAGCCTGCCAAGGGCATGTTCATCGCGGAGAGCCCCAAGGTCATCCACCGGGCTTTAGACAGCGGCTGCCAGCCGGTGTCCCTGCTGATGGAGCGCAAGGATATCACCGGATCCGCCAGGGAGATCATCGCCCGCTGCCCCGGCGTTCCCGTCTACACCGCCGACGAGGAGCTGCTGTGCAATCTCACCGGCTACCACCTGACCCGGGGCGTGCTGTGCGCCATGCGGAGGCCGAAGCTGAAAACCGTGGAGGAAATCTGCGCCGGGGCCAAGCGCATCGCGGTGCTGGAAAACGTCATGAATCCCACCAATGTGGGGGCCATTCTCCGCTCCGCCGCGGCCCTGGGCATGGACGCCCTGCTGCTGACCCCCGGCTGCAGCGATCCCCTGTACCGCCGCAGCGCCAGAGTCAGTATGGGCACGGTATTTCAGATTCCCTGGACCTTTACCCTCAGCTGGCCCGAGGAAGGAATGCGGCAGTTAGCCGGTCTTGGCTTCCGCACCGCCGCCATGGCCCTGAGCGACGATTCCGTGTCCATCGACGACCCAAAGCTTGCGGCGGAGGAAAAGCTTGCCATTGTCCTGGGCAGCGAGGGGGATGGCCTGACGGACACCACCATCGCCCAGTGCGACTACACGGTGAAGATCCCCATGTACCACGGCGTGGACTCCCTGAACGTCGCCGCCGCCAGCGCTGTTGCCTTCTGGCAGCTGCGGAAATAAGGAGGAAAAAACATGGAACTTGTAAATGGCCGCCCCGAAGACTGCACCGGGCGGCTTCCCAAAGAGGTCCGCTGTTATGACCTGCTGGACAGCTTAGGCGTTCCCTACCAGCGCATCGACCACGAAGCCGCCATGACCATGGAGGCCTGCGCCGCCATTGACCGGGTGCTGGATGCCACCATCTGCAAAAACCTGCTGCTGTGCAACCGCCAGCGCACCGCCTTCTACCTGCTGATGCTCCCCGGCGGCAAGGTGTTCAAAACCAGCGTCCTCAGCAAGGAGATCGGCTCCTCCCGGCTGTCCTTCGCCCCGCCGGAGGATATGGAGAAGTACCTGGACATCACCCCCGGCTCCGTCAGTGTGCTGGGTCTGATGAACGACCATGACAATCAGGTACAGCTTCTCATGGACGAGGACGTTTTGCAGGGCGAATTCTTCGGCTGCCACCCCTGCATCAACACCTCCAGCCTGCGCATCGCCACCCGGGATCTGCTGGAGAAGATTCTTCCCGCCATGGGGCACAGCCCCAGAATCGTAACGCTGCCAAAGGAGGAACACACCCATGATCCGGAAAGCCGCACCTGAGGACAGCGCCGCCGTCGCGGGACTTGCCCTGCTGCTCTGGCCCGACCATTCCCTTTCCGAGCTGGAAGCGGAATTTGCCCAACTGCTGACCCAGCGGTCAGCCGCTGTTTTCCTATTCCTGGACGAGGGCATCCCCGTGGGATTTGCCCAGTGCCAGCTGCACTGCGACTATGTGGAAGGCACCGACACCAGCCCGGTGGGCTACCTGGAGGGCATCTTCGTCCGGGAGGACCACCGCCGCTCCGGGGTCGCCGGGAAGCTGCTGGCTGCCTGTGAGGACTGGGCCAGAGCTATGGGCTGCCGGGAATTCGCCAGCGACTGCGAGCTGCACAACACAGAAAGTCTGGCCTTTCATCTTCGGCTCGGCTTTACGGAAGCAAACCGGATCATCTGTTTTACCAAGAAACTATAGCGAAGGAAAGAGGAGATCTTATGAAAACAGCCCCAAGCTACATGACCACTTTCAAGGAACGTCTGAGCTACTGGTCCTACTTCATCGGTCAGAATGTCTACTACAACATCACCGCCGCTTTCATCTCCACCTATCTTGCCATGCAGGGCATTGACCTTGCCAAAGTAGCCATCGTTCTGCTGATCGTCAAGGTCTGGGACGCGGTGAACGACCCCATTTTCGGCTTCATCTTCGACAAGGTCAAGTTCAAAAACGGTCAGAAGTGTCTGCCCTGGCTGCGGCTGTCCACCCTTCTGATCCCCGTGGTCACCATTATTCTGTTCTCCATCCCCTCCGGGCTGTCGGAACTGGGGAAGCTCATCTGGTTCGGCGTGGCCTATGTGCTGTGGGACAGCGTGTACACCCTCACGGATGTGCCGGCCTACGCCATGCTGAACACCATGACGGACAATCTCCAGGAGCGCAACACCCTGCTGTCCGTGAACCGGATCTTCTCCGGCGCGGGGGTGCTGATCTACGGCGTGGTGCTGCCCCTGCTGATCAGCGAGCAGGTGGGCATGAGCGCCAGCTGGGCTGTGGCAATTCTCGCCATTTTCAGCGCCCTGACCATGGTGCCCCTGTGCGCCAACTGCAAGGAGCGCAACTATAAGCCGGAAGAAGAAAGCGACAGCTTCACACCCAGGCAGATGTTCTCCTACCTGGGCAAGAACAAATACCTGCTGATCTACTACGGCGGCTACTGCGCCACCGATGCCCTGAAGACCTCCGGAGCGGTGACGCTGCTGGTCTCCTTCTACCTGTTCGGCAACTCCCTGTTCTCCATCGTGCTGAACGTTCTGAATATGGTCCCCGGCGTCTTTGCCGCGATGCTGATGCCCACGATCCTCAAACGCTTCGACAAGTTCAAAACCCTGTTCTGGTGCAACATCG
>CAMGIN010000069.1 GCA_946056135.1 uncultured bacterium | reverse complement strand
CCCCTTTCGCATGCAGTACCGTCACAAGGGGCGTCAAGGATGCCGCCCCCTACGCACAGTTTTCCAATTATTTTCTGCGAGAAACGATCATTTTTCTAACCAGTATGCCAAAATACCGGCAAAGGGAACTGTGCATGTTTGGTTTATTATAGTCCTATTTTGTCCGGAATGCAAGACAGGAAATGGAACGGGCGGGGTTCTCCCCCGCCCGTTGTCAATTTCTTAGCCCTCTGCCACCACGATCTCCGACACCTTCAGGCCGGGATTTCTGCGGCAGGTGAAGTCGATGGCCCAGAAGCTGGAGAATACCAGCAGACTGCGGCCCCGGTAGTCCTCCAGCAGCTCCGCGTCAGAGCCCAGGTTCAGATCGGTCAGGTCGCCGGGGTACTCGTCGATGAGTCGAATCTCCTCGTAGGGCAGGCTTTCCATCCGCAGATCCACACCGTACTCGTTCTTCATCCGGTACTGGAACACGTCAAACTGCAGCGTGCCCACCACGCCCACAATGACCTCCTCCATGCCGGAGTTCGGCACTTTGAAGATCTGAATGGCGCCCTCCTGGGCGATCTGCTCCGTGCCCTTGACGAACTGCTTGCGCTTCATGGAGTCCTTGGCGGACACTCGGCAGAAATGCTCCGGGGCAAAGGTGGGGATACCGGAATAGCGGAACTTCTTGCCGGGCACCGTGATGGTGTCGCCGATGGCGAAGATGCCGGGATCAAACACGCCGATGACGTCTCCGGCGTAGGCCTCCTCCACAATTTCCCGCTCAGCAGCCATCAGCTGCTGGGGCTGGGAGAGGCGCATTTTCTTATTGCCCTGGACGTGGTAATACTCCGCGTCCCGCTGGAACTTGCCGGAGCAGATCCGCATGAAGGCCAGCCGGTCCCGATGGGCCTTGTTCATGTTGGCCTGGATCTTGAAGACGAAGGCGGAGAAGTCCTCGCTGAAAGCGTCTATGACACCGCAGTCGGCTGTCCGGGACAGGGGCGGCGGAGTCAGCTGCAGGAAGGCCTCCAGGAAGGGCTCGATGCCGAAGTTGGTCAGGGCGGAGCCGAAGAACACAGGGCTCAGCTGGCCGCTGCGGACAGCCTCCAGATCCATTTCCCGTCCGGCGGACAGCAGCTCCACGTCGTCAATGAGCTGCCGGTGCTTTTCCTCGGAGTCCAGCAGCTCGGCTACAACAGGATCGTACAGGTCCACCTCCTGCTTGTCCGCCCGCTTCTTGCCGGAGGTGCCGGAGAAGAACAGCAGCTCTGCCTTCTCCCGGTCATAGACACCCTGGAAGTCCTTGCCGGAGCCGATGGGCCAGTTCATGGCATAGGTCTCGATGCCCAGCTCCCGCTCCACCTCGTCCAGCAGGTCAAAGGGGTCCTTGGCCTCCCGGTCCATCTTGTTGATGAAGGTAAAAATGGGGATATGCCGCATGGCGCAGACCTTGAACAGCTTCCGGGTCTGGGGCTCCACGCCCTTGGCGCCGTCGATGACCATGACGGCGGAGTCCGCGGCCATGAGGGTGCGGTAGGTATCCTCAGAGAAGTCCTGGTGGCCCGGCGTGTCCAGAATGTTGATGCAGAAGCCGTTATACTGAAACTGCATCACAGAGGATGTGACGGAAATACCGCGCTGCTTTTCGATCTCCATCCAGTCGGAGGTGGCAGCTCGGGAATTTTTCTTGCCCTTGACCACACCCGCCTGGGCGATGGCGCCGCCGTAGAGCAGGAACTTTTCGGTCAGGGTGGTTTTACCGGCGTCGGGGTGGGAGATAATGGCAAAGGTCCGGCGGCGGCTGATTTCTTCTGTTAAAATAGACATTGTAATCCCTCCATTAATTTCAGATTTGAAAACCGGAGGGGCTACGTGGGAATCGGATAACCCATAGAATCCTCCAAACGCTTTGATTTCTTCGAAAACGGATACAGTTTATCACATTTTATGAGAAGTTACAAGGGCAATTCCAGGAAAAATGTCACTCCCAATCACACAAAAGCACCTGTTCGAACTCGAACCAGTCCCGGGTCAGGTCCAGCACCATATCCCAAGCCCCTTCCTCCTGGAAGCGGTGGCTGGCGCCGGGGATGATGACCAGCTTGGCCTGCTCGTTGATCCTGCGCAGCTGCCGGATATCGTCCCGGTTGATGTAGTCGTCCCGCTCTCCGTGGAGGATCAGCATGGGGATGGGATAGGTGGTCATGGCCACATTATCCCGCAGCTCCTCATAGAAATGGTAGGTCACGTCGAAGGGCCGGGATGCCGGGATGTTGAACCGGTCCATAGCCCACAGCGTCTCCTCGGACAGACCACGCATGGCAAGCAGAGTCGCGTGCATACGCACCGAAGGCGTCTGAACCACCAGCTTCACCTTCCCCGGCAGCTCCAGCAGCTGTTCCAGGGCAACCAGCGTTACATAAGCCCCAAAGCCGGTGGCGAAGATACACAGATCCTCCACCTCCGGGTAGCGTTCCTTGGCACACTCCGCCACAGCCAGCAGAGCGCCCACGCAGTTTTCCAGGGAGAACGCCTTGTCCGTCATGGGGCTTTCCCCGTGTGCCGGAAAGTCAAAGCGGAACACCGCGGAGTCAAACAGCTCCATCTCCTGGGCCAAGCTCACCTGGATATCATCCATGGCGCTGCCGCCGAAGCCGTGGACTCCCAGCACCACCCGCAGGATCGGGCTGTCCTCCGGCTCGGTCAATTTACAGGGGACCTGAAGCTGCCCCCGGGTAAGCAAAAAGGTCGTCTCCATTTTCTCCTCACCTAATCCTCTTTACAGATTTCTCGGTGTCATAGTAGCAGAAAACTCGCCGTTTTTCAACATTTTTCCAATGGATTTTCCAAAATACCTCCCAGCAGGCGGACAACAAGCCGCAGATGGGGTACTGAGGATTGGCTTCGCGCAGCAAGGTGAGAACCATCTATTGGTTGATCGAAAAGCGTATTGTATCAAGAATTTCAACAATCTTTGCAGTTGTGTTTTTTATCAGTTTGGTATACAATAAAGCACAGACATCTTTATTATGCGGTGCGGCAAAGACATAAGCTCTTGGCAGGCACAGCGCATCAGGGATTTATGCCCGTTAATGTATAGAAAGAGGGTAACGAGCTTGGCGAAATATCTGAAACCCAAGCCGAAAAAGGGTCCGCGCGCCGGCGTCATTGTTTTCGGGCTGTGCTTGGCTCTATGCGCTGCTGCCTTGGCAATTTGGGCAAGGAGTCACGGCAGTGCTGCCGATGATGTGGAAGCCGAGCAATTTCTCGTGCATGTGTACACAACGGAAAATGCATCTGTCGAATCTGCGATTCTTGATCTTGCCGAGGAGGACTTCCACTATTTCACCCTGAAACCGGAAGGCACCGGTTCCACAGGCTACTGCCAGGTGACCGTCACCGACAATACCGGCATCCATACCTATTTTATTTCCCCCGTCAACCAAGGCGATACGGTCAATCTGGGGATTCAGGCCGCCAGCGGGTCTGCTGTTGCGTTTGCTTCCGGTGCAGATACGCCTCCTGCGGACAATGCCGCCAAGGTAGTATACCCGCTTCCCCTTTCCGACGCCACCCTGTCTGCCCGGCTGAAGGTCTCCCATACTCCCTCCGTCGAATACACCGTTCCCGAAGGAGCTGCCTTAGAATCCATCGCGGAATTCTATAGCGTTTCTCCTGGGGATATCCTCGCCTATAACGGCATCGATTCCATTGCGCCGGGAACTGTCCTGCGGATCCCCAATCCCGCCACAGACGAGCCCTTTGCTCCCCCACAGATTGAGACAGCTCCGGAGACCAAGCCCGAAACACAGCTCTCCGCTGAGACGGAGGCCACCCAAATCCCGCCGGCAGAAACAGCGCCCGCGGAAACCGAAGCCCCGGAAGCCGAAGACAATACGGTATATGTCATGGGAGTTCCCAGATATTTTCAGACAGACTATCCCACCATTTTCTATGGCAATGGAACCATCGCCACCGATGGGTGCAGCGTCACCAGCCTGACGATGGTAGCCAACGCCGTTACCGGCTACGACTACACCGTGGACGAACTGGCGGATTATTTCGGCGGCCGCGCGGAAAATAACATGGCCCGTCTGGAGATTGGCTCTGAAAAGTTGGGGCTTTCCTTCTATAAAAGTGAGAATTGGCACAAGACGCTGGAAGCGCTGAACGAGGGCAAAATCGTCATTGCTCTGATGACGGAAACTTCCCTGTTTACTGACGGCCAGCACTTCATTGTCCTGACCGGACTGAACGAGGACGGGAAAATCATGGTCAATGATCCCAACAAGAACAACTACGATGTATGGAAGCTAAAAAATGCCTTTGTAAACGGCTTTACCCCCGATGACATTCTCTTGGGCTACAGCGGTGCCTGGGTATATGAACGCACACTGGAGGAACAGCCGCCGCGCTACTCCGAGCCTCGGATAGATCGATCTGAGGAAAATAAAAACTACCCCATTACGTTGACGGCAGAGGATCATGCGCTTCTGGCCCGGGTGATCTGGGTAGAAGCCCAAGGGGAATGCGCCGAAGGCCAGCAGGCTGTGGCCGAGGTGGTATTCAACCGGATGCTCTCCGATGAATTCGGTGACACAGTATATGATGTGATTTACGGCAAAGGGGAGTTCCGTTCCGTTCCCTATCTGGAGGACGCAAAGCCCACCCAGGCCCAGTACAAGGCAATCGATCAGGCAATGTACGGAACCCCGGTGCTGGACCAGAACGTATTCTATTTCGCCACCTATGCCACCAACAGCAATATTTACAAGCAAATTGGAAATCATATTTTCTGTTACTGATACGATGACCGCTAAACTGCTTTTGTGAATCTGGGGCAGGAGATTCACAAAAGTCGCCCTGAAAACATATCATTAAAGGAGATTATTGCATGCAAGACAGCAAAACATTAAGTAATCGAATCAAATCCGGCTGGACGCGAATCCCTGCCGAACTGAAATTCACATTCACCACCGCATTTTGTGTATTTCTCTTTATTCATCTGTACTGCTTCACAAACAAATTCATGAATCACGACGACGTGCTGTTTAGTGTAGGTGGTTCTGGTACAGCATCCGGAAGATGGTTTAAGAATTATATTTGTGCGCTTTCCTCTACCTATAGCATGCCATGGGTCAATGGTACGCTTTCGGCGTTATATGCTGCTGTTGCCATTTGCTGTGTAACAGAATTATTCTCGGTTAAACACAGGTTTATTCGCGTTCTCATTGCTGTATTGATGGCTTCTTACCCTACAGTTGCAGCAACCTTTTCCTATATGTATACTGCAGATGCTTATTTTTTTGCACTTGCATTGGCTTGCCTGGGAGCATTTCTGACGCAGAAATTCCGATTTGGATGGATAGCCGGTTCCGTTCTGTTCGCAATGTCTCTAGGCTGCTATCAAGCATACTTTGGAATGGCTACCGCTTTGCTGGTCTGTTCCCTGCTTTACGAAATCACTTATCAACAGTATAATGTCAAAGAAAGTATTGTAAGAGCTTTCCGCTGTCTTTTTGCCATTCTCCTGGGAATGATCCTGTATAAAATCTGCCTGGATCTGATGCTCAAAATTGAGAATGTCACTTTGACGTCCTATATGGGTGTGGACTCCATGTGGAATGTCTCTTTTTCTGATCTCCTAGTGCGAACTGGCAATGCGTATAAATATTTCTTCGCATTCTATCCCTTAAAAACCGGTGCTCTATTCCCTGAACGCACACAAACCATCTATCGGATGGTTCTCATTTTTATTGGCTGTGTTGTCCTATACCGTATCATAAAGCAAAAGCTATACAAAACGCCCATTCAGTTGTTGCTTGCTATCGTTCTAACCTTGTTGGTACCGCTGGCATGCTGCATCATTTTCGTTATGAGCGAGAGAGTCCATTTTCTCATGGTCTATCCAATTGTAGTCCCTTTTGTTATGGCAACGGTATTGCTGGACAATTTAGCGGATGAAATTCCTACCAGCAAAAATGGACTGGGTGGAATTTTCGTTTACGGTCTCTTGACCCTGTCTATCCTTATTTTCTGTTATGACAGTGTTCTGATTACCAATAAGGCTTATTTAAAACAAGACATCATTTTTAAAGAATCTTTTGCCTACAACCTGAAGCTTACTGAGCGAATTGAGAATGTGGATGGATATCATCCCGGCATGCCCGTTTTGTTCATCGGAACCGTGAATGAAGAGAACCGTCCAGTCCAGAATTCTACATTCAATGAGCTTAACAGCCTTACCGGTGTTGAAACGGAGCTATCCGCCCTTTCCGACTCCACAATACGCGAATTCTGTCAGTTCTATATCGGCGTTGGTCTTCCTATGCCTTCCGACGAAGCGCGTTCTGCGGCTCTGGAGCAGCTGGATACACAGCAGATGCCCTGTTATCCGGCGGATGGATCAATCGTAATCACGAACGATATTGTAGTCGTAAAGTTCAGCGACTGATCCTGTTTGCGGCAAACACCCACACAGAAGTCGAAAAATGGTTCAGCTTCCAAAAGCAAATCCAAAAAACAGCGGCAGGGCCCATTCGGGTCCTGCCGCATTTGCCCTTATTCCACTGTAACGCTCTTTGCCAGGTTTCTGGGCTTATCCACATCCAGGCCCTTGGCAACGCTGACGTAGTACCCCAGCAGCTGCAGCGGTACCACGGCCAGGCTGGCGGCAAAGTGCTCGTCTACCTTGGGAACATACACCGTGAAGTCCACATGGTCCTCGGTCTCGTACTTGCCGTAGGTAGTCAGACCCATCAGATAGGCGCCCCGGCTCTTGCACTCCACCATGTTGCTGATGGTCTTCTCATACAGCTCCGCCTGCGTCAGAACACCCACCACCAGGGTGCCGTTCTCAATCAGGCTGATGGTTCCGTGCTTCAGCTCGCCTGCCGCGTAGGCCTCAGAATGGACGTAGGAGATTTCCTTCAGCTTCAGGCTTCCTTCCAGACACACCGCATAGTCGAGGCCCCGGCCAATGAAAAAGACATCGTGGGCATGGGCGTACTTGGCCGCGAACCACTGGATCCGTTCCTTATCCTCCAGCACCCGCTTCATTTTCCCCGGGATCGTCAGAAGCTCGCTGATATAGTAGCCATAGGCTTCCTCCGTGATCTCCCCACGGACCTTGGCAAACTCCACCGCCAGGCAGTACACTGCCGCCAGCTGGGCGCTGTAGGCCTTGGTGGTGGCCACGGAAATTTCCGGGCCCGCCAGAGTGTAGAAGACCTTGTCCGCCTCCCGGGCAATGCTGCTGCCCACCACATTTACGATGGCCAGGGTGGGAACCCCCTTCTCCTTCGCCAGACGCAGCGCCGCCAGGGTGTCCGCCGTCTCTCCGGACTGGCTCACGACTATCACCAGGGAATCCCGGCTCAAGGGCATCTTCCTGTATCGGAACTCCGACGCCAGCTCCACACGGACCGGAATCTTCGCCAGATCCTCCATGACGTATTGGGCCGCCATACCCACATGCCAAGCCGATCCGCAGGCTACAATATAGATCTGATGGATCGCCTGGATATCCTCCTGGGTCAGCCCCACAGAGGTGAAGTCGATCTTGCCGTCCTTGACCACGGAATTTAAGGTATCCGAAACAGCTTGGGGCTGCTCATGGATCTCCTTCATCATGAAATGCTCAAACCCTGCTTTTTCCGCAGCTTCGGCATCCCACTTGATTTCGGTGGTTTCCTTTTCGATCTCGTCGCCGTTCAGGTTGTAGAAGTGGGCCTCACCGGGGGTCAGTCTGGCAAACTCCAGATTGCCAATGTAATACACATTCCGAGTGTATTTCAGGATGGCAGGCACATCGGAGGCCACAAAGGTCTCTCCCTCCGCCACGCCGATAATCAGCGGGCTGTCCTTCCGGGCGACCCAGATCTCGCCGGGATAATCCTTGAACATCAAGCATAAGGCGTAGGATCCCCGAACACGGACCATGGTTTTGGCAATGGCGTCGATGGGCCCCAGCTTGTACTTCTTATAATAGTAGTCCACCAGCTTAATGACAACTTCCGTGTCCGTCTGGCTGTAGAAGGTGTAGCCATGCTTTAAGAGCTTTTCCTTCAGTTCTACAAAGTTCTCAATAATCCCGTTGTGGACGCCCACCACATCAGATTCCACGGCCCCGGAGCCGGAGCCGGTGCAGTTGCCGGAAACATGGGGATGGGCATTGGTCTGGCTGGGTTCGCCATGGGTCGCCCAGCGGGTATGGCCCACACCGCAGGTACCCGCAAGGGCCTTGCCGCCGTCGGTCTTCTCGATCAGGTTGGTCAGCCGTCCCTTGGCCTTAACCACCTGCGCTAATCTTTCACCGTCCCGCACAGCCAGTCCCGAAGAATCATATCCACGGTATTCCAGCTTGGACAGTCCGTCCAGCAAAACGGGCGCAGCCTGTTGTTTACCGGTATAGCCAACGATTCCACACATATTATCACGCCTTTCAAAAGGAAAAATGGATGATTTCAAAATAAATCGCTTCAAAACGTCTTCCGCAGACGAGATTCTGCATTTGTGTTATTATACAGTATCATTCGGAATAAGTCAATAAATCCCTGTCGCTTGCATTTCCCTGCTTCCTTTTGAACGCCATATGGAGGTGCCTATCAAATAAAAACCAAAGGTTTTTATTTGATAATAATAGTAATAGACCAGGTTTATAGCAGAAAAACGAATTGTATTTCATGAGATGGCACATTGTACCAACACTTTTCCACATCGGAGGGGCTCTCCAGCGGCCTACAAAACAGTCCACCGGGTTGTTTTTACGGCAGCTTACGCTGCCGCCGCCCTTTCGAGTCCCTTCTGGCGTACCAAAAAAGGTCATCCCAAACGGGATGACCTTTTTTGGTACGCCAGAAGGGACTCGAACCCCCGACCTACTGATTCGTAGTCAGT
>CAMGIN010000068.1 GCA_946056135.1 uncultured bacterium | reverse complement strand
GCTTTATCGGCGAGGGCAAGGCCCTGGAAGTGAAGATGCTGGTGGAGGCCACCGCGTCCACCATGGTGATTTTTGACAACGAGCTGTCTCCTGGCAACATCCGGGCCCTGGAGGAGATTATCGGTGTCACGGTCTTAGACCGCAGCGCCCTGATCCTGGACATCTTCGCCCAGCGGGCCAAGACCAAAGAGGGCCGCCTGCAAGTCGAGCTGGCCCAGTATAAGTATCTTTTGCCCCGGCTCTCCGGCATGGGCACCAGCCTCTCCCGGCAGGGCGGCGGCATCGGCACCCGGGGCCCCGGCGAGACCAAGCTGGAATCGGACCGCCGCCACATCCGGGAACGGATCAACCGGCTGGAGGACGAGCTGGAGCAGGTGCGCAAGGTGCGTTCTGTCCAGCGGGAGCGGCGGATGAAAAATTCCATCCCCGTGGTAGCCATCGTGGGCTATACCAACGCGGGCAAGTCCACCCTGCTGAATCAATTGACCGGCGCGGGCATCCCCGCCAACAACCGGCTCTTTGACACCCTGGACACCACATCCCGGCTGCTGACGGTTTCCGACAATCTGGACGTGATTCTGTCCGACACCGTTGGCTTTATCGCAAAGCTGCCCCACCATCTGGTGGATGCCTTCCGGGCGACCCTGGAGGAGCTGGAATACGCCGACCTGCTGCTGCACGTCATCGACGCTTCGGACCCTCATCTGGAGCAGCACATCGCCGTGGTGAACAAGCTCATTTCCCAGCTTGCCAAGCCCGGCACTCCGGTGCTGAAGTGCTACAACAAGGCCGACCGGGTCTACTCCGAGGACATCCCCAGAGGCCGGGATATTGTGGCGATTTCCGCCAAGAAGGGGATCAACATGGACGGCCTGCTGAAGGCCATTGAACAGGCCCTGGCCCAGGTAAGGCACCATGTGGTGCTGCGGCTGCCCTATTCCATGGGCGGCCAGGTGGAGACCCTCCACAACAATGCCCAGGTGAAAGGCGTGGAGTACACTGCCGAGGGCATCCAGGTGGAGGCCGTGGTGGATGACATCCTGCTGGGCAGACTGCGCCAGTATGTGATCAAGGAGTGCTGACACTTGGACGAGTACCTGGTGCCGACCCGGTTCGGGGAAGCAGAATTTATCGAAAAGAAATCCCGCTTCATCGGCCGGGTATGGCCAGTGGAGTCGGAGGAGGAAGCCCTGGCAAAGATCCAGGAGATGAAGAAGCAGCACTATGACGCTACCCACAACTGCTGGGCCTACATCCTCAAGGATGGCCCGGTGCGGTTTTCCGACGACGGGGAGCCCGGGGGCACTGCGGGCATGCCCATGCTGCAGGTCTTGCAGCGGGAGGGGCTATATAACATTGTCTGCGTGGTGACGAGGTATTTTGGCGGCATTCTCCTGGGGGCTGGCGGCTTGGTTCGGGCCTACACCAAAGGGGCCAAAATCGCTGTGGACGCCGCAGGCAAGTCCATGAAGCGGGTATGGACGGTGCTGTATGTGCCCTGTCCCTATCCCTTCTACGAGCGGGTGAAGCTGGAAGTCGGCAATTACGGCGGCATTGTTCGTCAGACCGACTTCGGCGCGGAGGTGGAGCTGGAGCTGCTGTTTCCGGAAAAACAAGTGCCAGCTTTTTTGGAAAAGCTGACGGATATGACCTCGGGAACCGTGGAGGGCATGGAGGTCGGGCAGGAGTACAGGGCGTTTCCAGTGGATAGTTGAAAAGAATACTTATCTATTTGTGCCTACAATGGACACTACGATATTCACAACAATCCTTTATCTATAGGATATCCGGCTACGGTGGAATTTTTGTTCAAAAGGAACGCTTCAGTCGTACCCCAAGTTTCCCATATGAATGATCGTTTATCACAGCGCCCACTGTAGGGGAGGGTCATTGACCCTCCCGCCAGCTGAAAGTTTTTGAGCGGTCAAACCTGTCGTTTTTTGTGAAAATCAGCACTGGCAGCAACTTATTTCACACTCCGTCCCGTTACAAAGCGGGAGGGTCAATGACCCTCCCCTACAGTGGGTACGTGCGTAAACGATCATTTACCGCGCAAAATCATGCCTCGACTGAATAGTTACGTTCAAAATCAAATAGGGAGGGATTGCCATGACGGTACGGGAAGAATTGGAGCATCAGGAGCATAAGCGCCTGAATCCGCTGGCTGCCTTCGCGGACCAGAGCAAGGGACGGCTCCGGTTTGAGGAGCCCCGGGAGGAGGACGTGCGGACCTGCTACCAGCGGGATATTGACCGGATCGTCCACAGCAAGGCCTTCCGCCGCCTGATCCACAAGACCCAGGTGTTCCTCCGTCCGGAGGGAGACCACTACCGCACCCG
Organism: uncultured bacterium; assembly: GCA_946056135.1. Classification (GTDB taxonomy): domain Bacteria; phylum Bacillota; class Clostridia; order Oscillospirales; family Oscillospiraceae; genus Faecousia. Next base: position 6,573 of record CAMGIN010000068.1, on the reverse strand, counting down.
CATGACCCACACCCTGGAGGTGTCCCGGATCGCCAGCACCATCACCCGGGCCCTGGGACTGAACGAGGATCTGGCGGAGGCCATTGCCATGGGCCATGACTTAGGCCATACCCCTTTCGGCCACGCGGGGGAAGCGGCCCTGTCCACCTGCTTGGGCAAGCCCTTCCGCCACAACGAGCAGAGCCTGCGGGTGGTGGACGTACTGGAGAAGGACGGCCAGGGACTGAACCTGACCCATGAGGTGCGGCTGGGCATCCTGGGCCACACCGGGGAATACTGGCCCGAAACCCTGGAAGGTCAGATCGTCCGCCGCTCCGACCAGATTGCCTACGTCAACCACGACATCGACGACGCCATCCGGGCGGGGATTCTGACCAACGAGGACATCCCCAATTCCATTTCCGCTGTGCTGGGCACCAACCACCGGGACCGGATCAACACTCTGGTCTGCGACGCCATCTTCACCTCCCGGGAGGCCGGGGCCGTGTGCCTGTCTCCCAGCGTAGACAAGGCTTTGAAAGATTTGCGGGCCTTCATGTTCGAGCATGTCTACCGCAATCCGGTGGCAAAAGGGGAGGAGAGCAAGGCCAAGGCAATGCTCCAGCGGCTGTTTGAATACTACATCGCCCACCCGGAAGCCTTGCCGGAGGATTTTCAGCCCCAGCTAAGCTTCGACGGCATGGAGCGCACGGTCTGCGACTACATTGCCGGCATGACGGACAACTACGCGGTGGACAAATATACCGAAATTTTCATTCCCTTTGGGTGGAATGTAAGAGGATAAAAAGCTGAAAAAGATAGTGGATTTGAAACCATTCTATAACTGAGTCAATTTGACAATTGTACAATTATCGTAGTTGCACTGGAGCGGCAGCGCCCGAAGCCTCTCCCTTTGGGAGAGGTGCCAGCCGTAAGGCTGGCGGAGAGGGCGAATGGACAGTTCGTTTTTCTGGACTGCGTGAGGGAATCTGAGTACCTACCGCCCTCTCAGTCACGGCGTAAGCCGTGACAGCTCTCCCATAGGGAGAGCCTTTGGCGCTCCTTTTTTTGGATTTGCTCATTCGCTTTTCGCATTCAGCATTTATTTCAACTGTGAAGGGAGGGGGAAATATGGCTTTCCCACCGGCATTTTTGGATGAGCTTGTGGCAAGAAACCCAATTGAAGATGTGGTGGGGCAGTATGTTACCCTGAGACGGTCCGGGTCCAATCTGTTTGGGCTTTGCCCCTTCCATGGGGAGAAGACCGCCTCCTTTTCCGTGACGCCGGATAAGGGCATGTTCTACTGCTTCGGCTGCCACAAGGGCGGCAGCGTTATCAATTTCGAGATGGAGATTGAGAATCTGAGCTATGCCGACGCCGTCCGGGCTCTGGCCAAGCGGGCGGGGATGGAGGTGCCGGAGGACGAGCAGTACCAGAGCCGCTACCGCCAGCAGGAGCGGCTGTGGGCATTGCACAAGGAGGCCGCCCGGTTCTTCCATACGAAGCTTTATGACCCCATCGGCGCGAACGCTCTGAAATACGCCTATGACCGGGGGATGACCAAGTCAACCCTGACGAAGTTCGGCATCGGCTATGCCCCGGACAGCTGGACCGATCTGGTGGATGCCCTGCGGCAGAAGGGGTACACCGACCAGGAGCTCCGGGATTCGGGTCTGGTGACGGTGTCCAGGAAGAACGGTAATCTCTTTGACCGGTTCCGGGACCGTCTGATGTTCCCCATCATCGACGTCCGGGGCAACGTCATCGGCTTCGGCGGACGAATTATGAACAATACCGACAAGTCCGCCGCAAAGTACTTAAATTCCCCGGAAACCCTGATCTTTAATAAGAGAAAGAACCTGTTTGCCCTGAACCTTGCTAAGAAAAGCAAGCTGGGGTATCTCATCTTGGTGGAGGGCTACATGGATGCCATCGCCCTGCACCAGTACGGCTTTGACTGCGCGGTGGCCTCCCTGGGCACCGCTCTGACGGAGGACGGCGCGGCGCTGCTGTCCCGGTACACCGACCAGGTGGTGCTGATCTACGACGGCGACGCGGCGGGCCAGAACGCCACCCAGCGGGCCATTCCCATGCTGGAAAAGGCGGGTTTACAGGTCAAGGTTTTGCAGATGCGGGACGCCAAGGACCCGGACGAATTCCTGAAAAAGTTCGGCGCGGACCGGTTTCGGCTGCTGCTGGAGGAATCGTCCAACCGGGTGGAATACCAGCTGGCGGCCATCCTCAAAAAGTACGACCTGCGGGACGACGACCAGAAGGTGAAATACTTACAGGAGTCCGCGGAGCTCATCAGTTCTTTGGGCAGCTCCGTCCAGCGGGAGGTTTACGCCGGACGGGTGGCGGAGGCGGCGAAAATCAGCCTGGATGCCATGAAGCTGGAGGTGCAGCGGGCCTACAAGCGCCGCCAGGCCAGGCAAAAGAAGCAGCAGGAGAAGATCGACCTTGCCCCTGCCCGGAATTTGCAGCCCAAAAGCCGCACCATCCGCTACGACAACATGAAATCCGCCATGGCGGAGGAAATGCTGCTGGCTTTGGTATTGCAGGAACCGGCGCTATTGGATCAGACTGCCCCACTGACGAAGGAAATGTTTTCTTCGGAGCTTCTGGGCCGGGTTTATGCCCAGCTCAGCCAGCGCCACCGGGAGGGGCTGGAGGTCAATTTAAGCGGCCTGACGGATTTTACCTCCGAGGAAATGTCCCATATCGCGGGACTGGTGCAGCGTAACCAGGGGCCGGTGAACGAGCAGGCGCTGCTGGACTGCCTGCGCACCATTCAGCGGGAGTACCAGACCGGGAAGGTGGCCACCGAGGCGGATCTGCTGGCCCTGCGGGATAAAATGAAGGAAAGAAAAGGAATCAGAGCATGACAGAGCTTTTGGAAAAAGAAGCCGACGCCCCCGTCAGCGCCGGGGAAGACGATGTACGCCAGTTCCTCCGGGAGATCCGGGAATATCCCCGCCTGACGGTGGAGGAGGAGCGGGAGCTGGCACGGCGCTGCGCGGAAGGGGACGAGGACGCCATCCGCCAGATGGTGAACGCCAATCTGCGGCTGGTGGTGTCCATTGCCCGGGAGTACGCAGGCCGGGGCGTGGCCCTGATGGATCTGATCCAGGAGGGCAGCATCGGCCTGCTTGCGGCGGCCCGGAAATTCGACTATACCCGGGATCTGCGGTTTTCCACCTATGCCACCAAATGGATTCGCCAGGGCGTGACCCGATGCCTGCTAAACCACGGCAGCTCCATCCGGGTGCCCCTGCACACCGCCGAGCGGATGCGCAAGGTGCAGTCCGTCCGGGCGGCACTGCTGCAGGAGACCGGGGAAGAACCCACCACCGCCCAGATCGCCCAGCGCAGCGGCATCCCGGAGAGCAAGGTTCAGGAGCTGATCCGGCTGACCCCGGACATTTGCTCCCTGGACGTGCCCGCCGGAGACGGAGATGACAGCAGCGCCCTGGGGACCCTGCTGGAGGACGTCCAGACGCCCCAGCCCTATGAGGAGCTGGTGCGCCAGGAGCTGGAGCGCACCATGGGAGAGCTGCTGTCCACCCTGACGGACCGGCAGCAGCAGATTCTGCGGCTGCACTTCGGCATGGAGGACGGCCATTGCTACGCCCTGGAGGACATCGGCAAAATGCTGGGGATCTCCAAGGAGCGGGTTCGGCAAATCGAGCGTCGGGCCATGGACAAGCTGCAAAAAAACGGCGCCAGCCTGGGATTGGAGGAGTTCCTGAATGAATGATTTGGAGTTTACCTTTGAAGAAAGCCCCTGGGAGGCCTTCCTGCGGACCCAGCGGCCCGGGGACAGCGTATCTGCCGCCAACTTCCTGGCCATGCTGGAAGGGGAAGAGGAGCAGGCAGTGGAGGATGCTCTGGCGGATCTGGAAAACAGCAGCCTCCAGCTGGATATCTCGGATCTTCCCAAGGCCGGGGGAAACGGAGAAGCGGCTCTGCGGCTGCGGCAGGAGAGCCAGCTGGTTCAGAAGGGCCTGAATCCCAGGGACTTAGAGCCCAACGATCCTCTGCGGCTGTACCTGGAGGAGGTGGCGCGAATGACTGCCTCCGGGGATGAACAGCATCTGGCGGAGAAGTGCGCCCGGGGCGATGAATGGGCCATGGAGAAGCTGACCAACCTGGGGCTAAAGCGGGTCATTGCCATCGCCGGAGAGCATGTGGGCTACGGCGTGCTGCTGCTGGATCTGATCCAGGAGGGCAGCTTGGGCCTGTGGCAGGCGGTGCGCAGCTACCGGGAGGGAGACTTCCCCGCCTACCGGGACAGTCTTGTCCGGTTCTATATGGCGAAGGCCGTGACGCTCCAGGCCAGAGCCCACGGCGTGGGGCAGAAAATGAAGGAGGCCATGGAGGATTACCGGGCGGTGGACGAGCGGCTGCTGTGGCAGCTGGGCCGGAACCCCACCCTGGAGGAGATTGCCCAGGAACTGCACATGACGATGGAGGAAGCTTCCAGTGTGCAGAGTATGCTGGAGGATGCCCGTATGCTCGCCAGGGTGAACAATCGGCAGCAGGAGCAGGAGGAAGAAGAGAAGGAAGCCCAGGACCTGGCCGTGGAGGACACCGCCCGGTTCCAGATGCGGCAGAGAATTCTGGATCTGTTGTCCAATGTCAGCGAAGAAGACGCGAAGCTGTTGACATTGCGTTTTGGCCTGGAAGGCGGCAAACCCTTAAGCCCCCAGGAAGCGGGTAAGCGGCTGGGCCTGACCCCGGACGAGGTGCTGACCAGAGAAGCCGCCGCTTTGGCGAAGCTGAGAAACGGATAGAATGCCAGTAGGGGAGGGTCACTGACCCTCCCGGCAGGATAAAAAACGATTTGCGGGGTATTTCGGCGAATCCGTACCAATGAACCGATTCGCCGGGGATTGTTCAAAAAAATCAGGCGCCTGCCGCCGGGAGGGTCGGTGACCCTCCCCTACAGTGGGCCTGCAAAGAAAGAGGGATAAACTATGGCCAAAACCATCTCCATCGCCATTGACGGCCCTGCCGGGGCTGGGAAAAGCACCATTGCCCGGCGTCTTGCGAAAGATCTGGGCTATTACTATGTGGACACCGGGGCGATTTACCGCACCGTGGCCTACTTCTTTGACCTTTGGGGCGTCAGCCCCAAGGATGCCGATGCCGTCCGGCGCTACATCGACGAGCTGACCGTGGGCATCGAGTATGATGAAGAGGGCGTCCAGCACATGATTATGAACGGCATGGACGTCACCGGCGATATCCGCACCCAGGATATCGCCCAGAAGGCCAGCCTGGTCTCCGCCTATCCCGAGGTCCGGGAGGTGCTGCTGGATATGCAGCGGAACATTGCCAGGAAGCACAATGTCATCATGGACGGCCGGGATATCGGCACCGTGGTGCTGCCAAAAGCCACCGTTAAGATCTTCCTGACCGCTTCCCCCGAGGTTCGGGCCCAGCGTAGAACCAAGGAGCTTCAGGCCAAGGGCCAGAAGGCCAATTACGACCAGATTCTGAAGGAGATCCAGCAGCGGGACTACCAGGACACCCACCGGGACATCGCCCCGCTGAAGATGGCGAGAGACTCCGTGAAGGTGGACACCTCCGAGCTGGATATCGACGGCGTAGTGGCGGCTATCCGGGAGATCGTGAATCAGAAGGTGGCCCCATGAGTGTCACCGTGGCCAAAAGTGCAGGCTTCTGTTTCGGCGTGAACCGGGCGGTGGAGCTGGTGGAGCAGGCCGCCGGGGCGGGGAAGCAGGTGGTGACCCTGGGCCCCATTATCCACAACCGCCATGTGGTGGACCGGTTCCGCCAGATGGGCGTCAGCGTCATCGATGCCCCGGAAGAAGCGCAGCCGGGACAGACCGTCATCATCCGCTCCCACGGTGTCTCCCGGGCGGTGTATGAAGCCCTGGAAGCGCGGGGGGTGGAAATCATTGACGCCACCTGCCCCTTCGTCAAGCGGATCCACACGATCGTCAGCCGGGCGGAAGAGGAAGGCCGGCTCCCGGTTATCATCGGCACGCCCACCCATCCGGAGGTGGAGGGCATCGCCGGATGGTGCGGTGAGCATCGGGTTTTCGAGACTCTGGAGGACCTGAAAAAATGGGCCGAATCCCAAGAGAATCTTAAGAATTCAGCAATTTGCATGGTTTCACAGACGACTTCCACAGAATTTTTGTGGAAATCGTGCGGTAATTTTGCAAAAAAACAGTTTACTAACTTGAAAATTTTTGATACAATATGTAGAGCAACTGAGTATAGGCAAAGCGAAGCAGCGCAGTTAAGTGAAGTCTGTCAAGCAATGGTCGTTGTCGGAGATCTCAAGAGTTCCAACACAGGCCGTCTCGCTATGATTTGCCGAGAGCACTGCAACAAGGTCTTCCTGGTGGACAACGCCAGCGAGCTGAATGCTGAGGACTTTCGCGGTGTCACCGATGTTGGAATCACTGCCGGTGCGTCGACTCCGGCGTGGATTATAAAGGAGGTCAACAAGACTATGAATGAAATTACCAATGTTGAGGCTGTACAGGAGGAGAACTTCGCCGAACTTCTCGAGCAGTCCATCAAGACTTTAAATACAGGAGATAAGGTCAAGGGCATCG
>CAMGIN010000067.1 GCA_946056135.1 uncultured bacterium | reverse complement strand
GCGGTGGCCTCCACCAGCATCTTCACTTCCAGGGCCTTGCCCTCGCCGATAAAGCTGTGGGAATCCGGGGTATGGCGGTTTTGCAGCACCTTACCGGTGCAGAAGCCGCCGGCGGTCTCCAGCAGATCCTCCAGCTCCTCCAGGGTCTCCTCTGTGGCGGTCTGTTCCTCACTGAAGCAGTCGGCGTTCAGCCCAACCAGCACCGCCCGTTCCTGAACCGCCCGGTCAAAATTCTCTTCCATAACTTCCACCTCTCTTGGGGGTTGAAAAGGATTGAAAATATACGGTTATTTTCAATTTTCCATTTTCATTTTTCCATTTCTGATTATTATACCACAGATTCCACACTGGGGGCAATCCTTTTCCCGTCGAAAATTGTAAAGAAAATAAAAATAAAACCGCACCACGGAAAACCCGTAGTGCGGCAGTGCAAGTTCTTACTTCAGGCCAAAACGCTTATTGAAGCGATCAACGCGTCCACCGGTGTCAACCAGCTTCTGCTTGCCGGTATAGAAAGGGTGGCACTTGGAGCAGATCTCAACACGAATGTCCTTCTTGGTAGAACCGGTGGTAAAGACATTGCCGCAGGCACAGCGGATGGTGGTCTGTTCGTACTTGGGATGGATACCTTCCTTCATTTCGTTCACCTCTTTCGTATCAGTTAAAGGGCATAGAAGCCCTAAGCAATCTTTAATCGCCCGGATATCATAACACACAGGCCGCAAGAATGCAAGTGTTTTTTTCAGAATTTTTCAAAAAGACAGAAAATCAGTGCAGAGTATAGCGTTCATGCTGTAAATAAACGTTTCGCAGGGCAGCCTTAGGCTCTCCCTTTGGGAGAGCTGGCACGCCGAAGGCGTGACTGAGAGGGGATACAACGCCCTCTCCGCCCCGGCGTTCCGCTTAAGCCTCTCCCAAAGGGAGAGGCATGGGCGCTGTCGCGCCGCAGCTCCTAACTCCACACTGTTAAAACGCCCAGTTGCCGTTCCGGAAAATCGGAACCACTTTTCCGTCTTCGCAGAGGGCATCAATGTTCATGCTGTCGCAGCCGATCATGAAGTCCTCGTGGATCATGGAGTCGTTGACACCCAGACTCCGGCACTCGTCCAGGGTCTTGTTCTGGAAGTCCTGGATGGTGTCCGCGAAGCCCATGCCCAGAGCCAGGTGGCAGGCGGCGTTCTCGTCGAACAGGGTGTTGTAGAACAGGATGCCGCTTTCGCAGATGGGGCTTCTCTGGGGCACCAGAGCGCATTCGCCGAGATACGCCGCGCCCTCGTCCATGGAGATCATGGTCTTCAGCAGCTCCTCGCCCTTCTCCGCCTTGACCTCCACCGCCTTGCCGTTTTCGAAGCGGACGGAGAAGTTCTCGATCAGCTGGCCCTGATAGCTCAGGGGCTTGGTGGAATAGACGATGCCTTCCGCTTCCCCCCGCTTGGGAGAGATGAAGCACTCCTCGGTGGGAATGTTGGGGTTGAAGAAGATGCCCTGCAGGCTGGTGTCGCCGCCGCCCTTCCACTCGCCCTCGGGGATCATGCCCACGGTCAGGTCGGTGCCGTTGTCAGCGGTGTAGTGCAGGCTCCGGATGCCCAGGCTATTCAGATAATCGCAGCGGCTGTGCAGGTCGGCGTTGTGTTCCTCCCAAGCCTTCACGGGGTCCTTGCCCTCGCTGACCCGGGACGTGCTCAGAATGGCCTCCCAGAGCTTCTCCATGGCGGTGCTGGTGCGCATGCCGGGGAACACCTTCTTGGCCCAGGCGGCCCCGGGCACAGCGGCGATGCACCACTGGTCCTTGTTTTCCAGCTGGTCATGGTAGGGCTTCACAATGGGGTAGCGCAGCTGACGGGACTTGGCCAGCTTCTCCATGTTGATGCCCTTCAGGCCGTCGGGATCCTCGGACACCAGGTGAATCCGGCAGGGCACCACATCCACAAAGTGCTGCAGCTTGGCCTTCTGCCACTCGGTGACCTCCCCCAGGGTCTTGACGGACTGATGGCGCACATGGAGCTTCTGCAAGGGCTGGTAGTCCCAGTCCACAGTGACCTTCTTCGCCTTTGCCTTATAGGCCTCCTCCACCACCATCTGAACAAACTCCGGCTGGTCGAGACCGGCGTAGACCAAAACCTCCTGTCCCTTCTGGACATTGACGCCGCAGCGGACAATAAGACGGGCGTACTCTCTTAAAACGGTTTTCTTCATAAATGAATCGCTCCTTTTTTCATAGCTTTGCTTATGGTAGCAGATTTTACCCAAAAGGTCAATGGTTGTTGCAATCCTTTCAAAAATCGTTTATAATTCCCACATGAAATGAATTGGGGAGGATCGCCTATGCTTACCAAAGAGGAATTTCAGGCCAAAGTCCGCGGCGGCCTGCATATCTTGGACGGAGCCACCGGCTCCAATCTGCGAAACGCCGGCATGCCCAAGGGCTGCTGTACCGAACAATGGGTGCTGGAGCATCCGGAACCCCTGGTAGCCTTACAGCGCGGCTATGCCCAGGCCGGTTCCCAGATCCTCTACGCCCCCACCTTCCAGGCCCAGCCCATTGCCCTGAAAGCGGTGGGGCTGGACAAGCAGACAGAGAAGGTCAACGAAGCGCTGGTAGCTCTCAGCCGCTCCGCCGCCCCCGGCTGTCTCATTGCGGGAGACATTACCACCCTTGCCACCTTCTGCGACAGCTGGGACCCGGGCTGCTTTGACCTGCTGGTGGAGAACTACCGCCGCCAGATCCGTGGCCTGATCGACGGCGGTGCGGACCTGCTGGTAGGCGAGACCTTACTGTACCAGCAAGAGGCGGAGGCCATCCTCACCGCTGCCGAGCTGGAAGGCGCGGGGGCGGCCATGTACACCTTCACCATGCAGCCCGATGGCTCTCTGTTCTCCGGCGCGGATGCCGGGAAGATATTACAGGAGCTGGAGGAAGCCGGAGCCGCCGCCGTGGGCTTCAACTGTGTGGCGGCGGACATGATGACCCCCTACCTGGTGACCAAGCTGCGCCGGTTTGTAAAGGGCCCCCTGATCTGCAAGCCCAACGCCGGTATGCCCGTAATCAACGCTGACGGAATTGCGGAGTACCCCATGACCCCGGAGGAATTCGCCGGGATCATGAAGGATTGCAAGGCCAACGGCGCGGATATCTTAGGCGGCTGCTGCGGCACCGCGCCGGACTATATCGCGGCACTGAAGAATATTTGAAACAGGCTGTCATCCTGAGCGTGCAAGCAAAGGATGGCAGTCTTTGCACAACCCAACCCGCAAATCCCCGCGTCCATACAAAAACCGGCCCAGACGCAACATTTTCTGTTGCCATCTGTACCGGTTTTTGGTATACTATGTGTGTATGAAAAACAGAATTCATCTCTATGTCAGCCGAAAAAACGTGCTGACCTGGCTGATGGCGCTGTGCATGGCGGCTTCGGCAGTGGCCCGCATTGCGTTCTCCGGTTTGAAAGGGTCCGGGGAACCGCTGAGCCTGTGGAGCCAAATTCTCCTGCCAATCGCGGCTGCCGCACTGTATGCGCTCATCGCCATTTTCTCCGGCGAGGAACAGTTCTATAAGACCGCTATCCCCGTCTGGATGATGGCCCTCTACGCCGGACTGTCTCTGTCCGCCATCCTGCAAAGCCGGATTCTGATCTGGCTGTTCTGGATCGCCCTGGTGTTCTTCGCCTGCCTCTATACCGACATCACCGCAGGCCGCCACCGCCACGCCGTTTTGTTCCTGCTGCCTACAGTGTGCCTGCCCCTGGCCTTTACCCTGTACTGCTACCGGGCCGCAGTGCTGTACTGGGATATCAGTGTGCTGAAAGGCGGCCTGGCGGACATTCTCATGCTTCTTGGGATTCTGGTACTTGTCTTCGCCATCCGAATCCATCCCGTGGGAGAATACCATCCCACCTGGGGTGACCGCACCGACGGACGAAGAGTAAGAACCCTGCCGCCTATGTCCCAGGTGTCCCCCTACATCATGGTCACCCGGAACACCTCCTCCAACCTCTTCGAGGACTCCCTGGAGATTACCCATGTGGACCGTTACATCCGCCAGAAGCGCCGGGAGGGGCTAACCAACTTCGGCATCACCCATGTGCTGCTGGCCGCCTATGTCAGATGCCTGTGTAAATATCCCGGACTGAACCGCTTCCTGGCGGGGCAGAAGGTCTACTCCCGGGGCAACGACATCCAGTACTGCATGACCATTAAAAAGGAAATGACCGCCGACTCCCCGGACACTGTCATCAAGGTCCACCTGAACCCCAGGGACACCGCCGACGATGTCTACCGCAAGCTCCAGGCCGCGGTGGACCAGGTGAAGAACACCCCCCTGGACTCCAGCTTCGACAACACGGCGGGCGTCCTGAACCTGATCCCCGGTGTGGTGCTGAAATTTGTGGTGTGGGTGCTGAAGACCATGGACTACTTCGGCCTGCTGCCCAGGTTCCTGCTGGAGGTCAGCCCCTTCCACGGTTCCCTGTTCTTCACCTCCATGGGCAGCCTGGGCATTCCGCCCATCTACCACCACCTGTACGACTTCGGCAACCTGCCGGTGTTCGGCGCCTTCGGCATGAAGCGCCGGGCCTGCGAGGTGCTGGAGGACGGCACTGTGGTCCAGCGCAAATATGTGGACGTGAAGTTCGTTCTGGACGAGCGGATTGTGGACGGCTTCTACTACGCCGCTTTCTTCAAGCAGTATAAGCGGCTGATGCAGCATCCCGAGGTGCTAGACCGTCCGCCGGAGGAAGTCCTGCAGGACATTGACTGACCTATGAAAGAACAGATTCTCTCCCAGCTTTCCCCCGGCTACCCCTGGAAAGACCGGTTTCATTACATCGAATCCCTGAACTCCACCAATGACCGGCTGAAAACGATGGCAAAACAAGGCGCCCCCCATGGAACGGTTCTGATCGCGGACCGCCAGACCGGCGGTCACGGACGGCGGGGCCGGAGCTTCCTCTCCCCTGGGGGAGTGGGCATTTATTTCAGCCTGCTGCTGCGGCCAGAATGCGCCCCCACAGAGCTGATGCACCTGACCTGCGCCACGGCAGCGGCCATGTGCGACGCGGTGGAAGCGGCGGCAGGTTTTCGTCCCGGCATCAAGTGGACCAACGACCTGGTCTGCGGCGGCCGGAAGCTCTGCGGCATCCTGACGGAGCTGGGGTTCCGTCCCAATGGGGAGCTGGACTACGCCATCATCGGCATCGGGGTCAACTGCTGCCAAAGGAAAGCGGATTTCCCGCCGGAGCTGCAGGATATCGCCGGGTCCCTGGCCATGGTCACAGGCCGGGACATTGACCGAGCCAAGGTGGCGGCAGCCATGATGGAAGCCCTGTACGTCATGTCCCAGAGTTTGCTTTCCGGAAAGGAAGCCCTGCTGGCAAGCTACCGGAAGGACTGCATCACCATCGGTCAGGAAGTCTCCCTGGTCCGGGGCGACGAGATCCGGCACGGCAAGGCCCTGGACGTGGACGACGACGGCGCTCTGGTGGTGGCTTTCCCCGACGGCAAGATCGAGCATGTGAATTCCGGAGAGGTCAGCGTCCGGGGCATGTACGGATACGTGTGAGGCAGTGTGGAATTTGGAGTGTGGAGTTGGAAGCGCGGCGAACACTGCTGAACTGTCCACGCCCGTTCCCGAAGATTGGCTGCTGGGGTTGGAGAATTATGCCGCAGCTGCGCATAGTTTTGTGTTTTTTCGCAAATTTATGAAATCATTATTGCTTTTTTCCCTTTCATTGGTTATACTGAAAAGTAAGCAGTAAAATTGATTTGGAGGTAAACACTATGAAAACCCTGAACGCGATTGTGAAAGTTGTAACCGCTCTGGCTGCGGTTGCCGGTGCTATTTACATTGTTGCCACCTACGGTGAGCAGATCGTGGCCTGGGCCAAGAAGGTCCTGTCCTCCCTGCCCAAGTGCCCCTGCTGCGAGAAAGCAGAACCCGTGGAGGAAGCACCCGCCGCTGAGGAACCCGCTCCTGTGGAAGAAGCGCCTGCCGCCGAAGAGCCCGCTCCCGCTGAGGAAGCTCCCGCGGAAGATCCCGCTCCCGAGGTTATCGTGGCTGAGAACGAGCCCGTGGCCGAGGACAAGGACTTCGCCGAATAAGAAAGCCCATATGCCTCCCCGAATGGATTCGTCATTCGGGGAGGTTTTTCTGTTTTTACCAAAGCCATTTCCATCGTAAATGATCGTTTACAGCAGCACCCACTGTAGGGGAGGGTCATTGACCCTCCCGCCAGCTGAAAGTTTTTGAGCGGTCAAACCTGTCGCTTTTTGTGAAAACCAGCACTGGAAGCAACCTATTTCACGCTCTGTTTCGTTACGCAGCGGGAGGGTCAATGACCCTCCCCTACAGTGGGTATGCACATAAACGATCATTTATATGAGAAACTTGGGGTACGACTGAATAGTTACCCTTGGATTAACTTTTTTGCAAAGCAGGCTTGACATTTTTCGCAAAGCGTGCTATACTTTTCTTGCAAGGTTAACTTAGCATTTTCCCTCCGTGGACGCATGGCGGGAAAGGGAAAGGAGCATCCCATGAAAACAAAGATCCGCGAGCTTCGCAAAGCGCGAAAGCTTTCCCAGGAGGAGCTGGCTGATGCCGTAGGTACCACACGGCAGACCATCACCTCCATTGAGGTGGGCAAGTATACCGCATCCCTGCCCCTGGCCTACAAAATCGCCCGGTATTTCGGACTTACCATCGAAGAAGTATTTGATTTCTCGGATTTGGAGGAGTAATTATGTCAAACTATAAGGAAAAGTTGAAAATTCAAAATGTTTTTCTTTCTGTCGCCTGTGTCATTCTGGCTGGGTTCTGCGCTCTGGGCTTTGCGGCGGAGGTGGGAGCGGTGGATCTGGCCCCCCTTGCCGGAGACAGTCACTGGCAGTCCCAGTGGCGGGGCTTTGTCAGCGGCGCGTCCATGGGCGTTCTGGCCCTGATGCTGTTCGGCCTGCTCCGCAACCTTTCCGCGCTGAAGGACGAAAAGAAGCTGAAGAAGCTGTACATCAAGGAAAACGACGAGCGGACCATCCAGGTCTGGACCTCCGCCCGAGCCGCCGGCTGTCAGGCCTTCCTGCTGCTGGGTCTGGTGGCTGCCATTGCAGCGGGCTATTTCAGCGTAACCGTCAGCCTGACGATCCTCGCCTGCGTCTTTGCCACGGCTGTCATCTGCCTGTGCTTCAAGCTCTATTATTTCAAAAAGTTCTGAGCTTTTCCAGAAAATACAGCAAGCAGGCTCTGGAACTGGGCAAGGTGAATGACACCTTTATTAAAAACATGATTCCGGTCATTGCAGAAGAACTGGGAGCTTCCGGTTACAATACCAGCATGAATGAGGAACGTAATAAAGGCGCTTTCGTTATGGATGCGGAGTCCATGGATATTAGCAGGCTTTGTAAACCGACGCAACTATGCGGGTTCGGGGCTTTCACCCTTTAGATTTTGCCCAAGCCGGGCGCACTACGATAGACGGGGCTCCATCCGGAGCCCCGCAATTTATTCCGCCAAGGTACGTGTGGTTGAGCGTTTACTTAATCGTTAACTGTTCAAGGAACAAAAGAACATAATTTTCCATTTTCAATTATCCAAGTCTTTCGGCCGTTTGTACCGCCCCTTCGGCTCCCATTCCGGCAGAGGGTAGCGCTGCATGGCCCCGAAAATCCGTTCCTTCAGGTCGGGATAGGTCTTGCTCAGGTCGAAAATCAACTGCTTGACCTCCTCCCGCTTGGTGGCCTTGTCCACAGGGCAGCGGTTGGCGATCACCGGCAGCGCCATCCGGGCGGCGAAGTTGTCCACAGTCTTCTCATGGATGTAGAGCATGGGCCGGATCTGGACGATGCCGGTGCGGTCCAGGTTGGTCACCGGCTGGAAGCAGCTGATCCTCCCCTCGAACAGCAGGGACATGAGGAAGGTCTCCACCGCGTCGTCATAGTGGTGCCCCAGGGCCAGCTTGTTGAAGCCCTTGTCCAGGATGGCTTGGTTCAGCGCGCCCCGGCGCATTTTGGCGCACATGGAGCAGGGATTCTTCTCTTTACGGTAGTCGAAGATGATGGGCGCGATCTCGGTCTTCACGATGGTATAGGGCACGTTCCACTCCTTGCAGAGGGCTTCCACGTCGCTGTAGTCCATTCCCAGTCCCATGTCGATGGTGACGGCCTCCAGTTCGTAGGGCTTGTTGAAGTATTCCCGCAGCCCCGCCAGCAGTACCAGCAGCGCCAGGGAGTCCTTACCGCCGGAAACCCCCACGGCGATCCTGTCCCCGGCTTCAATCATATTGTAGTCGTCCACGCAGCGGCGAACCAGGCCCATAAGCTTTTGCATAGTTGGATTTCCTCCGTAAAACAGTAAAATTGGCATGTGAGAAAACAGGAGCATTCAAGCGCATTTAAGAGCATTTCAGAGTTTATTCCGTATTTCATAAAAATTCTCAAATATGAGGTTGACATTTGCTTTTTTCTATGGTATAAAATGAAAGCGTTTTGAAGACATTGTAGCGCAAGCGTACAAATTTGTCAAAATAATATTTTAATCCAATTGGAGGAAATCATAATGTCCACTACTCTGCTGAAGAAGGAGACCCTGGAGCGCAAGTGGTATGTTATCGACGCCGCTGGCAAGCCCCTGGGCCGTACCGCTGTGGCTGCCGCTAACCTGCTGCGCGGCAAGCACAAGTCTGACTTCACTCCCAATGTTGACTGCGGCGACAACGTCATCATCATCAACACCGACAAGGCCATTCTGACCGGCAAGAAGCCCGAGCAGAAGACCTACTACCGTGTGTCCGGCTGGATCGGCGGTCTGAAGGAGACCAAGGCCCGGGACATGATGGCCCAGCGCAGCGACTACGCCATGGAGCTGGCCGTCAAGGGTATGCTGCCCAAGAACACCCTGGGCAAGAGCGCACTGACCCGTCTGCACCTGTACAAGGGCGCTGAGCATCCCCACGCTGCCCAGAAGCCTGAAGCCTGGACCCAGGACTAATTTGGAGGTAACTTAGAATGTACGAGAGCAAGAAGAAGTATTTTTACG
>CAMGIN010000066.1 GCA_946056135.1 uncultured bacterium | reverse complement strand
GGAAATGGGCCTGTCCATCCGCGTACAGCGGGAGGACATCTTCGAGGCCATGCACCGGATCTGAGGTGACGCCATGCTGAATCAGAAGGACATCCTGGCTACCCAGGATATGATCGACAAGCGGCACCTGGACATCCGGACCATCACCATGGGCATCAGCCTCTTGGACTGCTGCGACCCGGATCTGAAAACCTGCTGTGACAAGATTTATGAGAAGATCACCCGCTGCGCCAGGAATCTGGTGAAGGTGGGCGAGGATATTGAGAAGGAATTTGGCATTCCCATCGTTAACAAGCGGATTTCCGTCACGCCCATCGCCATTGTGGCAGGTTCCTGCGAGGCGGACTCCTATGTGGAGGTTGCCAAGACCCTGGATGCCGCTGCGAAAACATGTGGGGTCAACTTCATCGGCGGCTTCTCTGCCCTGGTGCAGAAGGGCTGTACGGTAAGCGACTGGAAGCTGATCCGCTCCATCCCCGAAGCAATGCGGGAAACGGAGCGGGTCTGTGCCAGCGTCAACGTGGGATCCACCAAGGCCGGCATCAATATGGATGCCGTGGCGGAGATGGGCCAGATCGTCAAAAAGACCGCGGAGCTGACCGCTGACGACGATGGCCTGGGCTGCGCGAAGGTGGTGGTCTTTGCCAACGCGGTGGAGGACAACCCCTTCATGGCGGGGGCTTTCCACGGCGTGGGAGAGCCGGAGTGCGTGCTGAATGTGGGCGTTTCCGGACCCGGCGTGGTGTTCCATGCCCTGCAGAGCGTCAAGGGGCAGCCCTTTGACGTGGTGGCGGAGACCGTCAAAAAGACCGCTTTCCAGATTACCCGCATGGGTCAGCTGGTGGGCCAGGAGGCTTCCCGGCGGCTGGGCATCCCCTTCGGCATTGTGGATTTGAGCCTCGCCCCCACCCCGGCGGTGGGGGACAGCGTGGCCCGGATTTTGGAAGAAATGGGCCTGGAGGTCTGCGGCACCCACGGCACCACGGCGGCCCTGGCATTGCTGAACGACGCGGTGAAGAAGGGCGGCGTCATGGCCTCCAACCATGTGGGCGGCCTGTCCGGCGCGTTTATTCCCGTGTCCGAGGACGAGGGCATGATTGCCGCCGCGGAATCCGGCACTCTGGTGCTGGACAAGCTGGAAGCCATGACCTGCGTGTGCAGTGTGGGTCTGGACATGATTGCGGTGCCTGGGGACACCTCCGCTGCTACCATCTCTGCCATCATCGCGGATGAGGCTGCCATCGGCATGGTCAACTCCAAGACCACCGCCGTACGCATCATTCCCGCACCGGGCAAGACGGTAGGAGACCGGGTGGAAATGGGCGGCCTGCTGGGCAGCGCCCCGGTGATGCCGGTTCACGACAAGTCCAGTGAAGATTTCATTGCCAGAGGCGGCAGAATTCCGGCGCCGCTGCAAAGCTTGAAAAACTGATTTCGAACTGTCCGCCCTGCCAGCGGGAAAACCGGTTGACGGGGCGGAGAAACAGTTGCGGTGTTACACTTGAAATCAAATGCTGTTCTATGAAAATGAATACCTCTTTTCCTGTTTATTTTGACAAGCGGGGTGGCCTTGCCGGTGCTGTTTTCGGCGGGACGGCCTTCGCGGTGTGTGCCATCTGGTACTCCTGGAAGATAGGCCTGCTGTTTGCGGTGCTGTTCCTGGCAACCGGATTTATAAAGCTTCGGCTCAGGCATCCGGTGGCCCGGTTCCTGGTGAACGGCGTGTGGGGAATCGTGTGCATTGTGGCCTCTTGTGTGTTCCCCTCCCTGATGGTTTCCGAGGAAAGCTACCTGATCCTTGGACATTTCCGGATCGTCATGAACTTTGTGTGTGTGGCGGTGGTCTATGGCATCTGCCTGACCGTCACCGGGGAGATCAAGCCAGCCGTGGCGGTGGCCTCCGGGCTGCTGCTGGTCATGGCGACGGTGAACGCGTTCCTGTTTCAGTTCCGAGGCAATGAGCTGAAGCCCCTGGATTTCCTGTCCGTCCAAACCGCCCTGAACGTGGTGGATCAGTATGCCTTCCGGATCCAACCCGAAATGCTGTACAGTTGGCTGCTGTGGCTGTGGATGATGTTCTGCCTCCACGCCCTGCCTCCGGCGGATCGGCTGCTGCCTAAGCGCTGGTTCCGGCTGGCTGCCGCAGCAGCAACGGTGCTGTGCGCGGTACTGCTGTACGGCAACACCGGGGATGTTCGGACCAAGAACTGGAGCAATCAGGGCACGACCGATAACGGTTATTTCCTGAATTTCTTCACTGGCCTCCGGGACAGCATCGTTCGGAAGCCGGAGGACTATTCTTCGAAGGCGGTGGAGGCGCTGGCCTTGGACTATGATGCCCCGACAGCCTCCGCAGAGGGGAAGTCCCAGCCCAACATTGTGGTGATTATGAACGAGTCCTTCGCGGACTTCAAGGTGCTGGGCAGCGAGCTTCGGACCAACCAGCCGGTGACGCCCTTTGTGGACGCTCTGCGGGAGAATACCATCCGGGGGCACGCCCTGGTTTCCATCTTCGGCGGCACTACGGCCAATTCGGAGTTTGAGTTTCTGACCGGAAGCTCCATGGCCTATCTTCCGGAGGGCTCTGTGCCCTATCAGCAGTATATTACCGGGAACCTCTACAGCCTGCCCTGGCTTATGGCCAGCTATGGTTACCGGACCCTTGCCACCCATCCCTACGATGCCAGCGGCTGGAACCGGACGGCGGTCTATCCCAGCTTCGGCTTCAGCGAAAGTACCTTCTCCGATGCCTATCCCTGGGAAAATCTGCTTCGGGAGTACGTCAGCGACCGGGAAATGTATGCGTATGTGCTGGAAAGGCTGGCGGAGCCCTCGGAGCAGCCCCTGTTCCTGTTCGGCATCACCATGCAGAACCACGGCGACTACATCTACACCGGCGACAACTATGCGCAGACCATTTATCTGGAGGGCTATGCGCAGGAGTATCCTATGGCAGAGCAGTATCTGACGCTGCTGCACGAAAGTGACAAAGCGGTGGAATACCTGCTGACGGAATTGGCAGACTTTCCGGAGGATACGATAGTTCTCTTCTTTGGCGACCATTTCCCGAAGGTGGAAGAGGAATTTTTTCAGGAAGTCCACGGCGGAGCGTTTGAAACGCTGCCGGAACAAATGCTTCAATATCAAGTGCCATTCTTCCTCTGGGCCAATTACGACCTCCAGGAGCAGACCGTGGAGTGTGCCAGCCTGAATTATCTGGGCCGCTATCTGTTGGAAGCAGCGGGCTTGGAGCTGCCGCCGTATTACCGATTCCTGAAGGACCTGGAGGAGGCCGTCCCTGCGGTCAACGCCCTGGGGTATTATTCAGTGAGTCAGCAGACCTTCCTGCCATTGGAGGACGCGGCAGGGGAGGAGGCTCAGTGGCTGAGCCGGTATTCCATGGCGCAGTACAACAATCTGTTCGACGGAGATAACCGCAGTCCGGTTTTTTTCCGGCGGTATCTCCCGGCTGCGGCTGGATAAGGAGAAAGCATGCGCTTATTTGCTGCCCGCCATGGGGAGAGCCAATGGGATGTGGAAAACAAAATCTGCGGCAGGACCGGTCTGCCCCAGACGATCACGGCGTTCCTGGAAGGACAGCTGTTTCAGATGGGCTGACGGTTTCCGTCAAAGCGGGATGTACGTTTCAGGCCGATGCCCCAGCAGCCGCATGATCTCCAGCTCGTCCAGGGCGTCATAGAGGGCGTTGTGGGTTTCCCGGTAGCCCCGGTTGCCGGACAGCAGCCGGAGTATGGACTCCACGCCGTAGTCCCGCTTCAGCCGTCCGGTGGAACAGCAGTCGGCGCAGGCGGGAATCCTGGGGTTGTACTGCCGGTAGGCCGCCAGGCGCATGATATCGTACCAACCCAGCCCAGCCAGCTCCGGCAGGTGGTTTCGGTCGAAGCGGGCGTTGTAGGCATACAGGGAAGTGACCCCATGTTGAGAAAACCAGCGGAGCAGTGCCTGCATGGCCTCCCGCCGGGTGCAGAGAACCGGTTTCACCGGCGTGTCTAGAAACAAAACACGCTCATACATGCCGCCGATCTGGCATTCCGGGGTCAAAATGGAATACTGCATGGCTTTCAGAGCAAAGGTATCGCTGTCCGCGATACAGCAGCCGATGGACATGACCTGATCCACCCAGTTGGTTTCCGTGTCGATTACCGCAAATGTTCCCATGTCTTTCTCTCCTTGGTGGTTTTGAGAACAGTATAACGGAAAAAGGCACATAAGGCAAGTTTACAACAGGGGATTTTCTGTGGTATAATAAATCCATAACAATTCAGTCGCATCCCGGATTTCTCATATAAATGATCGTTTATCTGCGCAACCCAAGGCTCTCCCTTTGGGAGAGCTGGCACGCCGAAGGCGTGACTGAGAGGGGATACGAAGGCCCTCTCCGACCCGGCATTCGCCGGGCCACCTCTCCCATAGGGAGAGGCTTTGGTGCGATAAACGATCATTTACACCCAAATCTCTGCCACGACTGAATAGCTACAAAAAGGAATACTGATATCCAATGAAAACAGCCATTTCGGATAAGTGTCAACTTTTCCTTGGATATCCGTATAACGCTCTCATAAAAAAACATCGCTGGAACATTCCAACGGTGTTTTTCTTTGGGAGAAAGGCAGTGTGCGGAAAGGAAACCCGAAAACCGTCGATTCCCCCAAAAACCGGTTGCGTCGGGTACGGTTTGCGGTTATACTGGAGAGAAAAGGCGGTGAATCCGAATGTACCGAAGGGTAAATCAGTATTACCGGGAGAAATATGGCTGTAAGGTGTACAAGCTGGCGATTGACGGCGGCTTTACCTGTCCCAACCGGGATGGAACATTGGACACCCGGGGCTGCGTCTTCTGCTCCGGGGACGGCAGCGGCGCTTTCGCGGCTGGGGTGGGCCCCGGTGTCCGGCAGCAGCTGGAGCAGGCAAAAGCCCTGGTCCGGGACAAGAACCGGGATGGAAAATATATTGCCTATTTCCAGGCCTATACCAACACCTATGCCCCGGTGGAGCGGCTGCGGCAGCTCTACACCCAGGCTATGGAGCCGGAGGACATTGTGGGCCTCGCCATCGGGACAAGGCCGGACTGCCTGCAGCCGGAGATTGTGGCCCTTCTGGAGGAGCTGAACCGGGTCAAGCCCATTTCGGTGGAACTGGGACTTCAGACAATCCATGAAAGCTCCATTGCCTACATCCGACGGGGCTATGAAAACAGCGTTTACCTGGATGGGGTGAACCGGCTGAAGGATGCAGGGCTGGAGGTTGTGACCCATGTGATCCTGGGGCTGCCGGGGGAGACGGCCCAGATGTGCGCCGAAACCACTCGCTTTGCGGTGGCGGCGGGAACGGATGGACTGAAATTTCATCTGCTCCATGTGCTGAAGGGCACGGATCTGGAAAAGGACTATCTGGCGGGGCAGTTTCCGTGCCTGACCCTGGAGGAATACGGGGACTACCTCAAGCATTGCCTGCGGGAGGTCCCGGCGGATGTGACGGTACACCGGATCACCGGGGACGGTGCCAAGCGGGATCTGGTAGCCCCGGCCTGGTCGGGGGACAAAAAGCGGGTGTTGAACTATTTGAACCGGTTGCTGGCCCCTTTGGAAGCGGAGCATGGAAACAAAGCGTCTGACTGAGAAACACTTTCATTTCTTTTCACGGTATGGTATACTGAAAAAAAGAAGCAAGGAGAAAACGGCATGAAACTGAATTTGAAACAGGTGCAGGGGATCTTTCCTTCCGTAGACTATAACCGGGGAATGAATTACTACCGTCAAAAACGGGTGATCGGGCTGTATTGTACAACCAAGGACGGAGCGGAGCGGGTAGAATGCACCGTCCGCGGCAGCGATGACTATGCGGTGCATTTTCAGGAGCTGGACGGGGGCTATCTGCAGATTGGCTGCTCCTGCCCCTGGTTCCGGAGCATGGGGCGGTGCAAGCATGTGGCTGCCGCCATGATCGCCTATGTGCTGGATCCGCCGAAACAGACAAAATTTACCAGTGACTGGAACGCACAGATGCTGCTGAAGCGCTATCTGGAGAAGGGACAGCGGCAAAGCGCTTCCCCGGAGGGCCAGGTTCGGTTGGTTCCCCAGCTTTTGGATGTCGGGATGGACTGGAAAGATTATCCCTCCTTTTCCTTCCGGGTGGGTCGGGAAAAGCTCTATGTGGTGAAAAACATCCGGGATTTCCTGAACAATGTGGATCAGTGCAAAACCGTCGCCTATGGCAAGAACCTGACCCTGGACCACAGCATCGGGCAGTTCGATTCCCGGTCCCAGAAGCTCATCGAACTGATGATGAACGAATACGGGCAGTTCCGTTCCCTGCGGCAGCGCAGCTATTCCCAGAATTATGCGCCGCCGGACTACAATAAAAATGAAATCACCCTGACCGGCGATTCCTTTGACCGCTGGTTTGATCTGCTGTCTGACGAGCCGGTGGACGCAGGGGAGTACGGACCGATCCGCTTCCTGACCCAAGACCCCCAGGTGGGCGTTCGACTGGAAAAGCAGGAGAACTACGCCGGTTTGGAGATCACCGGTCTGGAGGAATACCGCTTTTTCGGCAGCAAACGGAGCCTGTACGCCCTTAGCGATCATGTGCTCCTGCGGTGCAGCAGGGAATTCCAAGATAAGGTTTATCCGCTGCTGGAGCAGGATAACGAGAAAATGCAGCTTTCCTATCAGGATATGCCTGCCTTCTGCGGCTGCGTGCTGCCCCAGATCCAGGACCTGGTGGAGGTGGAGGATCCGGACCAGCTGCTGGAGGCGTACCTTCCGGAGGAATGCACGCCTTGCTTCTACTTTGATATCTCGCAGGACACGCTCCTGCTGAAGCTGACCTTCCGTTACGGGGATGCGGAGCTTTCCCCTGATGGACACGCCGGGGAAGGGCAGAGCGTCAAGCGGAATGTGAAGGCGGAAAACGATGCCGAGCTGCTGGCCCAGCGCTATTTCCAAGGCGAGGGCGGTCACTACACGCTGGAAGGGGAGAATGCCGTCTATTCCTTCCTGACGGAGACCCTGGACAGCTTCCGCCAGTACGGCGAGGTATACGTCAGTGACCGCCTGAGGAGCAAGCGGATTCAGAGCGGCTCCGTAGGCGTGGGTCTTTCCATGTCCGATGGGCTGCTGACGCTGTCCATGGACACCGGCGGCTTCCCCCGGGAGGAGCTGTCGGCGCTGTACCAGAGCCTGTTGCTGCGCAGGAAGTACCATCGCCTGCCCGACGGCCGATACCTGACCCTGGACGGCTCCACCCCCTATGAAAAGCTGGCGGAGATGACTCACATGCTCCAGCTGTCCAAGCGGGAGCTTTCCGGGAAGGACGCGATTCAGGTCCCGGCTTTCCGGGGGCTGTATCTGGACAACCTGCTGTCTGACAGTGAGGGAATCCAGGTCAAACGGGACAAGCAGCTGCGCAGCATGATCCGCAATTTCAAATCCGTTTCGGAGAGTGATTATACCCTGCCGCCCAATCTGGAGGGGATTCTGCGCCCCTACCAGAGAACCGGCTTTCAGTGGCTGAAGACTCTGGAAAGCTACGGCTTCGGCGGCATCCTGGCGGACGAAATGGGCCTGGGCAAGACAATCCAGGTCATTGCCTACCTGGCAACAGTACCGAACAGTACGGTGGGCCATCCCAGTCTGGTGGTCTGCCCTACATCGTTGATTCTGAACTGGGGTGAGGAGCTGCAAAAGTTTGCTCCCCAGCTGTCCTTCCGCCTGATTCTGGGCATCGCGGCGGAGCGGAAAGCCTTGCGCGCAGAGGGTGGGGAAGCAGATGTCTGGGTGACCTCCTATGAGCTGTTGCGCCAGGACATTCTGGACTATGAGACCCTGGAGTTCTACGCCTGCATTCTGGATGAGGCCCAGCATATCAAGAATCAGTCCACCCTGGCCTCCAAGGCGGCAAAGCGGATTTCCTGCCGCCAGCGGTTCGTCCTCACCGGCACCCCGGTGGAGAACCGGCTCAGCGAGCTTTGGAACCTGTTCGATTTCCTGATGAGCGGCTATCTGTTCTCCCAGAACACCTTCCGGGAGAAGCTGGAAAAGCCCATTGTGAAGAGTAAAAATCCCGAAGCTTCGGAGCAGCTTCGGCGGCTGGTGCAGCCCTTCCTGCTGCGGCGGCTGAAGAAGGATGTGCTGAAGGAGCTGCCGCCGAAGGAGGAGCATGTCCGCCGGATCCAACTGTCCGAGACGGAGCGGAAGACCTACTTCGCCTGCGTCCAGGCGGTGCGGGAGGATCTGGGGGCGGAGCAGGGGAAATTGCAGATTCTGGCGGCCCTGACCCGGCTGCGGCAGATCTGCTGCGATCCCAACCTATGCTTTGAAAACTATGACGGTCCTGCCAGCAAGCTGGATGCCTGCATGGAGCTGTGCGAGGCCATGGTGGAGAACGGCCATCAGATCCTTTTGTTCTCCCAGTTTACCTCCATGCTGGACCGGATCCGGGAGCGCCTGGACAAGCTGCACATTACCAGCTTCACCCTGCAAGGGTCCACCCCCAAGGAGAAGCGGGCCAGGCTAGTGAAGGACTTCAACGCGGGTCAGGCTTCGGTGTTCCTGATCTCCCTGAAAGCCGGCGGAACGGGCCTGAACCTGACGGCGGCGGATGTGGTGATCCACTTCGATCCCTGGTGGAACCTGGCGGCTCAGGACCAGGCTACGGACCGGGCCCACCGCATTGGTCAGCAGGCGAATGTCCAGGTCTACAAGCTCATTGCCAAGGACACCATCGAGGAGCAGATCCTGGACCTTCAGGACAAAAAGGCTGCCCTGATGGACACCATTTCCGGCGGCGGTGAGGGCGGCATTCTCAGCATGTCCAAGGAGGAACTGCTGGCCCTGCTGGAGATCCGATAGGGAAAACCGTATTCCGGCATAGCGGATCGTGGAAATGTAAATGATCGTTTATCTTCGAATGCAAAATGCTGAATGCAGAATGCAAAATGAAGGTATCCCCTCCGGGGATAAAATGGAAAGAAGCGAGAAAGGAACGTTTTCTCCAGGCAATCAAGAAATCTATTTGCATT
>CAMGIN010000065.1 GCA_946056135.1 uncultured bacterium | reverse complement strand
ACCACCGTCACCGCCTGGATTCTCTCCCTCAGCGGCATTGAAGGCAACAGCCTGTTTGTCCGCCTGCTGAAGCCCAGCTCCTTCACGCCTGTGCTGGCGCTGGTGGGCATCGTCTACTACATGTTTATCAAGGGCAGCAAGAAGAAGGACACCGGCCTGATCCTGCTGGGCTTCGCCACGCTGATGTTCGGCATGGAGACCATGTCCGGCGCGGTGAAGGGTCTGAAGGATGTGCCCCAGTTCCAGCAGCTGTTCCTGCTGTTCACCAATCCCATTCTGGGCACTCTGGCCGGTGCCGTGCTGACGGCCATCATCCAGTCCTCCTCCGCCTCCGTGGGCATCCTGCAGGCCCTGTCCGCCACCGGGCAGGTGACCTACGCCGCCGCCATTCCCATCATCATGGGCCAGAACATCGGCACCTGCGTCACCGCCATGCTGTCCTCCGTAGGCGCTACGAAGAACGCGAAACGGGCTGCCATTGTGCATCTGATGTTCAACGTCATCGGCACCACGGTCTGCCTGATCCTGTTTATGCTGATCAGTACCCTGTTCTCCCCGGCCATTCTGGGAGAAAGCGCCTCCTACCTGGGAATTTCCGTGTGCCACACCGCCTTCAACCTGATCTGCACCGCCATGCTGCTGCCCTCCGGCTCTCTGCTGGAGAAGCTGGTGTGCAAGATCATTCCCGATGCCAGGGAGCCGGAGGCCGTCACCGAGCTGGACGAGCGCCTGCTGACCACCCCCTCCATCGCCCTGGAGCGCTGCCGCACCCTCACCCGGGAGATGGCTGACGTCGCTGCCGAGGCTCTGCACTGCGGTGCCAAGGCCCTGCTGAACTATTCTCCGGAGCTGTGCCAGACCGTGCGGGAGGATGAGAACCGGACTGACCACTACGAGGACATCCTGGGCACCTATCTGGTGAAACTCAGCGCCCTGCAGATCAGCGAAGCGGACAGCAGCGAGGCTGCCATGCTGCTGAAAGCCCTGAACGACTTCGAGCGCATTGGCGACCACGCCCTGAATCTGGTGGAATCCGCCGAAGAGCTTCAGGAGAAAAATCTCAGTCTCTCTGACGCCGCAAAGCATGAGCTGTCCGTGCTCCTCCGGGCAGTGGACGAAATCGTGGAGCTGTCCTTCCGGGCCTTTGGGGAAAATAACCTGGAAATGGCCTACCGGGTGGAGCCCCTGGAGCAAGTGGTGGATGACCTGAAGGAAAAACTTCGGGTTCACCACATTCTCCGGCTGCAGCAGGGCAGCTGTAGCATTGAAACGGGCTTTGTCTGGTCCGATCTGCTGACCGCCCTGGAGCGGGTTGGCGACCACTGCTCCAACATCGCAGGGTGCGTGGTAGACATGGCCCATCACGACATGAACACCCATGAAGCCCTCCGCTCCGCCAGAGTGGAAAACGAGGATTTCGGCGAACAGTATAAGCTCTACGCAAAGAAATACAGCCTAAAGCAGTGAGATGTTGGAAGTGTGGAGTGTAGAGAGTGGAGCGTGGAGTTATTCTCTGAGTACCACTACCCAAGGATCTGTCTTCTGATAAAACCGCAAACCCAAAAGTTCACATAAAAAGGCGCTGCCATCCATGGATTAATCCCAGGATGGCAGCACTCTTTTATTATGATGCCAGGAAGCAGATGATCCTTAAGCCCGCAAAGATGTAACTACGCTCTTCACTCTCAACTCTCCACTCTCATAACTCCACACTCCAGATTCCAAACTCCACACTATTCTTACTCTTTCCACTTCTCGATCAGGCTGCGGATCTGGGCTGTCAGCTTGGCGTTTTCCTTGTTGGTCTTGCCCCTGCGGGTTTTGACCAGAGCCAGCAGCTCCTCCGCTGCGGACACCAGCTCGGTGTACACCTGCTTGGCCCGTTGGCTGCCCTTGAAGGCCTCCACACGGTCAATCCTTTTGCCTTCGGTGTAAGCTGTCATGGAGCCGGTGAGAAGATCGTACTCCGTGCCGCTGTAGGGCGCCTCCGCCCGGTAGCCCAGGGAGACAAGGGTGCCCCGGAAGGCTTCACAGCTGGCATCGTCGCCGTGGTTGACGAAAACCTGCTTCGGCTTTTCCCGGAAACCGCCCAGCCAGTTCAGCAGCCCTTCCTTATCCGCATGGCCGGAGGTGCCGTGGAGGGTGGCGATCTCAGCGCAGACGGCAATGTCCTCCCCGAAGAGCTTCACGGATTTGACGCCGTTCTGAAGCCGATTGCCCAGAGAGCCTTCCGCCTGATAGCCAACAAACAGGATGATACTCTCTTCCCGCCACAGATTGTGCTTCAAGTGATGCCGGATTCGTCCCGCCTCGCACATACCGCTGGCGGACAGAATCACCTTAGGCACGGGGTCAACGTTAATCAACTTCGAGTCCTCAGAGGTCGCCGACAAACGGATATCCTCAAACCAAATGGGATTGATTCCCTGCTTCAGAACTGCCAAAGTCTCCTGGTCAAAATAGGATTCATCGCACTGAAGGAAAATTCCGGTGGCCTCCACCGCCAGGGGGGAATCCACATACACCGGGAAGCCATCGTGACCCTTTACCAGCCCCCGCTGCTTGATCTCCCGGATGGCGTAAAGCATTTCCTGGGTACGTCCCACCGCAAAAGAGGGTATCACCAGGTTGCCGCCCCGGTCCAGGGCCCGCTGGATGTACCGCGCCAGCTCCTCCACCACATCTCCCCGATCCTTTTCGTGGAGCCGGTCACCGTAGGTAGACTCGATGACCAGGTAGTCCGCTTCCTCCACCGTTTGGGGGTCCCGTATGATGGGCTGGTTGGTATTTCCCACGTCGCCGCTGAAGACAATCTTCCGGGTCTGATCCGACTCTGTCAGCCACAGCTCAATGGCGGCAGAGCCTAAGAGGTGGCCGATGTCCGTCATGCGCATGACAATCCCCTCCGCTACATGGAGCGGTTCGCCATAGCTGCAGGGCCGCAGCAGCTTGATGGCCGCCAGGGCGTCATTGACGGTATAGGTAGGCTCCAGCAGCGGTTCCCCGGCCCGCTCGGCTTTGCGGTTTTGCCACTGAACCTCGGACTCCTGGATGTGGGCGGAGTCCCGGAGCATGATGCTGCAAAGATTGCAGGTGGCCTCCGTGGCAAAGATCGGCCCGGAGAAGCCGTCCTTGCACAGCTTGGGCAGCATACCGGAGTGGTCAATATGGGCATGGGTCAGGAACACCGCTTCGATCTGCCCCGCCGGTATCGGCAGAGGCACATTCTGGAACACGTCCACCCCCTGCTCCATGCCGCAGTCCACCAGATAATACCGTCCACCGACTTCCAATAATGTACAGCTGCCGGTGACCTCATGGGTCGCACCGATAAATTGGGCCTTCAAGTCTGACACCCCCTGGGAGAATAAAATTGAAAATGGAAAAATAGTAACGATTCCGCCGCGCCACAATTACACGCTATAAATGATCGTTTATGTGCATACCCACTGTAGGGGAGGGTCATTGACCCTCCCGCTGTGTAACGAAACAGAGCGTGAAATAGGTTGCATCCAGTGCTGGTTTTCACAAAAAGCGGCAGGTTTGACCGCTCAAAAACCTTCAGCTGGCGGGAGGGTCAATGCCCCTCCCCTACAGTGGGTGCTGCTGTAAACGATCATTTACCGTTCAACCAGTAAGCTATTTTCATTATACTATTCCATACCCATCCTGTCAAACCCTGCCTATATGGCATTTTCCCGATTTCCGTTTACCTTTTTCGAAAATTTCCGTTTTCCTTTTTCGAAAATCTGACTAGGAAAATAGAAACAAATGTGCTATCATAGGGAGCAGAGGTGAATTACATGGAGAATACCAACGAAACCGAACAGCCCGGTCAGGAGCTGAAGCAGGAAGGCTACGTCTCCCGACCCGGCTGGCAGGTCTGGGGCGCCCGGATCGGATTGGTACTGTTTCTTCTGCTGGTGGCAATGCAGGTCCTGAGCATCGCCCGGGGAGGCCGGTAATGCGGATCCTGGGCATCGACCCCGGCTACGGCATCACAGGCTTCGGCCTGATTGACGCCCAGCGTGGCCAATACCGCCTGCTGAACTGCGGTGCCATCACCACGCCGCCCAATACGGATTTTTCCTGGCGGTTGGAAGTGATCTACAACGACATGGTGCAGCTTCTGCAGACTACCCAACCGGAAGCCGTGGCCATTGAGGAACTGTTCTTCGGCCACAACGTCACCACCGGTATCAACGTGGCTCAGAGCCGTGGGGTCATCCTGCTGGCCATTCAACAGGCCGGGATTCCCGTCTCCGAGTACAAGCCCATGCAGGTCAAACAGTCCGTGGTAGGCTACGGCAACGCCACCAAGCATCAGGTCCAGGACATGACCCGGCGGCTGCTCCACCTGCAGGCCCTGCCAAAGCCCGACGATGCCGCCGATGCCATCGCCATCGCCCTGTGCCACGCGAGAACAAGCACTTCCCTTCTCGCACAGCACGGAAAGATATAAGATATCCCTTATCTTCAACAAATTGGAGTTTTGCATATGCTATACTACGTTTCCGGCACAGTTGCCATCCTTGAGCCTGGGCTGGCTGTTATTGACTGCGGCGGCGTGGGCTATGGATGCCATGTCACTGCCTATACCGCCGGACAGCTGAAATTAAACCAGACTGCCAGGCTGTATATCACCGAATCCATCCGTGAGGACGCTTTCGACCTGTACGGCTTTATCAGCCGGGAGGAACAGCGCTGTTATGAGCTGCTGACCTCCGTCAACGGGGTTGGCCCCAAGGCGGCTATGGCAATCCTCTCCGCCGGAGGCCCCCAGAATTTCACCCTGGCAGTCATGACAGGGGACGAAAAAATGCTCACCGCCGCCCAGGGGGTGGGCAAGAAAATCGCCCAGCGGATCATCCTGGAATTGAAGGACAAGATCGGCGGCGGCAGCATGGAGCTGGACTTCTCCGGCCCCACCCCCGCAGCTCCTACCCAGAACGGCAGTGCCGCAGCCTTGGCCAACGCAGCTTTGCAGGAGCTGGGTTACTCTCCCGCTGAAATCAGCGCTGCATTGAAGGGCGTGGACCCCAATGCCAGCACCGAAGAAATGGTCCGCTACGCATTGCGGGCCATGGTCATGAAATAAAATGCTGAATGATGAATGATGAATGGAAGTTGCTTCCCTTTCGCATTCAGCATTATTTACATTTCTCCTCATTGGAGGTATACCTATGAGTCTTGAATTTTCACAAGAAATGGACACCGCTCCCATTATCTCTCCCACTTTCGCACCCCAGGACGCAGGAGAGATCGGTCTGCGGCCCAAGCTGCTTTCCGACTATACCGGCCAGGAGAAGGCCAAGGGGAACCTTTCCATCTACATTGAGGCCGCCCGGCGGAGGAATGAGCCCCTGGACCACACCCTGCTCTACGGCCCGCCCGGCCTGGGCAAAACCACGTTGGCCGGAGTCATCGCCAACGAAATGGGTGTCAACATCCGCATCACCTCCGGCCCCGCCATTGAAAAACCCGGAGACCTGGCGGCGCTGCTGACCAACCTGAACCCCGGGGACATCCTGTTCATCGACGAAATCCATCGTCTGAACCGGGTGGTGGAGGAAATCCTGTACCCCGCCATGGAAGATTTCGCCATCGACATCATCGTGGGCAAGGGGCCCAGCGCCAACTCCATCCGCCTGGACCTACCCAAGTTCACCCTGGTGGGCGCCACCACCCGGGCAGGGCAGTTGTCCGCACCGCTCCGGGACCGGTTCGGTGTCAACCTGCGGCTGGAGCTGTACACCCCGGAGGAACTGGCAAAGATCGTCACCCGTTCCGCCACGATTCTGGGAATGCCCATTGCGCCGGAAGGAGCCATGGAGATTGCCTCCCGGAGCCGGGGTACACCGCGAATCGCCAACCGTTTCCTGCGGCGGGTCCGGGACTTCGCCGAGGTCATGGGCGACGGCACCATCACCAAGGAGGCTGCCGATCTGGCACTGCGCCGGCTGGAGGTGGACAAGCTGGGCCTGGACAACATTGACCGCCGGATGCTCACCGCCATCATCCAGAATTACAACGGCGGTCCTGTGGGCCTGGAAACCCTGGCCGCCACCATCGGCGAGGAGTCCGTGACTCTGGAGGACGTATACGAACCCTACCTGATGCAGCTGGGCTTCCTGACCCGAACCCCCAGAGGCCGCTGCGTCACAACCCTGGCTTACGAACATCTGCACATTCCCTACGAGGGGCAGACCCAGTTCTCCATCTGAATTCCTGCACTCCCTGGAAAGTTGCATAAACGCCCAAAAAAGCGGGGAAAATTTTTCATAAAGGATTGACAAAATGCCCCTATTTGTGTATAATCCGACTTGTGGCGGTATTTGCCACCTTATTAACCGACCCTGCGTTATAACCGTTATCCAGGAATTTCACGGGGCAACAACTAACCGAAGAGAGGTATTTTCCAATGTACGAAGACAAGACTTTAGTTTGCAAAGAGTGCGGCAATGAATTCGTGTTCACCGCCGGTGAGCAGGAGTTCTACGCAGAGCGCGGCTTCCAGAACGAGCCCCAGCGCTGCAAGGCTTGCCGTGACGCTCGCAAGAACGCCACCCGCGGTCCCCGTGAGTTCTTCACTGCCACCTGCGCCCGGTGCGGCGGTGAGGCCAAGGTTCCCTTCCAGCCCAAGTCCGACCGTCCCGTGTTCTGCAGCGAGTGCTTCGCCCAGATGCGCGCCAACGGCTAATTCTGCAAACCCAGTAAGCACACCAGCACCGGAATTCCGGTGCTGGTTGTTTGTTATACCGCAGGTTTACATAACTTTTTTTCAGAAGAATATTGTAAACTTTTTGGAAACCTCTTGCATAACCTTATCTCCCATGTTAGAATATTAGGTAGCGAGCTACATTTTTATTTTGGAGGTGATCCCACTGCAAAAGCACTACGGTCCTCTCCTGCGCACACTCCACTGCTGCACCGATCAGGCAATGACCGTCGCTCTGGAAAAAATGGAATTGACCGCTGCCCAGGGGCACATCATGGGATATCTGGACCATCATCCGGACGCCCCCTGCTCCCGGGATATCGAGGAAGCCTTTCACCTGAGCCACCCCACAGTCTCCGGACTGCTGTCCCGGCTGGAGAAAAAGGGCTTTATTGAGTTCCGCACCGATGAACTTGACCGCCGATGCAAGCGGATCTATGTCCTGCCTAAAGGTCAGAAATGCCAGGAAACCATGCACCAGAACATTCTGGAAACCGAGCATCGTCTGGTGGAAGGGTTTACGGAGCAGGAACAGGCGCAATTCCGGGCGTTCCTGGAGCGGGCCATCTCCAACATGGGGGGCAATCCCTGCAATCACCATCACAAGGAGGAAACAAACGAATGATAAAACGACTCGCCCGGTGTATCCGGGAATACAAGTGGGCAACCCTGTTAAGTCCCCTCTGTATGATCGGCGAGGTCTATATGGAAGTGAAGATCCCGCTGGTCCTGGCCAAGATCGTGGACTATGGTGTGGAAATGAGCGACATGAGTGCCGTGGTCAAATACGGCCTGCTTCTGGTACTGTACGCCCTGATTTCTCTGACCTTCGGCGTGGCGTCGGCCTTCTTCGCGTCCTACGCCGCTACCGGTTTCGCCCGGAACCTGCGCCACGATATGTACTACAATGTGCAGACCTTTGACTTCTCCAACATTGACAAATATTCCACCGCCAGTATCGTCACCCGTCTGACCTCTGACGTGGCCAACATCCAGATGGCTTTCCAGATGATGATCCGTATGGCCATTCGCTGTCCCATGATGCTGATCCTGGCTACCTACAATGCCTTCTCCATCAGCCCCCGGCTGTGCCTCGTCTACTGTCTGGTGCTACCCCTGCTGGGTCTGGGCCTGTACATCCTGATGAAGACCGTCTACCCCATCTTTGACCGGGTTTTCAAAACCTACGACAAGCTGAACAACGTAGTTCAGGAGAATCTCCACGGCATCCGAGTAGTGAAATCCTTCGTCCGGGAAGACCGGGAAACAAACAAGTTCACCACCGTCTCCGGAGAGATCTACAAGGACTTCTGCAAAGCCGAGCGGACTCTGGCCTTCAACAACCCCCTGATGCAGCTGGCGGTCTACACCTGCATCATTGTCATCTCCTATCTGGGCGCCACCATGGTAGTCCAGTCCGGCAATGATATCGCCGTAGGACTGACCACCGGCCAGCTGACCTCCATGTTCACCTATACCATCCAGATCCTCAGTTCCCTGATGATGCTGTCCATGGTTTTCGTTATGCTGACCATGACCCGCGCGCCTCTGCGCCGTACCACCGAAATCCTGACGGAGACCCCCGATCTGGACAACCCCAAGGTTCCTGTCACCGCCGTTCCCGACGGTTCCATCGACTTCGACAACGTTTCCTTCCGGTACTCCAAGAACGCGGACCGCAGCGCCCTGGAGGGCATCGACCTGCACATCGAATCCGGCATGACCGTGGGCATCTTGGGCAGCACCGGTTCCAGCAAATCCACCCTGGTACAGCTGATCCCCCGGCTGTATGACGCCACGGAAGGCACTGTCCGGGTGGGCGGCATCAACGTCCGGGACTATGACATCACCACCTTGCGCAACGCCGTCTCCATGGTGCTGCAGAAAAACGTGCTGTTCTCCGGCACCATCAAGGAAAACCTGCGTTGGGGCAATCCGGACGCCACGGACGAGGAGCTGATCCACGCCTGTAAGCTGGCCTGCGCCGATGAGTTTATCCAGACCTTCCCTGACGGCTACGACACCCACATCGAGCAGGGCGGCACCAATGTCTCCGGCGGTCAGAAGCAGCGCCTGTGTATCGCCCGGGCCCTGCTGAAGAAGCCTCAGATCCTGATCCTGGATGACTCCACCTCCGCCGTGGACACCCATACCGACGCCATGATCCGCAAGGCCTTCCGGGAAGAGATTCCCAACACCACCAAGCTGATCATCGCCCAGCGCATCACCTCTATCCAGGACGCAGACCTGATCGTGGTACTGGACGGTGGCAAGATCTCCGCCATGGGCACCCATGACGAGCTTCTGAAGACCTCCACCATCTATCAGG
>CAMGIN010000064.1 GCA_946056135.1 uncultured bacterium | reverse complement strand
CAGCGCGCTACATTCGCATTGTAGAGGTCACCGGTTCGAATCCGGTATGCTCCACTCCAAAAACGAGCTTTCCGACAGACGTCAGAGAGCTCGTTTTATTTTTCCCCTCAAAAGATTATCTCTTCTCGAATCGTAAGAATTTCTGCAAAAAAACTGGATAATAGCAATAGTGCTAATACCCTGCCCCTCACAGAGCTTCTATTCTACAACAGGAGGCGTCTTTTTTCTATTGTCCGCTTTCTTGGGAACAGTCCAATGGAAGAGGTGTAAACGAAGTTCTTCACCCCGGCGCGCTCGGCCTCGCTCCAGCAGGGCAAGGGTAACGTGCTGGCCGATATTGCCGGTGCCGCCGGTAACAAAGATCTCCATAAGGGATACCTCCTGTATTTGTTCAGTTGTGAAACGTTGGCGGTTGGCAATAAGATACTATCAAGAAGGGTGAATGTCAATAAGAAAAGGACTGCTTTTCAGCAGCCCTTGATGGTTATGGGATGGGTACGATGCCGTCGGATTCCTTGTACTTGGGGTGGCCGCCGATGACCATGCGGCTGGGCAGCGCGCCCCGGCCGGAGCAGCAGTCGATCATCAGCTGCACGGTGGAGCGGAGCATGGTTTCGTAATTGATGCGGAAGGAGGAAATGGATGGCAGGGAGGCGGGCGTGGCGGGGTATTCGTCAAAACCCGTCACGGAGATGTCCTCCGGCACGCGGTAGCCCTTTTGCAACAGCTTTTCGATGAGCTTCTGCGCTGTTACGTCGCAGTTGCAGACGAAGGCGGTGGGCATTTGCTCGGGGAACTCCGGGGCAATGACCTCGCCGTGTTCGTCGCGGTCGTCCAGCACCCATTCGCTGCGCACAGGCAGATTGTTGGTCAGCATGGCGCGGTAGTAGCCCAGGAAGCGATCCATGATGCTGCTGGTGAGGGACGTGCGACCCACATAGGCGATATCCCGGTGGCCGTTTTTGATGAGGTGGTTGGTGAGGCGATAGGCACCGTAGGTGTTGTCGCCCACCACGGCGGGTGCGCTGGCGCGGTCGTCGTAGAAGTCCATGAACACAATGGGCGTGGGCTGGGCGGTGATGGCGCGGACGTACTCCATGCTGGGTTCGCCCAGCAGGATCAGGCCATCCACGTGGCGGCGGCGGATCAGGTTGGGCAGTTCCAGGTTGCGCTCGGCTTCCTCGTCCAGGGTCTCCAGCAGGCAGAAGTGACCGGCGTTGGTCAATTCCTGCACCAGCATGGGAGAGAGCATGGAGTAATAGGAATCCGGCTTGAAGAAACGCATGGGGACCAGCACGCCTATGTCCAGCGCCTTCACGGTCTGGATGCGCTTGCTGTTGGGGGTCACATAGCCCATGTCGGCCGCGGTGCGGATGATGCGCTCGCGCATCGCCTGGCTCACGCCACTTTCACCCGAAAGCGCCTTGGAGACTGTGACCACGCTGACGCCTACAGCGGTGGCGATGTCCCTCATGGTTACGTTTTTCAAAGTTCATCAACCTCCGCTTCCTTTGTGTTTGTGATACAATATTTGTAGATCATACCAGTATTGGCTGTTTTTGTCAAGCTTAGCCCTTCACAGCGCCGTTGGTCATGCCATTGTAGATCTGCTTCTGGAACAGAATGAAGATGATCAGGATGGGCAGGGTGCAGATCAGCACGCCCGCGCAGATGATCTCATACTGGGACTTGGTGGGACCCAGGTAGGTATACAGGGCGGTGGAGACCGTCTTGTACTTCTGCTTGTTTTGCAGATACAGGTTGGCATTGTAGTATTCGTTGTAGATGCCCACGCCCTTGAGGATCATGCAGGTGACCATGGCAGGACGCAGAAGGGGCATCAGGATGCGGAAGAAAACGCCGTAGTAGGTGCAGCCCTCGATGATGGCGCTCTCGTCCAGGGCGGTGGGCAGGTTTTCAAAATACTGCAGCAGGATGTAGATGGAGATCACGTCCGTGCCAGCCATCATGATCACATAGCCCACCAGGGAGTCCACCAGGTTCAGGTTGGACATCATTTTGTAGATGGTGACCTGCATGGCCAGGCCGGGGATCAGGCTGGCCAGGGTGAAGGCGTGGCGGATCAGCGCATTGCCGCGGAACGTGAAGCGATCCAGCACATAGGCCAGCATACTGCCCAGCATCACGGAGATGAGGATGGTGACCAGCATCACGCCAATGGAGGTGATGAAGCCCTGGCCAATGCCGGAATCATTCCAGAAATTGATGAAGTTATCCAGGTGGAGCCAGCTCTCCGGCGGGGCAACCTTGCTGGTGAGGCCGAACTCCTCCTTGGTTTTGAAGGCGGCAAACACGCAGCTGACCAGCGGCAGCAGGCAGGCGAAGGAGGTGATGATGAGCGAAAGGTGCTTGAGGAATTTCAGGAAATAATCCTTCGGTGTACGTTCAACACCCATCTTTACAGCACTCCCTTCTTAGCAGGCTTGGTATCCGTGCCAGCATTGCGGAACGCATACTTGAAGATCAGCTTCTGGATCAGCGTGCAGATGCAGATGATCAGCACCAGCACCACAGCCATGGCGCAGGCCAGGCCGACCTTGTGCTGCACGTGTGCCGTTTGGTGCATCTGGATGAAGTAAGTGGCGGTGCCGTTGGAACCCATGGCGGCGATGACGTAGGGCGGCTCGAAGGCGCTGAGGGAGCCGGTGATGGACAGGATCACGTTCAGCGTCAGCACGGTGGAAATGCTGGGCAGGATCACATATCGGAACTGATGCCACTTATTGGCACCGTCGATGGCGGCAGCCTCGTAGAGGGTGGTATCCACGCTCATAATGGCGCCGGAGAACAGCACCATGTTCTGACCCATGTACTTCCACACGGAGGTGGCCACCAGCGACCAGTTGTTCACGCTCGTGTCACGCAGCCAGTAGGGCAGGCTTTCCAATGGAATGCCGAAGAAGCCCAGCGTGGTATCCAGCACATGGCCGCGGGTGTAGAAGAACTTAAAGATGAAGCCGATGGCGATACCATTGATCAGGAAGGGGAAGAACATAGCACCCTTGTAGAAGGCGGTGAACTTGGTTTTGAAGGAGAGGATGGTGGCGAAATACAACGCCAGGGCGATCTGCACCACGGCGCCCGCCATGTAATAAAGGCTGACGCGGAAGGTAGCAAACAGCTCATCGCGGGTGAAAACATCTAGGTAGTTCTTCAGCCCGACAAAGCCGCGGTTTTTGGTGTAGCTCATGTTGTAGAAGCTCCACTCGATCATCCGCATAAAGGGATAATAGGTGAACATGATGAGCAGAAACACCGGAACCACCGCAAAGGTGAAAATAACCACCCGCTGCTGGTTTTTCGGCACGGCAAACCATTCGCGGAAGGTTTTCCGTCCTCTGGGCTGCGGCATGGCGGGATTAACAGTAGACATGGCAATAGCTCCTTCCTTTGAAAACAGGAGGCTGGAGACGAACTCCAGCCTCCTGAGAGAGGTTGCCTGAGGGAGATTACTTGACTTCGATGGACAGGTCTTCCTGGGCGGTGGTCCAGGCTTCGTTCCAGTCAGCCATGATCTCGTCGAAGGTCTTGGTGCCGTTGAAGGCATGCTCGATGATCTCCTGGATCTTCTTGTCGCCACCACGGTTGAGCAGAACCATGGAGTCGTTGTTCAGGTCGTCCACCAGCTGCTGGTCCACAGCGGCGGTGTCAGGCACGAACTCGATGCCGGCGAAGGCAGCGTACAGGTCGGGATACTTGCCATCCTTGTTGATCGGGATGCCGCCCTCGTTATAAGCGAAGCCAGACTCATGGGTCATCCACTTGATGAATACCATGGTAGCGGTCTGGTTCTCGACGGTGGCATGCTTGTTGATGGCGTAGCAATAGTCAGCGCCAGCGGAAGCATACTGCTTGCCGTCCACGGTGATGGGGAAGCTCATGTAGCCGATGTCAGCACCGTTGGGGCCAGCATCACGCATCTGGGAGAAAGCCCAGGAGCCCAGCACCATGCAGCCGATCTCGCCGTTGTTGATCATGACCTTGCAGCCTTCCCAGTCGGTGGTGGTGTAGTCTTCTTCGATCAGGCCATTGGCCACGGCGTCGTACAGGATCTTGTACACGGCATAGGGGCCAACACCCTCAGCCTTGTTGGAGAAGGGATCCTTCTCGATCACGATATCGTTGTTGATGTAGTTGGCATTGCCGGTGGCGGAGCCGCCGATATAAGCGTCCCAAGCGCCCATGGTCCAGCCAGCAGCATAGTTGGTGTACAGCGGGATGGCGTCGGTCTTTTCCTTGATGGCCTTCAGAGCGTCGATGAACTCAGCGGGAGTCTTGGGCAGCTCGGTGATGCCGGCCTTCTCGAACACGGCCTTGTTGTACACGATACCCTGGGCATTGCCGGTGGAGGGGATGCCGTACACAACGCCGTCGAAAGCCTTGGCGTCAGCGAAGTTGTAGATCTCGCTCAGGGTCTCCAGGGAACCCATGGGGGTGAAGTAGGTAGCAAACTCGCTGGCTTCCACCTGGGGGATGCCCATCATGTCGCCCCAATCCTTGGAGCCGGTCAGGCGGGTCAGGGAATCCTGAGCGTAATCAGTGATGCCCTCGACTTCAACGGTGATGTTGGGATACACCTTGTTGAACTCGGCGATGTAGCCAGCGATCTGACCGCCGTTCACCAGGTCGGTGCGGTGGGTCAGCCACTTGATTGTGGCAGTCAGGTCGGTGTAGTCCTCGCCCAGCTTGATCTGGTCGATGGTGGGCACGGTAGCTTCGGCAGAGGCGAAGGACACCGCAGACAGAACCATCATCAGGCAGAGAACCAGAGACAGGATCTTCTTCATTTTCTTTTCCTCCTCTTTTTGTATTTACTTAATTTTGTTAAGTAAATACCGCTTAATCACATTATATCCATGTTGTTTATGGTTGTCAAGTACCCAGATAGCAAATTTCATACGAAAATGTAAAAAGAATCGAAGGGAACAGACATATATATCCTTGCGGATTTAGCTAACA
This sequence comes from uncultured bacterium, assembly GCA_946056135.1. Classification (GTDB taxonomy): domain Bacteria; phylum Bacillota; class Clostridia; order Oscillospirales; family Oscillospiraceae; genus Faecousia. The sequence continues at coordinate 4,355 of CAMGIN010000064.1, read as the reverse complement.
CAGGCAAATCAAGGTCTGGAGAGACAAAAAAGTGGACGAAGCCACTTACGGCCTGTCAAAGAAGCCACTTCGCAGCAATGCAACCCCAGCGAGTTCACAGTTCTACCTAAGATGGAACGCCGCGATATCCATTATTTAGCCCAGACTGAGCAAGCCCACCGTCAAGCAGGTCCGCATCGTGTGCGGCAGCGGCTCCGTTAACATTCGTGTGGGCAACGACACGAAGTATGGCCGCATCTCCTCCGTAAAGGACGGCACGACCTTTGAATGGATCGCTACTGCCGAAAACGGCGGGCATGCCATCGTAGTCAATGCACAGATTGGCTGGGTTTCCGGCAAGTACAGTGAAGTTACCTAACAACAAAAGGCGGTACTCTTGGAGGTTTTCTCCTTGAGTGCCGCCTTTTTTTCGTTTCAGAGGTTATGCCCACTATTTGGGCAAAACCACTTTTACTCATCAGCATAATGCTTCAAAACAACGCATGAAGATAAGAACGAAGATAGCGTTGTTCCTATTGACTAACGAACGATAGGTAGCTATAATCGTATCGTATACGCGAGGTTTTTGGTTTGAGTAAAGGAGTAACCCTATGGATCGAGTAAACACAAAGCAGGAGATTTTACACGCAGCACTGGAGCTGTTCTCTGTGCAGGGGTTTGAGGCCACCTCTACTGCTCAGATTGCCGGTGCCGTGGGCATTCGCAAAGCATCACTTTACAGCCATTTCGAGAACAAGCAGGCTATTCTGAATGCATTGGTGCAGGAGGTACTCGAGCAGTATGAGAACCATTCCCTTTTTGCTAGAGCGGATTGGGAGAAAGATGCCGACAGCCTTCCGCAAACTTCCGATGACGCTGTTCAAATGATTCAGGCCCAGATCCGCTATATCCTCCATGATCCCGCCATCAGCAGGGCAAGGAAAATGCTGGTTATCGAACAGTTCCAGAATCCGGAATTGGCGAAGCTGCAGACCAAGCAGAACTATTCCGATGTGCTGGGGTATTTCACCGGGCTTATCAAATGCCTGATTCAGAAAGGGGTTCTGGCTGCGGATGACCCCGAAATCATGGCGGCTCAATTCTGTCTGCCCATTTCCGTGTGGATCAACCTCTGCGACAGAGAACCGGAGCAAGAGAAGGAAGTCATGGAGTTGGTGGATAAGCATATCCGGCAGTTTTTCAGACTCTATCAGCGGTCAGGAAGGTGACACGATGAGCAAATACGATGCTTTGTGGGCATGGATCAGAGAAAACGGCACAGACAGCTTCTACCTGACATTTGCTGAAATCAAGCAGATCGCCGGAGTTTCTATCGACCATTCCTTTCTTACATACAAAAAGGAATGAATGAACTATGGGTATCAAGTCGGCAAAACATCAACGAAAGAGCAGACGGTTGTTTTTCAAAAGCTGGGTTGACAGGCTTTCAGAAAGCCATTGGAATTTAGAATCGATAAAACTTGGAGGTACCGGGCATGAACGGCATGATCCTTTATCAGTCAAAATACGGAGCCACCAAAAAAATATGCGCAGTGGCTTTCCGAGGAAACAGGCTTTCCCTGCGTGGAAACAAAGCAGGCGAGACTATCGGATGTCCAGGAATATGACACCATTCTTCTCGGCGGAGGAATCTACGCATCGGGCATTGCCGGTTTATCTTTCTTAAAGAAACACATCAAAGACTTGCAGGGCAAGAGAATTATCGTATTCTGCGTGGGGGCTTCCCCATATGAGGAAAAAGCATATCGGGAAATCGTCGCCCGGAACATGAAGGATGAGCTGTCGGATATCCCCTGCTTTTACTGCCGGGGCGCATGGGATATGGAGGCGATGAGTATCGTTGACAGGAACCTGTGCAGCCTGCTGCGAAAAGCGGTTGCAAAAAAAGACCCCAAAGATTATGAGGTTTGGGAGCGGGCGCTGATGGCGGCCGGAGACGACAAATGTGACTGGACGGATAAGCGGTACTTGGAACCTATCCTTACGGCATTAACGGAATGATTACCGCTTTTGTGAACCGGAAAAATCGGAATTATGGAGGATTTGACGATGGGAAAGGAACTGTCGGAAATGACGCTGGAAGAACTGTGGAAATTGTTTCCTATCTTTCTTGTTCAGCACGATGATAAGTGGAAAGACTACTACAAGGAGATTGAAGCCTCAATAATGGACCTGTTGCCAGACTATCCTGTTGAAAGGATTAGTCACATTGGAAGTACAGCGATACAGGGCATATGGGCGAAGAACATTGTTGATGTGATGGTTGAGATTTCTGAAAAAGCCGACATGGAAGAACTGGCACATGTTATGGAGCGGAATGGTTTTATCGGAATGTCCGCTGAAACAAACCGGATTTCACTCAATAAAGGGTATACCAAAGAAGGCTTTGCGGATAAGGTTTATCACATTCATCTCAGATATACCGGAGATAATGATGAACTGTATTTCCGCGACTATCTGAACGAGCATCCGCAGGTCGCAAAGGATTATGAATCTTTGAAGCTGGAATTATGGAAGAAATATGAACATGACAGAGACGCATATACCGATGCAAAGACTGAGTTCATTCGCAAGTGGACAACAGAAGCCCGCAGAATATATGGCGACAGATACTGACAAATTTCAGTTTGCAGAGCAGGATAGCTTTCTACTTACAGAACACCGCGGCTGTGTCCGCTTGGCATAGCCGCTCTTTTTTCAAGGCATGCCCTACCAAACGATAGGTAGTGTTTAAGAGGAGAGACTTCGTATGAATGAAACGGAAAAGACGGCATGGATTGATGAGGAGAACAAAATCGTACGATTCCGACCATGCAGTTTTTGAAGTGACAGAATCGTCATCGGACTTAACGGAGGCAGGCACAACATGGGCGTTTCCGGAGAAACAGGAGGGCGTTTGAGATCGAAGCATCTGTAAAACAGACACATACGCATACAAAAAGTGCCTATATGCAGCCGGTATACGCCTGTAAAATATATGGTGTAAGCTGGGATCAATTGAAACGCTGAATGATGTAAGGAGAAATAAGATATGGAAAAAGCCAATTCGTGGAGGACAACGACGATGAAGGATAAGCATTTTTCGTCCCGCATGCTCATCTGTGCCGGGACGCTGATGACCATTTCGGGCATTCTCATGGCAGTATGCGCAAAGCTTGCCTATGGCTGCATTCTGTTTGTGGCAGCCATCTGCATGTTCTTCGCGGCACAACACTTCCGTATCGCAGAGGGCGGGGGCGACCACAAACGACGGAATTTGGAAAGCGGCGATGAACCGGAAGAATCTCATGAAGGGTAAACGGATGACGAGCAGGATCATGAATCCATTTGCCATGCTGTGCTTCGGGCTTGCTATCGGAGCCGCTGCGAGACTGTTGGATATTTTCACAGTGAATCTGGGAGAAGTCTTTTCTCAGATGGCGGTCTGGATCCTGATGGGCACGCTGATTTCTGTTTACAGCAGGACGGCGAAGCGTGCGATGGTCAATGCCCTGGCATTCTGCCTTGGCATGCTGCTGACGTATTATTTGGCAGCGGCTTTGAGCCACGGAGTATATTCGATTAAGTTTATCATCGGGTGGACAGTATTCGCTTTGTGCTCGCCTGTCATGGCTTACCTTGCGTGGCTGACAAAAGAGCGCGGGATATTCGCCCAAATTGTGCGTGTGGGAATCGTGGCCGTTTCGATCCTATCCTCCATCCTGTTGTTTGACGGGCTGCGAATATATGATTTTCTGATTGACGGAATTCTGATTTATCTCCTGTTCTTCAAAAAAGTGAACAGGTAGAAGGAGATGATATTGTGGAAAACGTGATTGATTTTCTTCGGGCGGCGATGCCGTGGGTCGCGATGGGACTGCTTCTGGCAGTGTTCGCCGCAAGACACGCGGGAAGGAAAAAGAAAGAAAAAGAGTACGACAATTATGGGACAGAGGGAATGTGCCTGGGGATGTGTTTTGGTACGGCTATCGGCACCGCCCTCGGGAACAACACTGGCATCGGCATAACCTTGGGTATGCTGCTCGGGTTGGCCGTCGGAACCAGCATCAAAAAGGAGGGGCAGGGCAATGACCAAAAGAAATAAAAATGTATTGATTGCGCTTTTCCTGCTGATTCTTGCAGGGGTTGCCGTGTTTCTGTTCTTCTCCAATCATGAGGGCTTCACCGGCAGCCGCGTCAAAAATCCGGACGCCTATTTGCTGGATATTGAGAAGATGAACGGCACCGATTTGCACACGCTGGAACTGCAGGAGGGGGATGTTCTGGACATCCAATTTGAAACGGTGAAGGGTTCTCTTTCCATGGAGATCAAAGCGCCGGACGGGACAGCCGTTTACCGCGGGAACGGGAAAGAA
>CAMGIN010000063.1 GCA_946056135.1 uncultured bacterium | reverse complement strand
CAGCTGGGCGTACTTGTAGATATCCAGGGGAGCCAGCTCCATGGGGCAGACATCCGCGCAGCGGCCGCACTTGATGCATTCTTTCTCCTCGGTGTGGTCAGCGGCAATGGCAATGATGCCGTTGGAGCCTTTGATAATGGGCACATTGGTGTCCTTAATGGGAGCGCCCATCATTGGGCCGCCCATTTTCAGCACCACATCGTCGCCGGTGATACCGCCGCAGTGATCGATAATCTCCTGCACGTTGGTGCCAAGCTTCACAATGTAGTTGCCGGGATTGCGGATAAATTCACCGGTAACGGAAACCACGCGCTCCACCAGAGGCATACCCTTCTGGATGGCGTCGGAAATGGCCTTGGCGGTAGAGGTGTTGCTCACTACGCAGCCCACGTCCGCGGGCAGCTTGCCGCTGGGCACCTGACGGCCCATGACCTTCTTGATGAGCATCTTCTCAGCACCCTCAGGGTACTGGGTCTTGGCAGCGCAGATGCGGATATTGTCGTAAGGAGCAACCTTTTCTTCCATCAGGGCGATGGCGTCAGGCTTGTTGTCTTCAATGAGGATCACGCCCTCCGGAGCGCTGACAGCTTTCATCATGGCCCGCAGACCAAACACGATATCATCGGCGTATTCCAGCATTACCCGGTGGTCAGCAGTCAGATAAGGCTCACACTCGGAACCGTTGATCAGCACGGCGTCAATGGGTTTGCCGGGCTTCAGCTTGACATAGGTGGGGAAGGTAGCGCCGCCCATGCCCACAATGCCCTTTTCCTTGACGATCTCAATAATCTCGTCAGGAGACAGCTCTTCCAGAGGCTTATTGGGGACTACGGATTCATGAAGGGTGTTCTTACCGTCGTTCTTGATGACCACGCTCATGATGCCGGGCCCCTTGTTGGGATGGGTGTGGGGCTCCACTGCAATGACCGTGCCGCTGACACTGGAATGGACCGGAGCGCCAATGAATCCCGCCTGCTCACCAATGAGCTGACCGACCTTCACAGTATCGCCGGGCTGGACCACAGGGTTAGCTGGCGCGCCAATGTGCATGGCCAGAGGGATGATCACGGTGTCAGGCTCGGGGAATTTCTGCAGAGCCAGATGCTCAGTGTATTCCTTGTTCTCTGTGGGATGAACGCCGCCGTAGAAGCCCTCGTACCGCTTGGCACGGGCTTCGGCTACATAGGCCTTGATCTCATCCACATTGGCCACGGAGTAGTCCCGCAGCTGGACCGGCTGATCCAGGAATTCCTTGGTTCTGCCCTGCTTTTCCAGACGCTGATAAATCTTTTCCCAGGCGCAGTCCTTCTTGGGGTCGATTTCACATTTGCCGTTCTTCGCGCCGCCGCACTGACCATTGACCAGACTCTTGGTGCAGTCCACAATGGGGCAGATACCGCCGGTGATGTTCAGATAGCACTGGGCACAGGCACCGCAGGTTTTCTTGGTCAGCGCCATGCCGTGATGACCGATGTAGTTCAGGGAATTGGTTGCCGTGTAGACAGGAACTGGCTCCAAATCTGCCACGGTCTGCACGCCCAGACCGCAGGAAATGACCACCACATTCTCGGTTCCTTCAGGCACAATACCCGCCAGCTTCTTTTCGGTCTGGACCTTGTTGCACAGGAAGTCTACCTTGATATTTCCGGTGATGTGCTTGCCCTGCTCTTGAGCAATGGCAGAAAAGTTACCGCACTCTGGCTCTTCGGTTGTGTTGAACTCCTTGAAGCACTTGTTGCAGGAGATAACAAAGAAGTTATCCTTCCCTGCAAGTAAGCCTTCCAGCTCTTCCTTGCTCTTTAACACATACTTGGTATAATCCACCAAATATCACCTTCTTATAATTTTGTTCTTCGTTTGCAAGCAAACGATTACAACATGGATTATATCATACACACCATACAAATGTCCAGTATTATCCATGCTTTTTTTCGTCGTTTTCTCCTTTTTTTGCAAAGGATTGATAATCCTGTCTCATATCCATATCGAGAAACGCAAATTAGGACAACATCCACAGTTTTCGGGAATCATCGCTGGAAATAATTGTTCCTGGTTGACTTTCCCCGGAAACAAGTTATAATGAAATGGAACTGCAAAATAGGAGAAACGATTTATGAAGCCGCTTGTATTTCAAACAGATTTCGGCCTTGTGGACGGTGCGGTCAGCGCCATGTACGGCGTGGCTTACTGTGTCAACCCGGAACTGAAAATTCACGATCTGACCCATGATATTACGCCTTACAACATCTGGGAGGCCAGTTACCGCCTGATCCAGACCATTGCCTACTGGCCGAATGACACGGTGTTTGTCTCTGTGGTCGATCCCGGCGTGGGCTCTACCCGTCGCAGTGTGGTGGTGAAGACAAAATCCGGTAAATATATTGTGACCCCGGATAATGGGACTTTGACCCATGTGATCCGCCTGGACGGAATTGAAGCTGCCCGGGAGATCGATGAGCATGTGAACCGTCTCCCCCGCTCCGGCGAAAGCTATACCTTCCACGGACGGGATGTTTACGCCTACACCGGGGCCCGGCTTGCCAGCGGCGTCATTGATTTTGAGGGCGTAGGACCGGAGCTGGATGTCAGTTCTCTGGTCAGCCTGCCCATTGTGGAGCCGTATCTCGACGGGAACGCAGCCTGCGGTACCATCGATGTGCTGGATGTCCGCTTTGGCAGCCTGTGGACCAATATCCCCCGAACCATGTTCCTGCAGACCGGAATCCAGTATGGGGACCGGGTGAGCATTACCATTGAGAACGACACCCGCACGGTTTACCGCAACATCATCCTCTTTGCCAAGAGCTTTGCGGATGTGTATGTGGGGGAAGCCCTGGCCTATGTGAACAGCTTGGACTGCGTCGCCATCGCCATCAACCAGGGCAGCTTCGCCAGGGCCTACAACATCGGCACCGGCAACTCCTGGCGCATCCGGATTGAGCCCTTCAAAGGGTTTTGAGCGCTGTTTTGGCATTATGCCTGAACATATAACGATCTATGGAGGTAGAATACAATGAAGAAGTTTTCCGTAAAAACCATCGTTGCCATCGGCATCGGCGCTGCCCTGTTCTTCGTTCTGGGCCGCTTTGTTGCCATCCCCAGCCCGGTACCCAACACCAGCATCTCTGTGCAGTACGGCCTGCTGGCGTTCCTGTCTGTGGTTTACGGCCCTGTGGCAGGTGCACTGATCGGCTTTATTGGTCATGCGCTGATCGACTTCAGCTACGGCTGGGGCGTATGGTGGAGCTGGGTTATCGCTTCTGCCGTTTTCGGTCTGCTGATGGGCTTTGCTGCAAAGCTGTTGAAGATGGATGAAGCCGAGATGGGCAAAAAGGGCCTGATTAAATTCAACATCAGCCAGGTTGTCAGCCATGTGATCTGCTGGGGCGTTGTGGCTCCCGTACTGGACATCCTGATCTACAGTGAGCCTCTGGACAAGCTGTTTGCGCAGGGCCTGGTAGCCGGCGTCTCCAATGCCGTCACCACTGCCATCGTGGGCAGCCTGCTGTGCGTTGCTTACGCTGCCACCAAGACCAAGGCCGGTAGTCTGACCAAGGAATAAGAAAACGCGTTTCAAAGGCAGGCGTATCGCCTGCCTTTGTTCGTCAGGAGGTTTTTATTTGGAAAAAGAAGCCATTATTTCCTTTGAAAACTTCGGTTTTCAATATACCGCCCAGGCGGAGCCTACCCTCTATGACATCAATCTGAAGATCCGCAAGGGGGAAAAAGTCCTGATCGCCGGTCCCTCCGGCTGCGGCAAGTCCACCCTGGCCCACTGCATTAACGGCCTGATCCCCAACTCCTACCCCGGCAAGATTACCGGCAGTTTGACTGTCGGCGGGAAAAACGCCCAGGAGCTAGGCTTGTTCGGCCTGTCCAAAACCGTGGGTACTGTGCTGCAGGATTCTGACGGCCAGTTCATTGGCCTGACTGTCGCAGAGGATATTGCTTTCGCTCTGGAGAACGACTGCATTCCCACCAAGGAAATGCACGAGCAGGTGGAAAAAATCGCAGAGCTGGTGGACGTGAAGCAGGTCCTGCATCACGCGCCTCATGAAATCTCCGGCGGACAGAAGCAGCGGGTTGGCCTAGGCGGCGTCATGGTAAACCAGGTGGATGTACTGTTGTTCGACGAGCCGCTGGCCAACCTGGACCCTGCCACCGGAAAACAGGCGATTGTGCTGATTGATGAGATTCAGAAGCGCACCGGCTGTGCGGTGGTTATCATTGAGCATCGGCTGGAGGATGTGCTCTACCGCCCGGTTGACAGGATCGTTGTCATGGGCGAGGGCCGCATTTTATATAACGATGTACCCGATCAGCTATTATGCGGAAAGCTGCTGCAGGAGAGCGGCATTCGGGAGCCGCTGTATGTCACCGCCCTGAAGTATGCGGGAGTCAAACTGACACCGGAAATGCGGCCTTCTTATCTGCCGGAGCTCCAGCTGTCTGAGAATCAGAAGAAGCAGGTCCTGAGCTGGTTTGCCAAACAGCCTCCGGCAGAAAAAAAGCAGCAGCAGGAGGTTCTGCTGCAGGCGGACAACATTGATTTTACTTATGAGGGCGGACACCACGCTCTGCGTGGAATCAGTGCCGTCATCCACAAAGGCGAAATGCTCAGCATTGTTGGCACCAATGGCGCGGGAAAGTCCACCTTCTCTAAGGTGATCTGTGGTTTTGAAAAGCCTCAAAGCGGCTCTTTAACGCTGAATGGCACAGACCTGAGCACCATGAGCATCAAGGAACGGGCAGATCATATCGGCTACGTCATGCAGAATCCCAACCAGATGATCTCCAAAACCCAGATCTACGACGAAGTTGCCCTGGGACTTCGGAACCGGGGTGTTTCCGAGGAAGAAATCCGTCCCCGAGTAGAGAAAACTCTGAAAATCTGTGGTCTGTATCCCTTCCGACACTGGCCGGTTTCCGCCCTGAGCTACGGGCAGAAGAAGCGTGTCACCATTGCTTCCATTCTGGTGCTGGAGCCGGAAATGATCCTGCTGGACGAGCCTACGGCTGGTCAGGATCTGAAACACTACACGGAGATCATGGATTTCCTGGCGGAGCTGAACCGTCAGGGTGTCACCGTGGTGCTGATTACCCACGACATGCACCTGATGTTGGAATACACGCCGAGGGCCATTGTTTTCAACGCGGGCAAAGTCATTGCCGACAAGTCCGCCGCCGAAGTACTCAATTCTCCACAGATTGTGGAGGCCGCCCATCTGAAGGAGACTTCTCTGTACCATCTGGCCCAGCAGTGCGGCATTGGGGATCCGGAGGAATTCACCCGGCGCTTTATCGCGCGAGATCGGGAGGTACGGAAACATGATTAATCTGTTTAACTACATCGACCGCCCCTCCCCTATCCACCGGCTTACCGGAGCCTGTAAGCTGGTTTGCCTGATCGCCTGGTCCGTGGCTGCCATGACCAGCTTCTATACGCCCCTGCTTATCTTCCTGACTGTTGCGTCTTTGGTCCTGTTCCGTGTGGCGAAGCTGAAGGTGAAGGATATCTCCTTCATGCTGGGGATCATGGTGGTTTATATTGTGATGAACAATGTGCTGATCTTCCTGTTCAGTCCGGAGCACGGCACCAGCATCTACGGAACCCGAACGGTGCTGTTCCGCATTGCGGGCCCCTATGTGGTCACTGCGGAGCAGCTGTTCTACCACCTGAATGTCATTCTGAAAAACGCCTGCACCATTCCCATTGTTCTCCTGTTCGTCTGCACCACCAACCCTTCGGAGTTTGCCGCCTCCCTGAACCGCATCGGCGTCAGCTACCGGATCAGCTATGCGGTAGCCCTGGCCCTGCGCTACATCCCCGACATTCAGCGGGAATACCGGGACATCTCCCTGGCCCAGCAGGCAAGAGGTACGGAAATGAGCAAAAAGGCCAGCCTGGTAAACCGTCTGAAGGCCGCCAGTTCCATTCTGATCCCCCTGATTTTGTCCTCTCTGGACCGGATCGAGACCATTTCCAACGCCATGGAGCTGCGGGGCTTCGGAAAAGGGAAAAACCGCACCTGGTATTCTGGAAGAAAGTTCTCGAAGATGGATATTCTTTGCATGGTTGTGTGCCTTGTCTTGGTGATCCTTTCTCTGACCCTGACCTATCTCAACGGCGGGCGTTACTTCAATCCTTTTATTTAATCTGCGCAACATAAAACAGCAAGCGGCGTTCTTTCACGCCGCTTGTTGTTTTATGTTGCGCAGTGATGTGAGGAAAGCGCTCAAATTGAGCGTAGTCTCCAACCCAATTCATTGCAGCATTTCCAGGAATTCGTCTTCCGTCAGGATGGGGATTCCCAACTCCCGAGCCTTTCTTTCCTTGGAGCCGGCGTTTTCCCCGACTACCACGAAGCTGGTCTTCTTCGATACGGAGCCGGCGGCCTTGCCGCCAAGAAGCTCGATCTTTTCCGTGGCTTCCTCCCGGGTGAATTTGCTGAGGGCGCCGGTCAATACAAAGGTCTTTCCAGCAAACCGGGCGTCCGTAATGACCCGCTTGCTTTCAAAATTCACTCCGGCCTGCCGCAGACGCTCCACCAAGTGCCTTGACTGCTCCTGGCTGAACCAGTCGTGGATGCTTTCCGCTGTGACGCCGCCCACGTCGGGGACCTCCGTCAGCTCCTCCACCGAGGCTGCCATCAGGGCGTCCAGGCTTCCGAAGGTGGCGGAGAGCACCTTGCCGGTTTTCGCGCCCACCTGACGGATGCCCAGGGCGTAGATCAGGCGGCTGACGTCCTGCTGCTTGCTGACCTCGATGGCTGCAAGCAGCTTTTTTGCCGCGGTGGAACCGGATTTCCACAGGCTCTTGATGTCCTCCAGAGTCAGATAGTAGATATCCGCCGGGGAATGGATCAGGCCCTTTTCGATCAGGCTTTCCACAATGGCGGAGCCCAGGCCATCAATGTCCATGGCGTCCCGGCTGACGAAATGGGCAATGTTCCGGCTGAGCTGGGCGGGACACTCCGCGCCGGTACAGCGCAGGAAAGCGCCGTCCTCGTCCTTCTCCACCTTGGCACCGCAGACGGGGCAGCGTTCCGGCAGATAATAGGGTTGGGTTCCCTCGGGCCGCTTAGAAAGATCCACCTCCAGGATTTCCGGGATGATCTCCCCTGCCTTACGGATCAGGACGGTGTCCCCGATGCGGATATCCCGTTCCCGGATAAAGTCCTGATTGTGCAGCGTGGCATTGGTGACGGTAGTGCCCGCCAGTCGGACGGCACGAACCACCGCTTTGGGGGTCAGAACGCCGGTCCTGCCCACCTGTACCACGATGTCCTCCACCACGGTGGGCTTGATTTCCGGAGGATATTTGTAAGCCGCCGCCCATCGGGGGAACTTGGCAGTGAAGCCCAGCCGCTCCCGCTGGGCAAGGTCATCCACCTTAATGACTGCGCCATCGATATCACAGATCAGCTTCTCCCGGTTTTCGTTGATAGACAGCACTTCCGCGTCGATCTCGGCGATTCGGGACAGCTTTTTGTGGGGGATTACTTTGAATTTTAAGTCTTTCAGATATTCGAGAGACTGGGTATGGCTGGCAAATTCCACGCCCTCCGCCAGCTGGACATTGAAAACATAGATATCCAATCCCCGCTTGGCAGCAATTTTGGGATCCAGCTGCCGCAGAGAGCCTGCCGCCGCGTTTCTGGGATTGGCAAACAAAGGCTTCCCTTCCGCTTCCTGACGGGCGTTCAGCTTCTCAAAGCTCTTTTTGGGCATGAACACTTCTCCCCGGACGATGAGCCGGGGCGGCGCGTTTTCCAGGGACATGGGGATTGCGTGGATGGTCTTCAGGTTTTCCGTCACATCTTCGCCCACATTGCCATCGCCCCGGGTCGCGCCCCGGACGAATTGACCGTCCACATATTCCAGCGCCACGGACAAACCGTCGATCTTGGGCTCCACGGAAAATTCCACGTTCTCCTCGGATGAAATGATCTTTTCCAGGAAGTCATTCAGCTCCTCCATGCTGAATACGTCCTGCAGGCTCATCAGCGGCACCGGGTGGGTCACCTTCTCAAACTGGCTCAGGGCCTCCCCGCCCACCCGCTTGGTGGGAGAATCCGCCGCGGCAAACTCCGGATGGGCCGCTTCCAGCTCCTCCAATTCCCGGAGCAAACGGTCATATTCATAGTCTTCCATGGTGGGGTCATCCAGAACATAGTAACGGTACCCCGCCACTTTCAGAAGGGCAGTCAGCTCCTCAATTCTCTCTTTGGGATTCATAATTTCCTCCGGTTTGTAAAAATGTTGTGGGGACTTCCCCTACGATCACCGTCTGCGCCACCACCACCTCACTGGTGACGGTAAAGCTGCTGGTCTCTCCCAGAACAAGCACTGCCACATCCACGCTGACCTCCATGGTCAGCTGGTGCAGCGTCTGGTTGATTCCCGCCTGGGAAAAGGCGCTGACAAAGCTGGCATCCGAGTTGCGGATGGACAGGATATGTACCGGGATGGCAGGCCCCTTTCCGGAAAACAGCTCCGGCAGAAACAAGCTGCCCAGGGGGATGCCGATGTCTGAGGTGTCCAGGGCCAGAATTTCATCGTTGATGATATTCAGGATATCTGTTTTCAGGCGGTTCACTTCACTCATATTGGTTTTCAGGGCGGTGATCCGGCCATTCAGGTCCTTTTCGAAATACACGATCCGGTCATACTGGATGACCCCTTCGGCAATCTGCTTGGCAATGGCGTCATTGGTCAGGTCCGAGGTGGTATTCTTCACCTGGGTTTCGGCCAGCTCCCGGATCACATCCCGGTAACGGCTGCGCAGCATCAGAAACGCTACCGCAGCGGCTACCAGAAGAACAAAGACAAAATACAGCAATTTCCGAAGCCGCCGGCGCATAACCATCCCTCCCGGGAAAGCATATGCGCTTTGGATTGGAAGATTACAGCTTTTTCATATGGGCGGAAGCGGTCTTCGCCATAAGCCGCTTGGTGCCAATGTCGTCAAAGGCAATCTCCAGCAGGGCATCTCCGCCTGTTTTCACGACGGACAGCACCATGCCCCGGCCAAAGGCGGCGTGCATGACCATATCCCCCTGGTTCAGGTCCAGATAAGGGGCTTTCTCGCCGGAAACAAGGGGGCTCTCCGGATGTTTCACCGGCTGTTTTTGCGGGGCTCTGTAGGGAGAACGGTAGCCGGAGGCACCTGCATATCCATAGCCGCTTTCCGGCTGCTTCCGGTAACCGCCTTTTTTGACTATACATTCCTCCGGGATCTCCTTCAGGAACCGGGAGGGCAGGGACGCGGAGGTCCGGCCGTAGATCATACGCTGTCTGGCGTAGCTGATGGTCAGGCTCTGCTTGGCCCGGGTGATGGCCACATAGCACAGCCGCC
>CAMGIN010000062.1 GCA_946056135.1 uncultured bacterium | reverse complement strand
CCTGCTTTTTACGCCCAGTTTAGGGTGGGTGCTGGGGGTTAAGGATCCCGGGCGCGCTCCAATGGCATGGAGCATACGACCCAGCTTCCGTGGAGACTTGAACCTTGTGCGACGACGGCGAAAACCCCGGGAGGGGTCCGATCGCGTACGAATCAGGTATGAACCTGCAAGGCGGTGCACAGAATCGTGTGCTGCGTGCAGCGTAGCCTGCCTTGAGTGAGTATGAGGGGAAAGATGACAGGCGGCTGGCGGTTATGGCCATAGCCGCTGCCGTTATTGCTTCTGGAAACCATGCTTGCAAAAGAGGCTAAGACTATGGAACATTCTGCCGTGGAAAACACCTAGGCTGTCTTAACAGGACAGGCAGGGGATTGCGGTACGGTCTAAGTGGCAATCGGGTACCCATTCTGGCAACACTTGGGCGGATGGATCAAATGGAAACAGCCTGTGCGGCAACGGCAGGTTCTGTCCGGTGAAAGACAACCCGACCTAAGCCGTAAGATTTATCCTGCCTGTCACCGTCACCCATTAACTATGATTTTAAAAGGTGAATTTTGTGGCGAAAACCGATCCGGATGCTTCCAGACGGGAGCGGAACAAGACGATCAAATGGGTCGTCACCATTTTCTTTGTGACCATTCTTGTGTCCGGTCTCATCTCTTTGGTGTCGGACGAAGTGATGGAAAACAGCAGTATCGGTGTTGCGTTTCTGATCCTGCTGGTCATTATTTTCCTTGGCATTATTTTTGATATTATCGGCGTGGCAGTCACAGCGGCGGACGAAAAGCCCTTCCATTCCATGGCAGCGAAAAAGGTGCCCGGCGCTCAGGAAGCCATCCGTCTGCTGCGCAGCGCGGAGCGGGTCAGCTCCATCTGCAATGATGTGGTTGGCGATATCTGCGGCGTTGTGTCCGGTTCCGCCTCTGCTACCATTGCAGTGCTGGTGCTGAACCATGTGGATGTGGGGTGGCCCAGGGGTGTCAGTTTGCTGATGTCTGCATTGGTGGCCGGACTCACCGTTGGCGGCAAAGCCATCGGCAAAACCATTGCCGTTAATTCCTGCACGCAGATCGTACATCTGGCTGGCCGGGTGATCTACACCCTGAACCACCTGTTCACCAAAAAGAAAAAATAACGTTAGGTTGTGTCGATCTTGGATATTTTACAGAGAGTGGGCGGTCATGAGAACTTGGTTGCCCTCACAGACGAGGAGCGCACCCAGCTATGCGGAGAGATCCGACAGTTTTTGATTTCCAGCGTTTCCAAAACCGGCGGTCATCTGGCCGGAAATCTGGGAGCCGTGGAGCTGAGCGTAGCCATCGAAACTGTTTTTAATACAAAGGAAGACCGCCTGGTTTTTGATGTCGGACATCAGTCTTATGTGCATAAGCTGCTGACCGGCCGCCGGGCGGATTTTGCGCATCTGCGGCAGTACGGCGGTCTGTCTGGCTTTCCCAAGCCGGAGGAGAGCGATACCGATGCCTTTGTGGCAGGCCATGCTTCCAGTTCGGTTTCCATTGGTCTGGGTATGGCCCGGGCCAGGACCCTTCAGAATCAGGATTACCATGTGGTGGTCCTCATTGGCGACGGCGCCTGTACCGGCGGTATGGCCTACGAGGGCTTGAACGATGCTGCGGTCAGCGGAGAGCCCATGGTCATTATTCTCAATGACAACGAGATGTCCATTGGCAAGAATGTAGGCGGCATGTCCCGGCACTTGTCCCGGCTGCGCTCCAGTGAGGACTACCTGGATGCCAAGCGGCTGTACCGCCAGATCATGAAGAAGCTTCCTGGCGGCGATGTCCTGTACCATTTGAGCAGCCAGCTGAAAAACAGACTGAAGCGATTCCTGCTGCATACTACCATCTTTGAAAATATGGGCTTTACCTACCTGGGGCCCGCGGACGGTCATGACCTGCCGGGTCTGATCTCCCTGCTGACAACAGCAAAAGAGCTGAATGAGCCTGTCTTGGTGCATGTCGTCACCAAGAAGGGCTGCGGATATCCATTTGCCGAGGAGGACCCCGCCAAGTTCCACGGCATCGGAAGCTTTGACCCGGAAACCGGCAAGAAGCTTTCTCCCAAAATCCGGACGTTTTCGGATTCCTTTGGAGATACCATGCTGGAATTGGCGGAAAAGAATGATAAAGTCTGCGCCATCACTGCCGCAATGCCCGGCGGTACAGGCCTGCTGGCGTTCCAGCAGAAATACCCCAACCGCACCTTTGATGTGGGCATTGCGGAGGAACATGCCGTTTCCATGGCAGGTGGTCTTGCAAAGCAGGGGATGATCCCTGTTGTGGCGATTTACTCCACCTTCCTGCAGCGAAGCTACGACCAGATCATGCAGGATATCGCTCTGCTGCAGCTGCATGTGGTGCTGGCCATTGACCGGGCGGGGCTGGTAGGCGACGACGGTCCAACCCATCACGGAGTCTTTGATGTGGGCTTTCTGCGGCAGGTACCGGGTATGCAGATTCTAACCCCTGTGAGCCTGAAAGAACAGCGGGATATGCTCCGCTGGGCGGTGGAAGACTGTCATGGCCCCGTAGCGATCCGATATCCCCGGGGTGGGGAGAGCAGCTATACGGCGTCCGATTGGCAGGGCCCCGACGGCCCACAGGTCAAATGCCACCGCCGTGGCGAGGATGTAACCTTTGTGACCTACGGCAGACTGCTGGATAACGTTCTGGAGGCAGCGGAGCTCCTCTCCAACCAGGGTGTAGAGGCGACTGTGCTGCGGCTTTTGTCTGTTTCCGACTTGCCTTCGCAGCAGGTTCAGGAGTTACTTTCCGACAATCACCGGGTAATCGTGGTGGAGGAAGTCTGTTCCGGTTCCGGCATTCGGGAAGCCCTGACCTGGGAACTGGACAAGCGCTGTCCTGACTACCGGGTGTATGGTATTGACCTGGGACGGGATTTCGTCCCGCACGGTTCCCAGAAGGAGCTATATAAACACTGCGGCCTGGATGCACAGTCCATTGCCGCATATACCATGGAGGTGCTGTCCGTTTGAAAGTAAAGAAGAGACTGGATGTTCTGCTGACGGAGCAGGGTTATGCGGACAGCCGTTCCAAGGCCCAGGCAATCATTATGAGCGGCCTGGTGTACGTTGACGGACAGAAGGCAGACAAGCCCGGCGTATCTTATGAGGAAACGGTTTCTCTGGAGGTTCGAGGCGCGGTATGCCCATATGTCAGCCGGGGAGGACTGAAGCTGGAAAAAGCGCTCCGGGATTTCGGGGTGAAGCCGGAGGGTTATGTGTGCAGCGATTCCGGCGCATCCACCGGTGGCTTTACGGACTGCCTGCTGCAGCAGGGAGCGAAGAAGGTATTCGCCATCGATGTGGGCTATGGGCAGCTGGACTGGAAGATCCGCTCCGATCCCAAGGTGGTGGTGATGGAGCGCACCAATATCCGCTATGTGACCCCGGAGCAGCTGGGAGAGCCGCTGGATCTGTCTGTTGTAGATGTCAGTTTCATTTCCTTGAAAATCGTGCTTCCCGTTATCAAGACCCTTTTAAAGCCCACCGGGCAGGTGCTATGCTTAATCAAACCCCAGTTTGAAGCAGGGAAGGAAAAGGTAGGGAAGAAGGGCGTTGTACGGGAAAAGTCTACCCATAAAGAGGTGCTGGACGGCTTCGTTTCCCTGGCGGAGGAACTGGATTTTCGGATACTGGGCTTGACCTACTCTCCCGTGAAGGGGCCGGAGGGCAATATTGAGTTTTTGGCCCATCTGAGCCTGGATGCGTCGGAAGGAATCTGCCCGGATACAGCCCTGGTGGTAGAGCAGGCCCATGCCTCGCTGGATAAGGAGGCGGGCCAATGAAAAACGTGGTTTTGGCGCCGAATCCTTACCGGGACAAGAATTTCCAAACAGCCCGGGACGCAATTCTGGTGCTGAAAGATGCCGGCATTCAGCCCAAGCTTTGTCTGCCTTTTGACGTTGACCGCTCCTATGAGCTGCCCCGGGATCTGCGTTTTTCCCGGCTGGACCGGGAGCTGCCCAACGCCGAAATGGTGATTTGCTTTGGCGGGGATGGCACGATCCTGCACATGGCCAAGGCGGCTACCCGAAAAGGGGTTCCCATTCTGGGCGTGAACATCGGCACCATGGGCTTTATGGCAGAACTGGAAAGCACAGAACTGGACAAACTGAGTAAAATTGCTGTGGGCGACTATAGCTTTGACAACCGGATGATGCTGGACATTACTGTTCACCGGGACCGGGACATCCTGTTCCATGACATCTGCCTGAACGATATCGTGATCACCAAAGGGGCCGTGGCGCGTATTGTCCATTTGGCAGTGAAATGCGACGGCGTGCAGGCTATGGAGTGCGACGGCGACGGTGTGATTGTGTCCACACCCACCGGTTCCACAGCCTACAGCTTATCCGCCGGTGGACCCATTGTGGAGCCGGAGGCAAAAAATATCCTCATAACGCCAATCTGCGCTCACGATGTGGGCAGCCGCTGCATTGTTGCGTCGGACAAGCGTGTGGTCACCGTGGAAATGTCCAGCAACGCCCGGCGAAATGCCTTCCTCAGTGTGGACGGCGGCAAGGCATTTCGGCTGAACATGGGGGATGTGGCAACGATCAAAAAATCCCAGCTGGAAACCAGGCTGGTTCGTTTGAAGGACCGCAGCTTTTATGATGTGGTCAATTCAAAGTTTCGAAAAAATTAAGAGGTGAACGGCTTTGAAATCAAAAAGACAGGCAAAAATTATGGAGATTATCTCCACCACCAATGTGGAAACCCAGGAACAGCTCTTACAGGAGCTCCAGGAAGCCGGCTTCACCAGTACTCAGGCAACCATTTCCCGGGACATCAAGGAGTTGCGTATCGTCAAGGAACTGACCAGCTTTGGTACCTACCGCTATACCACAGCGGCAAAGGAGGTTCCCAATACCTTCTCCACCCGGCTGAACACCATTTTCCGGGAATGCGTCACCAATTTTGACTATGCACAAAACATCATCGTGATCCACACGCTGCCGGGCCTTGCCAACGCGGCGGCTTCCGCTGTGGACGCTATGAACATGAGCGTGGTGCTGGGAACCCTGGCTGGTGACGATACGGTGTTTATTGTCATGCGGGACACCAACGCCGCCGCGGCCTTCTGCGGTGAGATCAAGGGACTTCTGAACTGATTTAGGAGGGATGCGCCGTGCTGAGTCTTCTGCATATCGAGAATATCGCGGTCATTGAGAGCGCGGATATTGCCTTTGACCGGGGCTTCAACGTCCTGACAGGCGAGACCGGCGCCGGTAAATCCATTGTCATTGACGCCATTTCCGCCATATTGGGCGAGCGGGCCTACCGGGATATGATCCGCACAGGCACTGCCAAAGCATCGGTTCGGGCGGTCTTTACGGATGTCCCGGAGCTTACCTGGTTCGCGGATAACGGAGTGGAGTATGACCAGGAAACGGTGATCCAGCGGGAGATTTTCCTGGATGGAAAAAATGTCTGCCGTGTCAATGGAAGCCTGGTTTCCGTATCCATTCTGCATAAGCTTGGCATCCAGCTGATTAACATTCACGGGCAGCACGATTCCGCGTCCCTGTTCGACGAGGATAACCACCTGGCTTTTTTGGACGCCTTTGCGGACAATGAATCCCTTCGCCAGGACTATGGGGAGAAATATGCCGCGGTTTCTAAACTTCGCCGGGAAATCGATGCACTGACCATGGACGAAGGAGAAAAGCTTCGCCGCATGGAAACCCTGAAATACCAGATCGCCGAAATCGAGAAGGCCAATCTGGAGCCGGGGGAGGACGAGACCCTGGAGGAGCGGCGAAAGCTCCTGCAGAATGCCGAGAAGCTCAGCAACGGCATGGACGAGGCAGTGGAATGCCTTTACGGCAGCGACGACACCGACGGCGCCGCGGGACTTCTGGCCCAGGCGGAGTATGCATTGGCCCGGCTGGCTCGGTTCAGTGACAGCTTCAGCGCCATGCATGACCGGGTGTCTGACCTGATGTACCAGGTGCAGGATATTGCCGAGGAGGTTCGGGACGCCCGGGATGACCTGAGCTATTCCGCCGACGAGCTGGAGCAGATCGAATCGAGGCTGGATGTGATCCACAAGCTGCGCCGTAAGTACGGCGTGACCTGCGAGGACATTCTAGCCTACCTGGACAATGCCAAGAAGGAACTGGATGAGATCGAGTTTGCCGACGACCACCTGGAACGGCTGAAAGGCAAGCTGAAAAAAGCGGAGAAGGCTGCCTGGGATGCTGCCTTTGCCCTCCGGGAGAACCGGCAAGCGGCAGCACAGTCTCTCTCCCAGCGGATTCTGACAGAATTGGCCCAACTGGATATGCCCAGGGTGCAGTTTTCCTGCGAATTCCGGGAGTTGGAGCTGACCCCCAACGGCGCGGATGCAGCCGCCTTTTACATGTCCGCCAACGCGGGCGAAGCCTTAAAGCCTATGAGCAAGGTGGCCTCCGGCGGTGAGCTGGCCCGGATTATGCTGGCCATGAAGAACGTTCTGGCGGAAAAGGACCATGTGGGCACCCTGATCTTTGACGAGGTGGACACCGGTGTTTCCGGCAGAGCAGCTCAAAAAATCGCCGAAAAGCTCAGAAGCGTGGCTGTCCACAAGCAGGTGCTGTGCGTCACCCATCTGCCCCAGCTGGCGGCCCTGGCGGACACCCATCTGCTGATCGCCAAGTCCGAGCGAAACGGCCGTACCTATACCTCCGTGTCCCCTCTGGACCGGGAGGGCCGGAAGCGGGAGCTGGCCAGAATCATCGGCGGCACCAATATTACCGAGACCACCCTGAAAAGCGCGGAGGAGATGCTGCGCACAGAATAGAGGAGTGCATAATGAACGCGCAGGAAATGTGGAATCTTTTCGCGAAAAACGAAACCATCTCCTCCGGCTATGAAGCCTGGGCCTTTGGCGGCGCGCCGGACAAGCTGGCTCAGCTGACCTTGGATGGTATCAAAACAGCCACAGCCTCCGCATATCCCCTCTATGAACGAGAGGGAGAAGAACTCCCAAAAGAAGGGGAGTATAGCGTCATTCTGGATTCCGGGGAGAATGCTGTCTGCGTCATCCAAACCTCGAAGGTTTATGTGGTTCCCTTTGCGGAAGTCAGCGAGACCCATGCCTATAAGGAAGGCGAGGGAGACCGGAGCCTTGATTATTGGCGCCAGGTTCATGAGGAATTCTTCATCGCATGTATGCAGGAGTCCGGATTGACCTTTACCCCACAAATGAAGGTGGTCTGCGAAGAATTTCTGCGGGTTTACCCTTGACAAACGGTAACCTTTTTGTTAGGATAATGCAAGCAACACAGTGAAGGGAAGAAGTAAGCGTTCCATTTCCCGCCAGAGAACTGCCGGTAGGTGCAAGGCAGCGGGGGAATCCGCCGAAATACCTCCCGGAGTGGCCTCTTTGAAACTTACAGTAGGAGAGGACGGGTTCGCCCGGTACAGCGAAAGGCGTTGCTGGACGCCGTGAGGGCATTTGCCGTGAGGCAGTGCCGAATAAGAGGTGGTACCGCGTAACTTTACGCCCTCTGTCCAATCAGGATAGAGGGCTTTTTTGCTGCCATTAAAGGAGGAGAGAGAATGCTGGCAACCCCTATGGATGTTTTATCCGCCTTTCCGGTGCGCAAGACCAAACAGCAGAAGCAGGCCTTCCGGGATGCCGTGCAATCCTATTTGGCCTCCTTGGGATATGAATGCAAAGCGGAAAAGGGAAGCCTTGGCTGTCAGAATCTTGTCATTGGAAATCCGGAAGGAGCTTCCTGCCTGGTAACAGCCCACTATGATACCTGCGCCCGGCTCCCGTTTCCTAACCTGATTACCCCCTGCAATTTTTGGGCCTTCTTGGGATATCAGTTGCTGGTGACGGCATTGCTGCTGATCGCTTCCTTTGGCCTGGGCTTTGCCGCTGGATGGCTCACGGGCAATTGGGCGCTTGGAAGTGCTGTTGGGTATCTGTGTATCTGGGTGCTGATCGCTTTGATGCTCATCGGTCCCGCCAATCCCAGCAATGCCAATGACAATACCTCCGGGGTCATCACCCTGCTGGAAATTGCCCGGACCCTCTCGGAGAGCCAGCGGCACAAGGTTTGCTTCGTCCTCTTTGACCTGGAGGAAGCAGGGCTCATTGGCTCCGCCTCCTACCGCAAAGCTCACAAGAAAGCTACAGACCAGCAGCTGGTGCTGAACCTGGACTGCGTAGGGGACGGAGACTATATTCGGATGTTCCCCACAAAGAAGCTGAAAAAGGACCGCAGACAGCTGACTTCCCTGTACAAGGCTTGCGGGTACTTTGGCCCAAAGAACATTTTGGTCCACGAAAAGGGCTTCTACGTTTATCCCTCCGACCAGACGAACTTCCCCTACGGCGTGGGGATCTGCGCTCTGCGAAAGGGCAGGGCGGGTCTGTATCTAAGCCGAATCCATACAAAACGGGACACTGTCCTGGAAGAAACCAATGTCAATCTTCTGCGCGCGGCATTGACCACGTTTATTACCTGCGGCGCAGTTCCAACAGAAATTTGAAAGGAAGAATGGAAAAAAATGAAACTCTATGACGAACTGGTGGCCCGGGGCCTGATTGCCCAGGTGACCAACGAAGACGAGATCCGGGAAATGATCGACAACGGCAAGGCCACCTTCTACATTGGCTTTGACTGCACTGCCGACAGCCTGACCGCCGGCCACTTTATGGCCCTGACCCTGATGAAGCGGCTGCAGATGGCAGGCAACAAGCCCATCGCCCTGATCGGCGGCGGCACCACCATGATCGGCGACCCCTCCGGCCGCTCCGACATGCGCAAGATGCTGACCAAGGAGGACATCGATCACAACGCCGAGTGCTTCCGCAAGCAGATGGAGCGGTTCATCGAGTTCGGCGAGGGCAAGGCCCAGATGGTCAACAACGCTGAGTGGCTGCTGAACCTGAATTACGTGGAGCTGCTGCGGGAGGTGGGCGCCTGCTTCTCCGTCAACAACATGCTCCGGGCCGAGTGCTACAAGCAGCGCATGGAGAAGGGACTTTGCTTCCTGGAATTCAACTACATGATTATGCAGTCCTACGACTTCTACTACCTGTTCCAGCACTACGGCTGCAACATGCAGTTCGGCGGCAACGACCAGTGGAGCAACATGCTGGGCGGCACCGAGCTGATCCGCAAGAAGCTGGGCCAGGATGCCCACTGCATGACCATCACCCTGCTGACGGACTCCCAGGGCAACAAGATGGGCAAGACCGCTGGCAACGCGGTATGGCTGGACCCCAACAAGACCTCTCCCTTTGAATTCTACCAGTACTGGCGCAACGTGGCCGACGCCGATGTCATGAAGTGCATCCGCATGCTGACCTTCCTGCCCCTGGAGCAGATCAACGAAATGGACACATGGAAGGATGCCAAGATCAACGAGGCCAAGGAGATTCTGGCCTTCGAGCTGACCA
>CAMGIN010000061.1 GCA_946056135.1 uncultured bacterium | reverse complement strand
GCGGTAATTGGCCTCCTTCAGAAGCTCCGTCAGTTGACCGATTCTTTCTTTTGCTTCCATGGTTATCCTCCGGTTTGCAAAAAAGTATTGGGAACCTCTCCCACGATAATGGTTTCCGCCACCACCACATGGCTGTTGACGGTAAAGGACACCGTAGAACCCAGCACCAGCACCGTCACATCCACACTGACGTCCATAGAAAGCTGATGGAGGGTCTGGTTGATCCCCGCCTCGGAAAAGCCGCTGTTGAAGGAGGCGTCCGAATTGCGGATGGACAGAATGCGGACAGGAATCGCCGGCCCCTTCCCGGAAAACAGCTCCGGCAGGATCAGGCTGCCCATGGGCAAACCGATATCCGAAGCGTCCAGGGCCAGGATTTCGTCGTTGATGATGTTCAGGGTTTGGGTTTTCAGGCGGTTTACCTCGCCCATGTTGGTTTTCAGGGCGGTGATCCGGCCGTTCAGATCCTTTTCAAAATAGACGATCCGGTCGTACTGGATATCCCCCCTGGCGATCTGCTCATCGATGGCATCGTTAATCAAATCCGAAGTTACGTTTTTCACCTGTGTTTCCGCCAGGCTCTCCACCACCGGGTAAAGCTTGCTCCGGAACAGAACGTACAGCGCCAGCGCCGCGCACAGCAGTACCAGCACCCGACACCAGAATTTACGCATCCCCCGCCGCATAAGCATTCCCCCCAGGGGAGCCTATGCGGCGGAGACGGAATCATGACAGCTTTTTCATGTGGGCGGAGGCGGTTTTGGCCATCAGCTTCTTGGTTCCGATTTCATCGAAGGCGATTTCCAGCAGCGCGTCGCCGCCCATCTTCATCACGGACAGAACCATGCCTCTGCCAAAAGCGGTGTGCTGCACCATGTCCCCCTTGTTCAGCTCCAGAAACGCCGCCTGGGCCGGCTGGGCGGTAAATACGGAGGCCTCGCTGCGCCGGATCTGCTGCCGGGCGGCTGCCTCCGCCGCGCTGGGTACCCGGTGATAGGTTCCGTTGGCGCCGTAGCCGCTTGGCTCCGGCCGCACCCGGTTTCCGCCCTTTTTCACGATGCATTCCTCCGGAATCTCCCGCAGGAACCGGGAGGGCATGGCGGCGCTGGTGCGGCCATAGAGCATACGCTGCCTGGCATAGCTGATGGTCAGGCTCTGCTTGGCCCGGGTGATGGCCACATAGCACAGCCGCCGCTCCTCCTCCATCTCCTCCGCATCACCGATGGCCCGCATTCCGGGGAACAGGCCGTCCTCAAAGCCCACCAGGAACACATGGGGAAATTCCAGGCCCTTGGCAGAGTGCATGGTCATCATGACCACAGCTTCGTCTCCTGTGTTGTACTCCTCCAGGTCGGTATACAGGGCGATCTCCTCCAGGAATCCGGCCAGGGTGGGGACCTCGGCATTTTCCACATAGGCAAGAATACTGGATTTTAATTCCCGCACGTTCTCCAGCCGGGTTTTGTTTTCCTCGGTGTCCTTGGAATTCAGCATATCCACATATCCGGTGCGGATCAGCAGCTCGTCGTAGAAATCCGGCAGGCTCATTCCCTCGTCCAGAAGCTGTGCCATGCCCTCGAGCATTGCGGAAAACTGCAGCAGCTTCATGGCGGATTTCTCCAGCGGCGCATAGGAATAGGGATCGGAAACCACACTGTACAATGGCTTCTGTTCCGCCTCCGCCAGACGCTGGGCCGTATCAATGGTTTTGTTTCCCAAGCCTCTTGGTGGGTTGTTGATAATACGCGTCAGCCGCAGATCATCCGCCCGGTTGTTGATGACGCACAGATAGGCCAGCATGTCCTTGACTTCCGCCCGGTCAAAGAACCGGGTGCCGCCAAAGACGCGATAGGGAATCCCGTTGCGCTTCAGGGCATATTCCAACGCGTTGGACTGGGCATTGGTGCGGTATAGAATGGCAAAATCTTTAAAGTTCTTTCCTTTGGAGCCAGCCAGAATCTGTCCGGCGACAAAATTGCCTTCCACTTTCTCGTCGGAGGCTTCGTAGACCGTAATGGGATCCCCCTGGCCGTTGTCCGTCCAGAGGTGCTTACCCTTACGGCCAACATTGTGGGAGATCACCGCATTTGCCGCATTCAAAATGGCCTGGGTGGAGCGGTAGTTCTGCTCCAGACGGATGAGCCGGGAACCGCGGTACTGCGTTTCAAAGTTCAAAATATTCTCAATGGTGGCGCCCCGGAACCGGTAGATGCTCTGGTCGTCGTCGCCAACCACGCAGATGTTTTCATACCCCCCAGCCAGCAGGGAGGTCAGCAGATACTGCATATGGTTGGTGTCCTGATACTCGTCCACCAGCACATACTTGAATTTCCGCTGATAATACTGCCGCACATCCTCGTTTTCCTGCAGGAGCTGCACGGTTACATAGATGATATCGTCAAAATCCAGAGCGTTGTTGTCCTTCAGCCGGGCCTGGTACTTGTCATAGGCCCTGGCAATGTGCTGCGCCCGGATATCACTGCTACGCTCCGCCCGCTCCAGCATCTCCTGTGGATCACTCATTTTGTCCTTTTCCCGGCTGATGGCTCCCAGAACATATTTGGGCGGGAAGGTTTTGTCGTCCAGGCCCATATCCTTGAGGATTTCTTTCATGATCCGCTCCGAATCGGCGGTATCATAGATGGTAAAGTCCCTGGTATATCCCATCCGCTCGATATCCCGGCGCAAAATCCGGCAGCAGGCGGAGTGAAAGGTCATAGCCCAGATATCCTGGGCATTTTCCCCCAAAAGCGAAGCCAGCCGTTCCTTCATCTCGTTGGCGGCTTTGTTGGTAAAGGTAATGGCAAGGATGCTCCAGGGCACCGCCGGTTCTACAGCACATAGGGTATCTGCCCGCCAGCGGTCATATTCGGAAAGCTCCTCCCCAAGATTCTCCAGGAAATGGACATCTTCCTCTGTGACCGTATCGGGAATTTCGTTGCTGTCGCTGCCCCGGCCAAAGCGCATGAGATTTGCAATCCGGTTGATGAGGACCGTAGTCTTTCCGCTGCCCGCTCCGGCCAGCAGCAGCAGAGGCCCTTCCGTTGTTAATACGGCTTCCTGCTGCATATCGTTCAGCTGAGCAAACTGGCTGGCAATATAGCGCCGCCGGGCAGTCAGAAACCGGGAATTCATTTGTTCATTCATAGTCGCACCTGTTCCATTTTATGATGCGACTATTTTAGCGCATTTTTCCCAAAAGGTAAAGATGAAAAATCTTTATTCTGCCATCATCTCCCGCAGCGTGGCCAGGGCTTTTTTCTCGATCCGGGACACCTGAACCTGGCTTACATCCATGACTTTCGCCACCCGCTGCTGGGTCAGGCTGTGGAAATACCGCAGCTGGATCACCAGCTTTTCCCGCTCCGGCAGAGCATCGATGGCCTGCCGGAGGGCGATTTTTTCCACCATCCGCTCCTCCGATTCCGTATCTGTCAGAATATCTTCCAGAGAGAAGCCCTCGTCTCCGGTTTCCCGCTGGATGGATTCGGTGGCAGCGGTGGCGGTTTCCGCCAGAGCAATCTCTTCTGGAGAAAGTCCGGTCTGCCGGGAGATCTCTTGTATGGTGGGTTCCCGTCCCAAAGCTGTTGTCAGGCGGTTTCGGGTGGATTTGATGGCAGATGCCTGTTCTTTCAGGCTGCGTGAAACCTTAACCGCCCCGTCATCCCGCAAAAAGCGGCGAATCTCCCCGGCGATTTTGGGGACTGCGTAGGTGGAGAATTGGGTGCCGTATTCCAGATCAAATCCATCCACCGCTTTGAGGAAGCCCAGCGCTCCCAATTGGTACAGATCATCCGGCTCCGTTCCCCTGCCCAGAAACCGCCTGGCCACCGACCAGATCAGCCCGGAGTTTTCTTCTACCAGGGTCTGGGTGGCATCCCGGTCCCCTGCCTGGGATCGGGCAATCAGTTCCTCCAGCGTGCTCATTGCCGCCGCTGGAGCTTCCGGCGCATATGTACTGTGGTGCCCTTCCCCGGTTTTGATGTAATCTCCAGGCTGGTCATGAAGCTTTCCATAATGGTGAAGCCCATGCCGCTGCGTTCGTTGCCCCCTGTGGTATAGGTCGGACGCCGGGCCTGCTCAATATCAGGGATGCCCACTCCCTTGTCCTTCACCACAATGTCCAGCACAGAGTCCTTCAGAATCCGGCAGCGCAGGGTGATATTGCCCAGCTTTTCGGGATAGGCATGGACAATGCAGTTGGTCACCGCCTCGGAAACCGCCGTCCGGATATCCCCCAGTTCTTCCAGGGTGGGATCCATCTGGGCGGCAAAGCAGGCCACCGCCGACCGGGCAAAGGCTTCATTCGCGGACTTGCTGGGAAAGTCCAGAATCATATAGTTATCAAATTTCATGAGACTGCCTCCTTAATCTCCACCAATTTATCGATTCCCGACGCCCGAAACACCCGCATAGGCTGAGGCGCGATCCCCGTCAGCACAAGCTGCCCTTCGATCTGGGTCATGCAGCGCAGCGCATTGATGACAACCGCGATTCCTGACGAATCCACAAAAGAAACCTCCTGAAAATCTAGAACACAGACCTGGGGGGTATAGGCCTCGATTTTGGCGGCAATGGCCTGGATATAGGCTTTGGCACAGTGATGGTCAATCTCACCGGTCAGCGCCACGGTCAGCCGACCCTCCTCCAAAAAACTGGTAAAGTGCATGTTTATTTCCTCCTTAGCAATTTGCTGCAATCAGTATAGTAAACTGCGAACTATTTTTCAGTCGGAATCGGGTACAAAAAAAGAAAACCGGCAGTTCCCCTGCCGACTGCTTAACTTGCTCTTTCCGCGTTGCTGTGTATGCAAAAAACTGCTTGGCCGAACATCTGGCGACTGGCTGGCGGTACTTTTCCGTTCCTGCTGACCCTTTTGCTGTTTCATAAAAAACCGTATCCCTGCCGTTTTTCAAGCAAGGATACGGTTTTTCTCATCATTCGCCGGGATTCGAAAGCTGCTGTTTTGCAATCTGGAGAAATTTCCGCAGCACCTCATCTCCGGGGTAAGGCGAATAATCTACTGATTATAGCTGCCGCATCCGATCGTCAGCTTTTCGATAGATCTTTCCTTGGGACTGCTGAGACGGAGCTTGGTCGTTTCATACACTTTCTCCGGTGCACGGATATAGTTCTTAATCTACAGGGTGTCAGCCTTTCCGTTTACCTCTTTTCTTCATTCTGCCTGCGCAAACGTTCCTTGGCTTCCTCTACGGTTTCACCGTCTTTGGTCAGAAAACGCCCTACGAAGTGATCTTCCACATTCTTGTAGGCATCCACCACATTGTTCTCAATCTTTTTATAGGTTCCGACAACACCGTCTTCGATCTTCTGGTAGGTTTCCACAGCTGCCTCTCCGATGGCCTTGATGCCCTGCGCCGCATCCACACCGGAAAGATCCAGAGCGTCATGCTCCATGGCTTTAACGATATCCGGCATGGCGCCGCTTTCCCGGATTTCCGCATTGGTCATTGCTGCCGGGGTAGGCTGGGACTGCCCTTCGATCAGGCCCTCAGCGATCATCCACTGGACCTCGTCATGAATGGTGTCCTGATAGGAGCGGGTGGTGTAGCCCAGCTCTTTCTGGGCTTTGGAATAATCAAAGGCGTTATTCCGTGCCAGATTGTAGACGGAGAAGGTGGTCATCAGGGGCTTCTTCCCGGTCTTTTCCGCCTGCTTCTCCAGTCCTCCGGCAAGTTTATCCGCCAGAGCCAAGGGCAGATAGAACTTGATCTGCTTGCTGTTGCACTCTGTGTGGAGCATATCGCACATTTCTTTCAGGGTGACAGGTTCATTTGCCAGGATGTAGCACTCCCCTACCCGGCCCTTGTCCACGGCTGCGATGGTACCGGCTGCCAGGTCCCGGACGTCGCACAGGTTGAAGCTGCCCTGCATCCCCATGGGCATTTCCCCTTTGATGATCTGCAGCAATGTTCCGGTGGTTTCTCCGATGGCGTGGTCGTTAGGGCCCAGGATGCCGGAGGGATGGACCACACAGGCCTTCAGGCCCATGACACGGACCGCGTCCAGCACCATCTGAGTGGCTTTTGCCTTGGACTGAGAGTAAGCGCCTACCACCTTGGTTGGGTCACAGGGATCGAACTTGTCCACTTCCTTGATCTTGGTGCCGTGAGGCTGCTCCGGGATAGCGCCGGTGGAGCTGACATAGACCATCTTCTCGCATTCCGGGTGGGCCAGAACCTTGGTGATGATGTTCCGGGTGCCGCCCACATTGACAGCCATCAGCTTCTCGGAGTAGTTGGGGTCCACCGTAACCATGGAGGCGCAGTGGATGATGACGGAGCTGCAGCCTTCCGGCACCGTGAAGAAGGGCTCCAGCGAATCCGCATCCGTCAGGTCCCCCAGGACCACTTCCACCTGGTCCGGAATGTACTTGACAGATTTGTCATTGGGCAGCACCAGGGCCCGGACCTTGCAGCCCTTTTCCAGCAATTGCAGGCAGATATTGGAGCCCAGGAATCCCGCGGCACCGGTGAGCAGATAAATTCGTTCGTTATTCATAGCATTGCCATCTCCATATTCTTTAGGATTGATGACAATATTCTAATTCCCGGATATTTAGGAAATGCTTCTCATATGTTTGAGAAATGTTAATTTGCTTTCTTCTTAGAAACGGACATCTTTACCACCTGCAAAAAAACACCCATAGAAACCACTCAGATTGGCTTCTATGGGTGAAATAGCTATATTGTTTTCCAGTACCTTCTAGTTATTACTGTTTGGCCGTCAATGATATTTATGACTTTATCCCGCAGTTCCATGCCGTTTTTTTCCATGACTTTTGCGGAAGCTACATTATCATCATCACAGGTTGTCAGGACCTCATGAATCCCCATTTCCCCGGCTTTTTCCAGCGCAAGCTTCAGCAGCAGCGTACCATATCCTTTGTTCCACTGGGAATACCGGATGCCATAGCCGATATGGCCGCCATACCGCAGTAGTGCGTCGGTCAGTCGGTGACGAATACTAACCTCTCCAAGGAACACCTGTCTCTCGTCATCCACCAACCAGTAAAAGTCTGCACCTACCCTGTTCGGTTTCAGATTGCGCTCAAATTTATAATTGTCGAATTTCTCAAGAATGTCACAGTCCGTTCCATCGGAAAAAGAATATGTCCTGACTTGATTACGGACATATTCGTCATTCGCTTCCCTATAGGATCTCAAATACTGCTCGTTTGGCGCAAGAAGCTTAATCATGTTTCCTCCCTATTAAAAAAACTGGACACCAATTCGGCATCCAGTTTTGGCGGAGTGAGAGGGATTTGAACCCTCGCGCGCTTTTTAGACGCCTACTCCCTTAGCAGGGGAGCCCCTTCGGCCTCTTGGGTATCACTCCGAATCAAAAGAAATATTCACTTGATTGCCAAAGTATTCTAGCATAGACTTACAGATTTGTCAAGCGGTAAATCGAAGGTTTTCCAAAGCCCTTGACTTTTTCAGGCGCAAATGGTATAGTTTAGAGCATATGGAGAGATGTCCGAGCGGTTTAAGGAGCCAGTCTTGAAAACTGGTGATGGGGCAACCCACCGTGGGTTCGAATCCCACTCTCTCCGCCAGAACTGGACACCGATTTTGATACGAGGGGTATCATGATCGGTGTCCAGTTTCTTTTTAAGGAATTATTCCCGATTACCCATATCCTTTCTGACCAAGGCCAGAACCTCCCCCATCTTCTCACAGATAGCGCCGTAATTCTCCCTGCGGTGGGGACGCAGGCAAGCGGAGCAGTCTTTGATGCCGCTTTCCGTATAGCGGTAGCTGCCGCCGCACTGCTCCCCCAGGCAGTACAGCGGGCAGTAACAGAACAGACAGCTGAAGGTCTCGGGATCCGCCCCCTTGTGGCATGGGAAATACTCGCATTCCTTGTTCTGAAAAAAGTCGTAGTGCGTCATAGCTTCCTCCCGGAAAGATCGATCCAATAGCGCTGCTGAACGACGCCGTCGGCTTCAATCTCATTTTCCAGAACGCCGCCGTTGTTCCGAATGCTTTTCGCAGAACCGATATTGTCCTTATCGCAGACCATCAAAACCCGGTCAATGCCCAGCTTTCTGCATTCCTCCAGAGCCAAAGCGATCATTTTCGTGGCGATACCCTTCCTGCGTTCCGAGGGCCGCACGCCGTCGCCGATATGCCCGCCGCTGAAAAGCAGCCTGTCATTTAAGTAGTGGCGGATGTTCACAGCGCCCACAAAGATATCCCGCTCCCGATCCAGGCAGAAGAAGGTGGAGTCCGGAACCAGATCTGGCGACGGTTCCAGCACATCCAGA
The DNA here is from genome assembly GCA_946056135.1 of uncultured bacterium. Taxonomy (GTDB): domain Bacteria; phylum Bacillota; class Clostridia; order Oscillospirales; family Oscillospiraceae; genus Faecousia. The sequence continues at coordinate 2,102 of CAMGIN010000061.1, read as the reverse complement.
TTGTTGAGATACCGGTCAAAGTCCCGGTAATCAGCCTTTCGGATGGAATAAGGGATGATCTTCTCCCCGGAGGCATACCACTCCTCCATCATTTCCGTCAGCTGCCGCCGGTACTTTGGCGCCAGCTTCACAAGACGTAAATCCATATTCTTTCCTCCAAACCCACTTTTCAAGCGGATAAAAACATGCTATAATCCATTTTAGCATTCCGTCCAGGGATAGGCTTCCGGCGGCTGCCTGGAAAACGCCATCCATTTCCCGGTGCCGGGATGGATAAAGCCGATCTTATGGGACCACAGGGCGATCTCACAGGGGTCTTCCAGGGTGGCATACTTCCGCTCCCCCACCAGCGGCAATCCACGGCTGGCAAACTGGACCCGAATCTGATGGGTCCTGCCGGTGCGAAGATGAACCTCCACTTTGGTCAGTTCTCCGGTGCGGTTCAATACCCTGTAATCCAGGATTGCCTCCTGGACGCCCTTTCCTGGCTCCCTGGCTACCATGGTCATGCGCCGTGCCTTATCCCGGTACAGCAGGTCCGTCAGCGTTCCTTCCGCCTTCTCCGGACAGCCGTGAAGAACGGCCAGATATTCCTTTGTAAACGCATCCTCCCGAATCTGGCGGGATAGCTCCGAAGCCGCCTGGGCGTTCTTCGCCAATACCATCACGCCGCTGACCACCCGGTCCAGCCGGTGTACCGTCCGCACATCCGCCTTCGGGTCTCCGAGCGCTTGACGTACCAGTTCCGGCAGTCCGCCCGGTTCATCGGTGGACAGCACCCGGGCAGGCTTGATGCAGACCACAATATCCTGATCGGAAAATAACAGTTCCATAAATCCCCCGCAAAATACTTTCTTCTAATCCTAACAGAAAAACATCCGCTTTGCAAGCGGAAGGAGGAATTCTAATGAAAATCGTAATTCTGGACGGCAGGGCCCTGAATCCCGGCGACTTATCCTACGACTGCATCAAGCAGTTTGGCGAAGTGACCCTCTATGAGCGCACGGACACCAAGGAGGACACCATCGCCCGTATTGGCGACAGTGAGATCGTGCTGGTGAACAAAGTACCCATTACCCAGGAAATTCTGGATGCCTGCCCCAACATCAAGCTGATCTGCGTTCAGGCCACGGGTTACAACATCGTGGACTGTGATGCCTGCGCCCGGAAGGGCATTCCGGTGACCAACGTTCCCTCCTACGGCACCGCCGCCGTGGCCCAGTTCACCATGGCCCTGATCCTGGAGCTGTGCCATCAGGTTGGCATCCACAACGAATCCGTCCACAACGGAGACTGGGTGAAATGCACCAACTTCTGCTACTGGCTGACGCCCCAAATGGAGCTGGGCGGCAAGACCCTGGGGATCCTGGGCTTCGGTCGGATTGGTCGGGCTGTGGGCAAGCTTGCCAAAGCCTTCGGTATGAGGATCATCGCCTACAACCGCAGCCAGTGCGACGAGGGTCGGGAGATTGGAGAATATGTGGACCTGGACACCCTGTTCGCACAGTCCGACATTCTCTCCCTCCACTGTCCCCTGTTCCCGGAAACGGAAAAGATCATCAATGCGGAGAACATTGCCAAGATGAAGGACGGCGCCATGCTGATCAACACCTCCCGGGGCGGACTGCTGGACGAGGCAGCGGTGGCCCAGGCACTGAACGCCGGAAAGCTCCGTGGCGCTGCTGTGGATGTGGTCTCCCAGGAGCCCATGGCTTCCGGCAATCCCCTTTTGAACAGTAACTGCATCATCACGCCCCACATTGCCTGGGCTCCTGTGGAGAGCCGTCAGCGGCTGCTGGACTGCGTCGTGGAGAACATCCGGTGCTTCATCAACGGAACACCGCAGAATGTGGTTAATCTCTGAAATATCGAAAAAAGACAGGAGCTTTCCGGAAACGAAAGGCTTCTGTTTTTTGTTCGGCACATTATCCGCAGCGAAGCCTTTGACCTACGGATTCATTCTCTCTGCAAAACCGGGAACACTCTTTGTCACGGAAATCACATATGGTAGTTTGTAACTCTTCAGTCGAGGCAAAAATTTGCGCGGTAAATGATCGTTTATCGCAGAAGAGAAGTAGGAAACATTGCGTAGGGGGCGGCAT
>CAMGIN010000060.1 GCA_946056135.1 uncultured bacterium | reverse complement strand
TTAAAGGGCATGACCACCCACACGGTGTAGAAGCACAGCACGAACATCTTCGCCCAGTAGGGTCCGCCGATGAAATCGATGGGGCCTGCGCCGAACCAGCTCAGGATCAGATTGATCAGGCCGTCGGTGTAGGGGGTCTGCTTGAACAGAATCATGAATACCAGGCCCACGGCCAGGGTATTGGTGACATAGGGCAGAAAGTAGACGGTCTGGTACAGGTCCCGGAGCTTCTGAATGGAGCTTAAGCCCACGGAGATCAGCAGCGCAAGCCCGGTGGACACGGGGACGGTGATGATGACCAGAATAAAGGTGTTTTTCAGAGCCTGCAGGAAGTAGGGATCGTGCAGGACATAGGCATAATTGTAGCCGCCCACGCTGAAGTAGGTCTGGGAGGCGAAGTTGTACCCTTCCTCAAAGGAGTAGATGAACACGTCAATGAGGGGGTACACCAGGAAGCATCCCAAAAACGCCACGGCGGGCAGCAGGTACAGCCAGCCCTTGCGGTTGTTGTTTTCCATAGGAAATTCCTCCGGCTCAGAAGCCAATGCGCTCTTCGGTATCCTTACTGAAAAGGAAAACCTTGTTGGGCTTCAGGTCAAAGCGGACGATGGGTGCGGCCACATGGGCGGCGTTCTCCGCATCGATGATGGAGCGGATGGTGACATTCTGGGACTTGGGATGGGTGGAGACCACGCTGATGTCCCGGCCCATGACCTCCACGCGGCTTAGCTTACAGGTGAGCTTTCCGGTGTCCGACAGCACGAACCCCTCCGGGCGGACGGCGGCGGTGACGGCCTGGTCCGCAACCCCGGGTACGTCCAGCACCGCTTCCTCACCGATGTACAGCTTCCCGCTTCTGACTGTGCCGTCAAACACGTTGATGGGCGGGGTGCCCAGGAACTTGGCCACGAACAGATTCACCGGGGAATCGTAGACCGCCTGGGGCTTGCCGATCTGCTGGACAACGCCGTCCTTCATGACAACGATGAGATCAGAGATGGACATGGCCTCCTCCTGGTCGTGGGTGACGAACACGGTGGTGATGCCGGTGGAGCGCTGGATGCGGCGGATCTCCTCCCGGGTTTGCAAACGCAGTCGGGCGTCCAGGTTGGAAAGGGGCTCGTCCAGCAGCAAAATCCGGGGCATTTTCACCAGGGCACGGGCGATAGCCACCCGTTGCTGCTGGCCGCCGGAGAGCTCGCTGGGCTTGCGGTCCATGAGCCCCTCAATTTGCACCAGCCTGGCAGCCTCCAGAGCCATGTCCGCCATTTGGGCCTTGGTCAGCTTGTCCTTGCCCTTCCGGTTCTCCAGGGGGAAGGTGATATTCTGCTTCACTGTCAGGTGGGGGTACAGGGCGTAGTTCTGGAAAACAAGACCCACACCTCGGTTCTCCGCAGGCAGGTCGGTGACATCGTCGTCGCCGAAGAAGATGCGGCCGCTGGTGGGCTTTTGCAGTCCGGACAGAAGATTCAGCGTAGTGGATTTGCCGCAACCGGAGGGGCCCAGCAGGCCGATGAGCTGGCCGTCGGGAATCTCAAAGGTCAGATCGTTAACTGCGACAACCTCCTGGGGCTGTTTCTTGTTCCGGCTAGGATATTTTTTCGTCAGACTCTGCAAGGTGACTTTCATGGGATCACGTTCCTTTCGTGAACGGTAAGAATTGGCTATATTATATGCCATTGCCTGGAAATTTGCAAGAAAGAAACAGGAAGCGTCCTGAAAACGCTTCCTGTTTTCTCCTATCCTTCAGCCTTGACGACACCGTACTGCAGCTCCGGGTGGGCATCCTGCAGGGCCTGGAGCAGAGCCTTGGCCTGGGGCTCCACATCATCGCCAATGTAGATATCCACTTCCGTGCCATCGGTCAGCACCAGCACCAGCCGTTCAATGATAAAGCTGTGGCCGCCGCAGCACAGCTTCCCGTAAACCGGCTCCACTCGACGGAAGATGCGCTGTACGTTTGCCAGCGGCATCTGACACCAGCGCAGACCAGCCTTCCAGAAAACGGTATCTTTCCCCAGCTTAACCCTGCAGTAAGCTGCCGCTGAAGCAAATTCTGCATCCAGCGCGGCATCGGTTCCTTTGGTGTAAATGTACTCTTTCAGATTGTTTGCCATAAGGTAAGCCCCTTTCTGTTTTGTTTTTCCGATTCCAGTTTATTGATTTTTGGGACAAATGTCAATGGGGGATTTTCCTTATGCCCTCAATTTTTGCTGCCTCTTGTAAAACCTAGGCAATCTGTGTTATAATTCCATTACGATACGGTCATTTGCGCTTTGCGGCTAGGTTTTCCCGGAAAATGCCTGCGGATTCTTAAAGGAGTCACCTATGAATGGTTTTTACTGGATTTATCTTGTGATGTTTCTGTTTTTGCTGGGCTATGATTTTGCAAAAAACAGCGAACAGAAACGATTGGTCTATTATGGGGCCTGCGGCTTTTTGATCCTGATTTTTGTGGTTCAGGATTTCGGCGTCAGCGTGGACATCGCGGAGTATATGCGCCAGTATGCCATCATTCCCGGATTGTCCCTTGGGGAGATGCTTACCCATAAATTTGAGATCGGCTATGTGCTGCTGTGCTGGCTTCTGGAGCGGCTCTTCGTCAGTGACCGGGTGCTGCTGCTGGTTCTGGGCGTCATGATCCTGCTGCCCTACGGCATCTGCTTTGAGAAGGAGACCGAAGCGCCTATGGTGGCTCTGATGGCATTCCTGGCCCTGGGCATGTATATGCATGCCGTCATCTATTGGCGGCAATTGGTGGCTATGGCGATCCTGACCTTCGCCTACCGGTTCATCCGGGAGCGGCGGCTTGTTCCTTTCCTGATGGTGGTTCTGCTTGCTATGACCTTCCACAAGACTGCTATTGTATTCCTGTGGCTGTATGTGATCTACAACATCCCCATCCAGCCAAAGCTGCTCCTTATCTGCGGGGCCGTCTCTGTCATTCTGGGTATCTTCGGCCGGCCCATCATTGAGTTCGGAATCGCGGTAATCTACCCCCGCTATACCACCTTTACCCGGGAGACCGAGGGTGGCGAGACCCTGTTGGCTCTGCTGTGGGTCATCACACTGCTGTCCTATTGGCTGTTCCGGGACCGGATGGATGACGGCAAAATCCGCCTGCCGTTCCTGATGATCCTCATCGCAGCAACCCTCCAGCCTGTCTGCTTCGCTTTCTACAATTGGCTGCGGATCGTTTTGTACTTCCGGGTGGCACTGGTGCCCATGACTGCCCAGCTGTATGCGGCTCTGTTCGAGCGGAAGGAGAACAACAAGGTTCTGGCCCTTTTGGAGCGGTTTTCTCCCAGGCTTCACAGGGCAGTGCTCTGCGTCTATGACAAAAGGTGGTTTCGGATTGCCATGCAGCTGTGCCTGTTCACTGTGCTGTTCGTCTGGTATGTCAGTGAGCTGGATGACGCGGTTTACCAGATGGCACCGGTTATTTGACCGGAAAGGAAAAGCGTCTGCTGATACGGATTTGAGGAAGGGCAAAAGGCTGTCCTTCCTTAAATTATACCGTTTTACGTTCTGTTCAACGAATTCATATCGACAGGCTGTATGTATGGTTTGATAATCGGATCGCTGTATTGTGATAAGTTTTTTCATTTTTCGCTCTTCTATACATACGGTTGGTTTACTATGTGGCGAGGACATTCTCATATGGTGTCTTTGACTATGAACAGAAATCTGTGAGGCACTTATGGAACGCAAACCAACGGATTTTTTTGACAGAGCCCCTGTACGGCGAACTTGGAAACCGCCGTGTACCGAACGGTACACACGGTGGTGTGAGAGATCGGCTAGGGAACTAACCTCCTACTCGATTGAAGCAATGCGAAAAATGCCGGGAGAAAACAGTCTGCCTCCAAAGAAAGGAAAAAGCGGGAAAGCGTACAGGAACGCAAACGGAAACAACATTGCCGTCAAGCGATATCTCTGCGATAAAAGTGCCTGCTGTTTCTTCCGGGTCAGCATTATGGCTCGGGAATACTTTGGAGAAACTTTCTGTATGAGATATTGACAGAATGTAAATTTATGGCTATACTTAACTTATCATATTTATTAAAAATACACAAAACCATAGGTTACATCAAGGGGGAGTATTCATGAATTACAGCGCATTGATCCAAAACAGAAAGTCTGTCCGCGAGTTCACGGATAAGAAGGTCCCGGCGGCTGTCCTGGCGGAAATCGAAGCATATTATCAGAAGTCCTGCAAGCGTCTTGTCCCCGAACTGAAGACGGAACTGTGCATTTTCGGCGACGATGCGAAGGAAGCTTTGGAAGGCGCCGCCGGCTACAACCAATTCCTGATCGGCGCACCGCAGTATCTGGTCCTGCTGTCCGAAAAAGGCGAGCTTGCAGAAGAGAATGCCGGGTACATCATGGAAGATCTGGTGCTGAAGCTGACGGATATGGATCTGGGAAGCTGCTGGCTTACCTTCACGGACAGCGCTAAGGTAAAGGAGGCCCTGAACATCGCCTCTGAGCTGGAGGTTGCTGCCATTGCCGCGTTTGGGTATGGCGTGAAAGCGAAGAAACGTCTGCGGATCAACATCCTGAGCATGTCCAATGTGGACATCAGCGCCAAACGGCATTATTTCGACCCCAAGCGCAGCGTAGAGGACATGGTGTTTATGGACACCTGGGGAAACTACGAGCCTGTGAGCGAATACATCGGCTTCTTTGACGATATGCTGTGGGAAGCGTTTTATGCGGCTTCTCTCGCCCCCAGTTATCTGAACCGGCAGGCTTACGGCTTTGTCATCCATGACAGCCGCATTACGCTGGTTCGCAGGCCGGACGCGTATACCACCGAAATCGACGGCAAGCTGAGTCTCGGCATTGTGCTGCTGCACTTCACCAGTGTTGCATCGGAATGGGCCGGAAAAATTCAGTGGCGCTTTGGGCAGGATGCCGGGGTGCTGCAGCTGCCCGAAGGCTATGAAGCGGTAGCATCCTGCGTCCTGTAAGGAACCAAGTGCACCGGAAGGGAAGGGTTCCGTAATCGGAAAAAGAGTATTATACCAATCGGCTGCTCCCGCACTGGGGGCAGCCGTTTCTCTTGTGTGCCCGGCATGGGCAAAATCTAGAGGGTGCAAGTTCCGAACCTGCCCGGTAGTGGGAAGGGTATAGCTGAACACCAAGGGTATCCATCGTGAGAAGGAATCTGAAGGAAAGTGTTCCGTCCCAGACAAAGCGCCCACCAAGCAATATAGAAATGCCTGGAATACGCCAACGAGGGGACAGTAGATATTGACTTGGAAAAGTTTTTCTACACCGTCAACCAGGACAAGATGATGCAGATTCTCAGCTGAAAGATAAAGGATGGCAGAGCCATATCCCTTATTCGGAAATATCTGAAAGCGGGAGGTCCCGCTCCTCCAGATATCGTTCTCTGCGGCCCATCTGATAATAGGCCAGATAGACAGCTTCGTCGACTTCCAACAGGTCCTTTGCAATGCGAATATAATAGGTATCTCTTTTTGTCCTAATTAACTGACCTCCTGATATTGGATTCTGTTTCATCCGTCTGCGACAGGGGGTGCGCATATTTGGTACAAGGAAAGCACATAAGAGACAGTATCAAAGGTCACTGCGGAGCTTACTTTGGACATAAAATGATTTCCCTATGATTTCCGTCACCGGAGATCATGGGGTGGAAAAGGCTATATGGTGAAGGATGTTATCTACTGCGGATGCTCCTGGGTTATATGGATGCGCATAAGACAGTATGGCATATGTTCCAAAAAAGCTGCTGGCTGCATACAAGCGGTCCACGGACTCTTCGGGCGTTCTGGCTTGCGATTTTTTCCGCACTTCCGGGTGAGACGGCGGTTCGATCTGAAATGACTGCCCATTGTGATTTAACCCAAATAATTCATTGACAATTTGGCGAAATTGCGCTAAAGTACTCTTAACGGCAAAGGTGTCGTCCGAAATGGGGCTCCCTTGCCGTTATTTATTTTGTAAAGAAGGAAACGATATGACCCAACAGGAATTGACACTGCGCAATCTGGGTCAGAGTCTGGATGACCTGGCCAATCTGGATCCCCGTGGCTACGGTGTTTGTAAAATTCTGTATGATGCCTCCCGAAAATTTACAGGAGGTCCCACCTCCATGAATGCCGCCAGGAAACTGACCCAAGCCGTGAAGCAAGGCGACATCGTGTATATTATGACCGGTTTTGTGCTCAGACCCTATAAAAAAGCGGAGATGGACGGAATTGTCAGCGCGGCACTGCTGTGCAGAGCGCTGGTCATCGCTTTCGACGCAAAGCCTGTGATTGTCTGCCCCAAGGCCAACTATACCGCCGTCAAGCAGTTGGCGTCTTGTGTGGGATTGCATCTGCGGGAGGATATGGCGGAGCTGCGGGAAATACCGGTCTCTATGGGCGTGATTTGCTTTACAGACGATGCAGCCCTCGCCCCAAAACAGGCAGAGGAAGTTATTGCCAGAGATCATCCTGCCGCAGTGATCAGCGTGGAGTGTCCCGGCACCAACGAGAAGGGTGTGTACCACAATGCCACTGGCCTGGACGTGACGGAGCTGGAAGCAAAGCAGGACGTCCTGTTTGAAAAGCTGCAGGCTATGGGCGTTCTGAACATTGCCATTGGCGATCTGGGCAACGAGATCGGTATGGGGGCCATCCGCGATACGCTGGAAGCCTATATTCCCTATGCAGCTAAGAATGCCTGCCGGTGCGGCTGCGGCGGCGGTATTGCGGTGCGGACAAAAGCGGACAATATCATTACCGCCACCGTCTCCGACTGGGGCTGCTATGCCATGATCGCGGCGCTGGCTTATCTGATGGAAAACCCGGACATTATGCATACGCCGGAGCTTGAGCGGGAAGCCATGGAAACCGCCTGCCACAACGGTATGATCGATATGTACGGCTGGCTGATTCCTGCCATTGACGGGTTTGGGACAGAAATCAATCTGCCCATTGTAGCTTTGATGCGGGAAATGGTCATCAGCGCTCTGAAGCTTCGGAAGACCTGCGCCACCTGGTTTGAAAAGGTGGATCAGCTGCACTATTTTGACGAACATTGATTCTATGGAACAGGTGAAATTTCTACCCTGCGGCGACTGCGCGTTAACCGTAGCCTTTGCCCAGGAGATCCGGGAGGAAACCAACCGCAGGATCCGATTCCTTGCCGCCAGGATCCAGAGGGCGGGCATCCGTGGGCTTCAGGAAACGGTGCCCACCTTTTGCAGTCTCACCGTCTATTATGATCCGCTGGTGCTCTCCCGGAAACGGTTGGAGCGGTATATCCTCCGTCTGCTCGCCGCCTACCGGGACGATGGGCAGGACCGAAAACGGATCTTTGAAATTCCCGTATGCTATGAGGGGGAATTCGCGCCGGATATGGAGGATGTCTGCCGCCTGACTGGCTTGCGCCGGGAGCAGGTGATCACGCTCCATTCTTCCAGAGACTATCTGATTTATATGCTGGGCTTTCTGCCGGGCTTTCCGTATCTGGGCGGAATGGATGCCCGGTTGGAGGCGTCACGGCTGGACAGCCCCAGAACACGCATTCCACCCGGAGCGGTGGGAATCGGCGGGAAACAGACCGGCATCTATCCCCTGGCCTCTCCCGGCGGCTGGCGGCTGATCGGCAGAACCCCGGCTGTGCTCTATGATCCCCATCGGGAAAACCCCATCGTCTACCAGGCTGGGGACTACATTCGCTTCTGCCCCATAACCCAGGAAGAATTTCAGCGTCTTCTGGACTGCGGTCAGACAGACATTCGGGAGGTGACGGTATGAAGATGACGGTTCTCTCCCCAGGCCCCCTGTCCACCATTCAGGACGAAGGCCGTTTCGGGGCCATGGGCAAGGGATTTTCCCCAGGCGGCGCCATGGACATCACTGCCATGAAGCTTGCGAATCTCCTGGTGGGCAACGCACCGGGGGTGGGCGTGATTGAGATGACCATGTTGGGACTAACCGCCCGGTTTGACTGCGACAGCGTCATTGCCCTGACGGGGGCGGATATGTCTGCCCATCTCAACGGCAAAGCCATCCGACGGTATGGTTCTGTTCCCGTGCACTCCGGGGACATTCTTTCCATGAACGCGGCGCAGCATGGGATGCGGGCATATCTGGCGGTTGCGGGGGGATTTGACCTGCCTGTGGTGATGGGCAGCGTTTCCACCAATTTAAAATGTGCCCTGGGGGGATTCCAGGGCAGAAAGCTTCAAAAAGGCGATGAACTGCCATTGAACCACAGCGTATCTGCCGACTTGTTCGGAGCGCGGCAGGTAGCCGTCCCCGAGGAGTATCCGGAGACGATCCCTCTTCGGGTTCTGCTGGGGCCTCAGGAGGATGCCTTTACGCAGTCGGGGATCGCTGCATTCCTGGGAAACGAGTATACTGTTACGGACAAATCCGACCGGATGGGCATTCGGCTCGCCGGTCAGAAAGTCGAAAGCAAACACGGCGTGGATATCATTTCCGACGGCATTGTCACGGGATCGGTACAGATTCCCGCTTCCGGGACCCCGATCATCATGATGGCCGACCGGCAGACCACCGGCGGTTATGCGAAAATCGCTACCGTGATCTCGGCAGACCTGGGCCGGGCCGCCCAAGCCCGCCCTGGAACCCGGATCCGGTTTGTACAGGTAACAGAGCAGGAAGCCATCCGGCTGCGCAGGGAAGAAGGAAAGAAGATGGCGCAGTGGGAGTATGAAATGCTGTACGGTGTGTAATTCCACGAAAAACACTTTTATATGGAAGGGTGAAAAAATGGACTATTCCAGCATGAAGCCCAGCGATGTGCGGGCACTGATTCGTCAGGGGAAAATTACCGGGCAGACCTCCGGTATGTGCGATGGCTACGCCCAGGGGAACCTCTTGGTTCTGCCCAGAGCCCAGGCCTACGACTTTTTGCTGTTCACCCAGCGCAATCCGAAATCCTGCCCCATTCTGGAGGTGGGAGATGTGGGCAGCCGCCTGGTGAAAAAGATGGCAGACGGGGCGGATATTGCCACCGACATTCCCAAATACCGTGTCTGGGAAAACGGCGTGATGACAGGAGAATTCACGGACATTTCCCACCTGTGGCGGGAGGATTTTGTATATTTCCTGATTGGCTGTTCCTTCTCCTTTGAAGGAGAACTGCTTTCTGCCGGTGTTCCGGTGCGGCATATTGAAGAAGGCAAGAATGTGCCTATGTACCTGACCAATATCGACTGCGAAGAAGCGGGCATCTTCCACGGGAAGCTGGTGGTCAGTATGCGCCCCATGCCCGCGGATCAGGTGATTCGGGCGGTGAGCATTACCGCTTCCATGCCCCGGGTGCACGGCGCGCCCATCCACATTGGCGATCCCGCCAAAATTGGCATTGCGGATATCCACAAGCCGGACTTCGGCGAAGCTGTCACCATTCGGGAGGGGGAGATTCCCGTATTCTGGTGCTGCGGCGTCACGCCCCAGTCTGTGGTTATGAGCGCCAAGCCGCCCATTGCCATTTCCCATGCGCCGGGACATATGTTTATCACCGATGTGAAAAATTCTCTGCTAAAGGACTGATGGAAATGGACTGTATTGATCTGAACTGCGATTTGGGGGAGAGCTACGGCGCGTACCGGCTGGGCATGGACGCGGATATTATCCCGCTGATCTCCTCGGCAAACGTGGCCTGCGGCTTCCATGCCGGAGACTTCAACACTATGGCGAAAACGGCGAAGCTTTGTGCGGAAAGCGGCGTGACCATAGGTGCCCATCCCGGATATCCGGACTTGCAGGGCTTCGGGCGGAGAACTATGGCGCTTTCGCCTGCCGAGGTGCAGAACCTGATTACTTATCAGCTGGGCGCACTGGATGCCTTCTGCCGGAGCGTCGGTGGGAAGCTGCAGCATGTCAAACCCCACGGGGCGCTGTACAACATGGCGGCAAAAAGCCCCGAGCTTTCCAGGGCAATCTGTCAGGGAATCTACGCATTCAACCCGTCCCTGATCCTGCTGGGGCTGTCGGGCAGTGAAATGCTCCGCCAGGCAAAGGAAATCGGGCTTCCCTGCGCGGCGGAGGTATTTGCAGATCGGGCCTACGAAGAAGACGGAACATTGGTTGCCAGATCCAAGCCCGGCGCGATGATTACAGACGAGGACGAGGCAGTCGGTCGTGTGATTGGTATGATCCGGAACCACCGGGTGACAGCCGTTTCGGGCAAGGAAATTGAAATTTGTCCGGATTCTGTGTGTGTCCATGGGGACAGCGAAAAGGCACTGCTGTTTGTCAAGAAAATCAGAGCCGCGCTGGAACAGGAGGGCATCGCCATTCTTCCGCTTTCGGAGATTGTCAACAGATAATGCAAGCAAAGAAACAACCATTGTTTTCCCGTTCCTCCGGGAAAACAATGGTTGTTTTGCGTGTGCGCCCGGTGAGCGCACGTTCTAAAGGGTGAAAGTCCCGAATCCGCCCGG
>CAMGIN010000059.1 GCA_946056135.1 uncultured bacterium | reverse complement strand
GTAATTTCCCCGAAGCCCCGCAGGGCAATCAGGCAGCCACGCTGGACGGAATACACCACTATCACCGGCAGAAAAAATTCACGGCTGTAGATTTTCCGGTGAGCAAGCCGGAAAAAATCAGAAACGGCAGCATCATGTAGCTCTCCGACAGGCTGCACAGCACCCCCTGCCCCAGCTTGCCTAGGGACCGCTTTTGGTTTCCCACGGCCAACATCCCCTTTTTGTTACAGGTTGATTTCAATGATCGTATTGTTATAATTCAAAGTTCGCAGATATTTGAACTGAGAAGCCATTCTCTTTACCAGACAAATCCCACCCATGGGATCGGCATTTTCCTGCATGGCATAGGCAACCGGGTCGAAAGCAGGACCATCGTCCCGGATACGCAGAATCAACCGGTTTTCCGCGTGTGACAGGCAGATATCGATGCTGTCAGGCTTTTTTGTATACCCATACTCCATGATGTTCGCACAGATTTCCTCCACTGCCAGCCCCACCGCCATGGCATCTCGTTTACTAATTCCGTTTTTCTCGCAAAAATCGACCATCTGCTGGGACGCGTCCGTGATTTCCTGAGGGGTTCCCAGAATGGAGCAGTCAATGTAGACGCTCAAATCCTGTTCCGGGATCATGAGAACACCTTTCTGGGGGAGCGTTCCCTTTTTCTGCCCGGCGATCCGAACAGCGCAGACCACTGCAATGGTGAGCAGCTCCGCGAACAGAGGAGCGATGCAGACGCCGTAGATACCAAAGCAGAACATGAGCAGGATGGAGATGGGCGCAATGGCCAGAAAACGCTGCATCAGCGCACCCAGTGTTGCCAGCGAAGAAAACAGGGTGGCCTGATAGTAGTTCTGTAAAAACTTGTCAATGACATAGGGAAGGAAGCTTAGGCTGTAAAGCTGCAGGCACACATTCAGCACGCGGAGCATCTCCGGGTCGGCAACGCCGAACAGTCCGGCAATCGTTGAAGGAAACAGCCAAAACACGGCAATCAGAAGCAAAACGACAATCGCCGCGCTTTTCATGACCCGTTCCGCCAGCTTGCGCAGACCGTAGAAGTCCTTTTCGCCGTATAATACGCCCGCAATCGTCGGGATTAATCCTAAAATACCGCCCACAACCAGCTCCACCAGCAGACAGGAGTTGCGGCAGACCGAAAAATACGCCATCTGGCTCTGGCCCAGCATCCGCAGAACCAGCGAGTTCAGCAGCAGCAAATTGGCTCCGGAGGCGAGCAGATACATTGCTGAGGACAGACCCGCCCGGCTGGCCTCCCAAAGCTCTGCAAGCCTTGCTTTTGCCAGAGAGGTCAGGTGCAGCAGCCGGGTGTTTGAGCGAAGGTACGGCAGCAATACAGCCAGTCCGGCTGCATATCCCAGAATGGTTGAGAGCGCCGAGCCGTACATTCCGAGACTGGTGTGGAACAGAAAAACGTAGTCCAGGATCAGGTTTACAATATTCGCAATGATGAAAAGCGCGGAGCCCAGCTTCGGGTGATTATCCACACTGATAAAGTAGCTGAACTCAATGGCCAGCGTGAGTACGGGGTTGCCCAGCATATAGATCAGCAGATAGGGTTCCAGCAGTGCGGCCAGCTCCTCGCTGGAGGCCATCCACTGCGCAAGCGGATGGCACAGCACGGGCGCCAGTACCACCGGAAGGAAGGAGACTGCCAGACCAACTACAAGGCAGAGCGTATAGACACGGCTGGCCTTTTCGATTTGCTGCTTGCCGAAGGCAACCGCCGCGACAGCCGCACCGCCCGCGCCAAGCAGAAACGGAAGAAACTGCATGGCATACAATGCGGGGATGGACAACGAGATGGCCGAGACGGCGTTGTAGCTCAGAGCGTGACCAACAAACATGCCGTCTACCACATTGCCAAGCTGCATGGCAACCACCATCAGTACGCCGGGCATCAAATACTGATAAAATTTTCGGCGGATCAGAGCATCGTTGCGTATCATTCTTCAACCTCCCCATCAAAAAAACCGAGGGTTTTTAACGCCCCAATAGCGTGGGCCAGGTAGGTCTCGTTGGTGATCGGCCAGCGGAAGCCGAGACGGTACAATACCTTTGTCGTGAAGGTGTTGTCATTTCGGATGAAACTGCGCTTCTCGCTGGTGTCCGAGCTGAGGTAGGAGATCAGGCTGGCAACCTTGGCGTTTTTGGCATCATCCTGCATGGCGCTCTGCATGGCAGCCGTAAACAGGTCGTCATCCACAGGCTGAATGGGGATGCCCTGTTCGTTCATGGCTGCAATGAGGTCACCCATCTGAACCGTGTGGCTGTTGCGGGGGTGGAACACGGTGAAGCGGCTGTCCGTCCCTGCCAGGAGCAGGATCGCTTCGGCGGTGCAGTCAATGGGCGAGAACTCCGCACGGTCGTCCATGTGAGATACCGGGAACTTGCCGATGGCAGCATATCCCCGCAGACGCAGCATGAAGCCATTGGTAACAAAGTTAATCTGGAACTCTCCGTCCGCATTGCGGCTCATCAGATTGCCCAGACGCATGATCTTTGCATCCAGCTTTCCGGCCTCCACCTCGGTGAGGATGGCCTTTTCCGCCTGGAATTTGGTGCTGACGTATTTGTTCGATAGATCCTGCCCAAAATACAGTTCGTTTTCATGCAAAAGACGGGTCTCTGGGAACTTGTTGTTCACATTTTCGCCTGCGACACTGGTTGTCGAGGTCTGAATGAGCCGACGGTGCGTTTTTTCGCACAGAGCAATCAGGTTTTTCACGCCATGGACGTTGATCTTATCCAGCGTATCGTCGTTGGTAAAGTGCTTCACGCTGGCGGCACAGTTGATGACGGTCTGGAAGGGATATTCCGCCAGAGAGCGGACTCGCTCCGCATCCGTGATATCTCCCTCCATCACGAACAGGCGTGTGCCGAAGGCCTCGTCAAAGCTCCGGTCGAAGTAGTAGACCAGCAGAGACTTGAGTCGGTTCTCCGGACTGGTATGCTTTGCTTTGCGCAGCAGGCAATAGATTTTCGTGTCAGCCCGGTCAAGCAGGGCGCGCAGAACATGGATACCCAAATAGCCCGTGGCGCCGGTCAGCAGCACATCGCCCAGTTCGCCGGAGCGTGCCTCCTGGGCGTGGGGGACGGTATTGCAGCTCAGCGCTGTGGCAAACTCGCCCACGGTCGCCGCTTCTTCCCTCTGAACGGGCGCTTTTTTTGCGCTGAGCGAGAGAACATGCTGCTCCAGGTTTTCCACTGTCTTGCAGGAGAAGATATCTCCGTAGGCAATGGGCAGATTTTCGACCATGGCACGGACGGCTACTTTCGAGGCGGAAAGGGAAGTGCCTCCCAGCGCAAAGAAGTCCTCGTTGATGCCCACCTCGTCCAGATGGAGGGCGGCGGCGAACAGACCGCATAGCTGCTTTTGCAGTTCGGTTACCGGGGCGGTCATATTTCGCTGGGTTGCCTTGAATTCCGGTTCAGGCAGGGCTTTTTTGTCCACCTTGCCGTTGTTGTTCATGGGAAATGCGTTCAGCTGCATCAGAATGCTGGGAACCATATAGGCGGTCAGGGTTTTCTGGATATGCGCGGTGAGCGCCTGGGGATCCACCGTCTCCGAGGCGGTGAAGTAGCCGCACAGGAACTGCTCCTCGGCATCGTTGCCCTTTACCAGCACCACGCTGCGGGTGACGGAAGGGTAGCTGTTCATGGCGTTTTCAATCTCGTCCAGTTCCACCCGCAGGCCCCGCAGCTTGACCTGATTGTCCATACGGCCAATGAAGTCAATGAATCCGGAACGGTTCCACTTGGCAAGGTCGCCGCTGCGGTAGGCGGGCTGGCCGCCCACTGTGATAAACTTTTCCCGGGTCAGCGTTTCGTTTGCCACATAGCCGCGGCCTACGCACTCGCCCAGAATGGTCAGTTCGCCGGGGACAGAAGGGGGCAGGATGTGACCGAATTTGTCCAGCATGAAGATTTTCATGTTAGACATCGGGCGGCCAATGGTAATCCGGTCGCCTTTCAGGTGCGCCATGGCGCAGGTGATGGTGGTTTCCGTGGGGCCGTAGCCGTTGTAGATTTCCGCCGTAATGCCGGAACGCCGCATTTTCCGGTACAGCGGAGCTGGGAAGGGCTCGGCGCCGATACCCAGAGCCTTCAGACGGCACAGTGCCTCCTTCATCTCCGGCAGATCCAGAAGACTATTCATGAAGGAGGGCGTACACTTCATGATATCCACATTGTTTTTGAGGATCAGGTCAGCCAGGAGCAGGGGATTGTGGATTTCTTCCTCCGTAGCCAGAATGCCGGTCAGTCCGTGATAGAGAACCAGGGTTTCCTCCAGAACCGAGACATCAAAAGTCATGGCGGCCAGGGAAAGACGCACATGGACGTCCTTGCAGAAAGCGTTCGCCTGCGTATTGTGGGGGTTGCAGCTCACAAAGTTGACCAGGGAATGATGCTCCATCATGCAGCCCTTGGGGCGTCCGGTGGAGCCGGAGGTGTAGAGAACATAGCACAGATCCTGGGGCCGGACGACAACGGACGGATTGTGGGTTTTCTCTGAGCGCAGAAGCTCCTCCAGCACCAGCACCGTCACACCCATGCGCGCAAACAGCGCGGCGCGCTCCTGCGCAATCTGCGCCGTGGTGACGGCAAGGCGGGAACCGGAATCCTCGAAGATGTAGGCGATTCGGTCGTCCGGATACATCGGGTCTAAGGGCATGAACGCGCCGCCTGCCTTCATAACGCCCTGCCGCACCGCGTAGGCTTCGGCGATGCGCGGCATCATGACGCCCACCATCTGGTCCGCATGGACGCCCTGGGAGATGAGTGCGTGGGCCACCCGGTTCGCATCCGCGTTCAGCTCCCGGTAGGTCCGCTGTTTCCCGCCCGCAATGACGGCGACGCGATCCGGCGTTTTCTCCACCTGCTGCTCAAACAGGAGGTTGCAGGTGGTGGGCTGGATGGGATCATCGGTTGCGTTGAATCCTTCCAACAGAGCGCGGGCACGATCACTGAGCATGGTCAGCTGCCGCACCTTCTGACAGTGCAGGAAGCTCTCTGCGGCGGCATCCATGCACTCGGCAAACTCCTGCATGGCTTCTTCGGTGTAGCGGCTGGCCGCGTACTCAAAGGAATAGACCAAGACCCCATGCTCCTCGAAGATGTTCAGATTCAGAGGCGCTTTTTCTGTGTCCAGCCCGAGGGGGATATTCCGGGCCGGCGCGCCTGCCAGATGGTCAAAGACGAACTGTGCGCCCTGATATACAAACATCACGTCTGCCGTGATGCCGTAGGCGTGGGAAATCTCGGCAAAGGAATACAGGTCGTTGGCCATGCTGTCGGTCAGCTGACGTCCGGTCGCCTGCACCAGCCCGGCCACGTCAGTCTCGCCCTCAAACTTCTGATAGACCGGGAAGGTTTTGACCAGCATCGCGCCGGAGTCGGCAAGGCGGGGGTCGCTGCGGCCATTGTAGATTGTGGTATAAACCGCATCCTCCCGGCCGCAGTATTTGCTCAGTACAAATCCGAATACCGTGTTAAAGAAAGCGTTCTCGGTCACGTTGTGCTGCTTGCACCAGCTGGCAAGTCGGCGGGGAGCAAGGGCGCTCTCCATACGGAAGGTACCGACCGATGCGCTGGGTTTGGCAGGCGCGTCGCCACCCGGCAGACAGTCGGTTTCGCAGCCCTGGAAGATCCCATCATAATACGCCTTAGCCCGGGTGTATTTTTCGCTTTTGCGGGCAGCCTCCTCGTCCAACGAAAATTCATAACCGGTATAGGATTCTTTCTGCAGCGCTTCCCCCCGGTAAGCCCGGTCGGTGTCCCGCAGGAAGACGGCAAGTGAGGTGCCATCGCAGAGAATATGGTGGAATTCCAGCATCAGGTAATTGGCCTGCGGTGTGCAATAGATCGTGATGCGGTACAGGCATCCTCCCAGCAGGGAGAACGGACGAACTAGTTCTTCCGGCCCAGGCAGGGTCTGCGCCTGTTTGATCTCGATGCAGGCGGGGGCGTCGTCCTGACGCTTCGCCCGAATGTCCCCATCGTCCGTCATCCGGAGGACGGCCTTGAAGTAGGGATGAGCGTCCATAGCCGCGGCCAGCGCCGTTTGCAGGCGGGATACATCCACGGAATTGTCCAGCTGGAGGCAGAACGGAATATTGTAGACGGTGGATTCCGGCTTGGAAATACACTCGACAAAAATGCCGTTCTGCGTCTGCGAAAGAGGATAATCACTCTGGAGGGCGTATTCCGCCGCCGGTGCTGTCTGGGCGAGGAAACGTTCCAATTCCTCAACCGTGCGGTGTGCCTTCAGGTCGCTGATCTGCACAACCGTGTCAAAAGCTTTGGCCAGCTGCACCGTCAGTTGGATGGAGCTGATGGAGGTCAGACCCGCATCGTACAGATCCGTCTGGATGCCGATGCTGCCCTCACCGATCAGTCTTTCCACGATGGCGCAGAGGGTTTTCTGTGTTTCCGTAGTCGGCGGGACGATCTGCTTTGCCCGGCGCTGGGGCACCGGCAGTGCCCGGCGGTTAACCTTCTGATTCTGGTTCAGCGGGATACGGTCAATCTGCATTGTGACGGCTGGCACCATGTAGGGCGGTTTGCGCTCTGCGATGAAGGCATTCAGGGCATCGATATCAACCGTCTCCTCCGAAACGACATAGGCAGCTACAAATTTGCCGCCGCTGGGGGCATCAAAGGCCGCAACTGTGGCGTCCTGGATGCCGGGATACTCCCGGATGACCTGCTCGACTTCCGTCAGCTCAATGCGGAAACCACGCACCTTGACCTGACCGTCCCGTCGGCCGAGGAATTCGATGTTGCCGTCCGGCAGCCAGCGCACGATGTCGCCGGTGCGGTACATCACCGCATACTCCGGGTCATCCGAGAAGGGATTCTTCACAAAGACCTTTTCGGTCTGCTCAGGGCGGTTCAGATACCCCATACCAACCGGGGCGCCGGCAATGCACAGCTCGCCTGCCGCGCCGATGGGCAGCTGCCGCATCTGGTTATCTACCACATACAGCTTGGTGTTGTCCAGGGGCCTGCCGATGGGCAGGAGCTTGCTGTCGCTGATGACAGGATATGTCGTAGTAAAAATTGTGCATTCGGTGGGGCCGTAACCGTTATGAAAATGCATCCACGCCGGTGGAGTCAAGGGCACCAGCTTTTCGCCGCCAACGCTCATACAGCGAAGGCTTTCACAGGAGGTCATCATCGCAAACTGACGGCCCACCTGGGTAGTCATAAAACTGTGGGTGATGCCGTTTTTGCAGAAATAGTCGTCAATGACAGGCAGATCCAGCCGGATCTCTTCCGGAAGGATGTGGAGCTGTGCGCCGCACAGGAGGGTGGGCCAGGTGTCCATCATGTTGGCGTCAAAGCCAAAGCTCGCGTAGGCTGCCACGCGGCTGTTCCTGTCCATCTCCATTTTGCCAATGTACCACAGGCAGAAATTTACCAGATTGCGGTGGCTGAGCTGTGCGCCCTTGGGTGTTCCGGTGGTACCGGAGGTGTACAGCAGGATAAAGGGGTCTTCCGGTGCGGGATCCGGAGGACAGCTCCCCTGGGGAAGAGCGTCGAATTCATCGGTGCAGAGTGTTTCTCCTGTATATTCCGGCAAAAGCCGGAGTAGGCTGTGGTCAGCGATCAGCAGCTTTGCCGCACTGTCCTGCACCATAAAGGCAAGGCGTTCCGGTGGATAAGTTGGGTCCAGGGGCTGATAGGCTGCGCCGCACTTCAGGACGCCCAGCGCTGCCACCGGCATCCACGCACAGCGCGGCAGTAGCACCGGCACAAAGTCGCCTTTCCCCACGCCGCGGGCATGCAATGCTGCTGCAATCCGATCGGTCAGAGCCTCCACCTGGGCATAGGTCAGGCGGGCATCCTTGTACACGACAGCGGTGTTTTCTGGTGTCCGTGCCGCCTGCTGCCGGAACATGGAGACAATGCTCTCTCCGGCGGGGAGCGGCCGCTCGGTCTGGTTGAAGCGGGTGATCTGTACGCAATCCTGCTCCGACTGGAGGGAAATCTCACGGAACGTCCCGCATTCAGCAAAGCCCTTGACAATTCGGCCAAACAGCTCCATCAGGCGGCGGATGTTCTGTTCTTCATACAGGCAGGTGCGGTATGCCGCCCGGACTTCATAATGCGCATCACGCTTGAACACAAAAAACGCCAGATTGGACTGTGTGTCTGGAGTTTCCAGCATATCCAGCGTATTGAACAGTGTGCCCTGGTAGGTGAACAGAATGTCTGAGCGCAGACCCAGCTCCTTGGCAAGCGCTGCAAAGGAAACACAGTCATGCGCAATGGCAGCGGACAACTCCCTGCTGGCCGCCTTGAGTTGATCCTCAATCCGGCCATCCTCGTCAAATTTCATATAAAACGGGAGGGTACGTACAAACATTCCCACCGTATGGGACAGCAGGGGCTCGTGATGGCGGCCGCTGCTCACGGTGCAGAACAGGCTTTCTGTCTGGCAGGTGGTCTTGGCAAGCGCGTAGGCAAATGCTGTGAGGAAGATGGTTCCCTTGGTCACATCAAACCGACGCGCAATCTGCTCCACAGTGTCGAAAGGCACATCCAGTTCCATTTTTAACAGGTTGCCCTGTAAACTGGAGGTCGCGTCAGGACGGTCGACAGGAAGATTGGAGTCGACTTCCACACCGCCCAGCTCCTTTGTGAAATATGCCAGCGCCTCGCGGGCTTTTTCCTGTGGGGCGTCCTGCTGTTCCAGCTGGCTCTGAACCGATGGCACCAGCAGCTCCGGCAGGATGGGAATGCCCTGATAAGCGTCCCGGATGGCATCGCCAAGCACGGACATGGACGTGCCATCCGACAGAATGTGGTGGGCGTCGACCAACAGATACACCGATTCCGGCGTGGTGATAATCTGCGCACGGAAAAGCGGCGCATGGGTCAGGTCAAACGGGCGGACAAAGGCGGTTTTGAGCTGCTCCAATTCGGATTCCTGTGCCGAGCGGCATTCGACGGCAAACTCTGTGGTTTCCTGCCGCATCATGAAGGGAAGGCCGTCCTGCTGACCGATGTACAGGTGGAATGCTTCAAAGTGCTCCAGCGCCTGGTGTACGGCGTCCGCAAGGCGCGCAACATCCACCTGACCCGATTCGTAACGGTGACAAACCGGAATATTATACATGGTGCTTTCAGGATTCTGAAAACAGTCGAGGTAGATGCCCATCTGACTGTCATTCAGAGGAACGAAAGAACTGCTGTTTTTCATGATTGATTCCTTCCTTCTGCATACTCTTCACAGACGGCGAAATAATAATCTCCCTGTTGATATTCGGTCAGTTTCCATGCTTTGGGGCTGATGGTCTGTTCCAGCACGGCACTGTGTGCATCCAGCCGGACACAAAAGGTATTCATGGGCTGCTCTAAGCCTGTTCCCAAGGCTTTCAGAAAACTCTCTTTACAAACCCACAGCCGGGTGAAATCCCGGTTCGGATCATCGCTCCGGCGCAGCGCGGCCTGCTCCTCCGGGGTAAAACAGGCTGCAATATCGGCATCCACCGCAAGAAGCGGTTCCACATCGCAGCCGATCTCATGGCCTGAAAACACCGCCACAGCCATGGTTCCAGCGTGGGATACGCTGAAGTGGATCTGTGGATACTCTGGCAGATATGGCTTTCCGTGCACGGTGCAGGCAAATCGAACATCTGCTTCCCGCAGGCCATATTCCTGCAATCCACGGTCGATCAGCACCCCGGCGGCCAGACAGAGCAGTCGGTCTTTTTCAAACAGATAGCGTTCGGCTTTCGCTTTTCGCTGTGCAGACAGAGCTTCGATCTGCGCGACGGACAGTGCGTTGGCTGGGATCCAGTATTGTTTCAGCGGAGCCACCTCCTTTTGAATGGACAATATAATACATAGACGGTCACTTACGCAACGACAGTATCATCAATATAACAAAAACACAACAAAAAGCTTTCAATAGTTAAAGAGAAAACAGTAAATCTGCTTAGCGACTTATCAATTACAATGACGATTGAATTCTATTGGCGTAAGCAAAAAAAGACAGGACTCCATTACTCCAAATCAGGGACAGCGGAGTCTTTACTCTTTGCACTTGTATTGACTGAAAGCAATTTTTTAGAGCAAAACAAAAGGGTACTCAACTATGAACAACTAAATACCCCTTTTGCTTTATCTTCTTTGGTGCTAAATGCTGAGATTTCCTGCAATCGTTTTCACGACTTCCATTTTTCATAGCCTTGGGAATAGATTACATCCAGACCAAGCTTAACGAATTCATCATACGCATTATCAAGCTTGGTTGGATTAATAACTAATGTACCGACACCTTGGAAGCGAGGGCTTTTTGCGTTTCCCTTCATTTTATTGCCCTGTACCACTCATTTTAACGGCGTCGTCACCTTGGTTTCCAGCTCGCAATGTGTTACATCACTCCAATGACGGCGGATGGCAATATCAGCAG
>CAMGIN010000058.1 GCA_946056135.1 uncultured bacterium | reverse complement strand
TGCAATTTTCCAGAGGATAGTATATAATCTTTTCAGCATCCGGGCTTAGCGAAGTTTGGTATCGCGCTTGGTTTGGGACCAAGAGACCGTGGGTTCGAGTCCCGCAGCCCGGACCAAGGGGCAAAACTGCATACCAGTTCTGCCTCTTGTCACAGCGCATTAGCTCAATGGATAGAGCTTCCCTTTTACGAAGGGAGGGTTGCGGGTTCGAGTCCCGCATGCGAGTTTTCCGCTGCCTCGTGCAGCGTTTTGCCCTGACACAATGGTGTCAGGGTTTTATGTTTACTAAAGTCAGCCGCCAGTTTTCAATACGAAAATGCGGTTTTGACATTTTTTGAAAGGCTTTTCTTTGTTTATAGCGGTACACTTTTTGAATCTGAATTCCACATCGCATATGCTTTCAGCGCTGCCACATCACGGGCTTTGAGATACTTTCCCTGCACCCGGTCAAATTCCTGCTCATTGATAAGGCGCACCATTTCGTCAAAAGTGTGCCATTGAACCACTGTTCGATTAGCTTGCTCTGCTTCCGTCAGATGGTTTTCGCCGGGTGTATGGTTGGTAGTGACTACGAAATAGTAGTTGATCTGGGTATAGTCCAGGCTTGCCCGGTTTTCTGCAACGATACCCAATTCTTTGATTTCGTCACAGACGCAGCCGGTTTCCTCCAGCACCTCCCGGCGCAGGGCAGTCATCACATCCTCGCCATTCTCCACACCGCCACCGGGCAGACTATGGAGCTTGAATTTATCAGCATACATGACGGCATAAAGGTCGTCCTGGTTCTTGACAATAGCACGGGCAGTGATCCGGGGAGCCTTGGTAGACATTCCTTCCGTACCCAATATGTATTTGTCATTCAGTTCGCATATCTGTTTCATTTTTACCACTCCAGATAATACTCATAGACCGTTTCCACAATCTCAAATCCCATCTTTGCATACATCTCCTTGGGTGTCGCATTTGCCGTTGCGTGAAGATAAACGATGCCGTTGGTGTGATCGACAATGTGCTTCATTATGGTCGTGGCAATCCGTTGATGCCGATATTCTTCCGCTACCCACAGATCATCCATCTCCACAAAACCATTATGCTCCACGGCATAGGCTGTTCCAACCCGCTTTCCGTCCTTATAGGCGCAGAGCCAATGATACTCCGGGTGGGTCTTGGCAACATCCAGAACCATCTGCATATTGCGGTATGCTGCTTCCCGATGTTGTTCCGGCACATCGGACACATCCAAAATATCCGCACTAATGTCATGGGTATGAATGTCCCGGATTTCTACATCTTTGGTGGTCTGCCACAGATGGCTCCGGTCAGAAATCATAGCCATAACATAGGCAGAATACTCCACACAGTCATACCCATCCATAATACTTAAATCAACAGGATAGTTCGTGCTGAACATCACTTCATTGATGCCTCGCTGTTTTTGGAACGCAACAGCCGCAAGCACATCCTTCCGGGTAAGTTTGGAAATAGGAGTGTAGAAATTGCTGTTATAGTGATCCGGGCGTACTTCACTGAACCAGCGGTACAGATTGTCATTGAACCGCTCCTTTACTGCCCCGAACAGACTGCGCTCATAATCATTTGTGGCATGGATACCATCGTTAATTGTTAGTACAAAGGACAGTTGCGTAGTAGGTTCTCCGGTGAAGCAGTTTTCCTCTTGCTGATCTCCCGCTGGATACCTAATAAAGCCAACCTTTTCCAACATTCTCAAACTTGCCTTGTTGTCACAATAGCAACCGGCATAGATCTTCCGTAGGTTCATGTTACGGAAAATGTAGTCTACTGCCAGCGAAAATGCTTCTGTACCATAACCCTTTCCTCGATTGTTGGGATAAATCCAGATGGCAAGATCTTGTTCTTCTCCGCTACTTAACCGCAGCACTCCAATCTTTGCACCACTAGCTTTATCTACCACAACCATCCAAAAGGGGAAAGTGGTAATATCAATGCTGCTCAGATTGTCTAACGATCCATCAAAGGCATAGTTGTACCCTTTTTGCGTATCACGATCTTGCCAGCAGGCAAACATATCGCAGTCATCCTCATGGGTGTACTGTACGAAAGCTATTCGGTTGTTCTCCGCAATATATTCATTCATTTTCATCACTCATTTTATAGTCGTTCCTATGTGCTTATCCTGCCGCCATTGGGGAGCTGGACCGTCATCGCCCCAGTATTCCTCAACGGATGCAATTTTGCCATCAATTACCCGGATAAAGGATATGGCATGGCAGGACACACTACCATCTTTGTTGTACACATGGGTTGCTGTAATGATATGGGTATCGATGGTAATGATCTGCTCCACCTCTCCATCCCATTCGCCGGGGTATTCGCAGTTTGCCCGGATAAATTCCTCCACGGTGAAATGCTCGTTGGTGTTATGCCAATTCACCCAGGCATTAGGGTGGAAGTATTCACGGATTGCAGCTGCATCCTGCCGCAGAACAGCATCCCAAAACTCTCGTATATTCATAATGATCTCTCCATCACTATAATTGTGGAACCATCACTTTCGTACTCTTCGCCCGTAAAAGCGAAACCATTCTTGAGCCAAAAGGCTTTACTTTGAGGATTTCCTTTGTCGATACCCAAACGGACTTTTCGGAACCCCAGTTGTTCCAAATAAGCAAGGCTGTCAGAAATAATCGCTGTACCAATGCCTTGACCTTGCCAACTGGCATTCATTGCAAAGAATCCTAAGAGCGCCGTTCCATGTTGCGGGTAATGCTCAATTAAGTCCATAACCGCAACCAAAGTATTCTTTTGGAAAAAGCCAATATAGTGCTTGTCCTCATATCCCTTATTGGGCGGGAGTGCTTCCATATCTTCAATGATGCTGTCTACCGTCACCATTGGTGGATGGTACTCATAAAAAATGGTGTTCTTCTTCAGCACGTCATAAACCATTTCCGCATCTGCCGGGAGTAAATCGCAAATAGTGTATTGACTTGAAAGGTGTTGAATTTCCATATTTATAATTCCTTCTTCATCATACTGGGGGCGTACTCTACATACCCATGCTTCGGATAGAAGCTACGGGATTCAAAGTATTCCTTGCCGCCCAGGTGGACATGAGCTGCGGTTTTGCCTATCTCACGCAGGTGCAACTCGACGGTGTGGAGCAGGCGTGTGCCGATGCCCTGGCGTTTCCGTGCGGCCTTGATATAGAGCCGGTGGAGCTTCACTTCGGTGGTGCCGGGGATGGAGTTGTAGCCGATGCAGCCAATCACCCGGTCATTCTCATCGATTGCCAGCCAGAACATATCACCAGTGTCCAGGTAATTCTTCTGCACATCCAGCAGATCCTCGTTCAGTCTGGGCACCCGCCCAAGGGCATCTTTGGCTTCCAGAACCATGAAAATCATATCGTCCCGGTATTTTTCGTTGTAGGGGATGATTGTATAGTCCATCTTCTTTACTCCGTTACTCGTTACGCCCTTGTAATAAAATCCCGGGGCGGGGCATCCAATTCGTTTATCGTTTTCTTGAGAAAATCCGGATAGATCGTAACCTTATCCAGATCTTTAATCGGCATCCAGCCGAGGACAACATTGCAGTTATCCTTGTGAGATACATACTCTTCGGTGTCAGGAATATCGGAGACATCGCACAACAATGTCGTGTACAAAAGCATCAAAATCCAATCTCGTCACCCCCACCAATACCGATTGTTTTCTCTCTATTCCGCTATCTCGCCAAACTGGAATTTGCTGCAATCAACCATTGGACACTATTTTTGTTTCCCATATTTTTCTTCCATTTCTTTCGTATGTGCACGAAGCAGTTCCAGCGCCCGTGTCTGGATGCGGGAGAGCTTCGTTTGATCCGTATCTGCAAACTCGCGTTTGAGTCTCGCAGAAGCCATCGCATGACCGTCACTTGGTCTGCTTTCATCCGCTTCCGATAAAAACTTTTGCAGCAATCCCAAATCGCTGGAGTAATGGAGCTCCACAAGTTTTGCCCGGTATTCCAGCTCCGCGGGGGTGATTCCCGGGAATTGTTTCATATCTACGGTATGCTGTGCTTCGTGCTTCAGAAGAGAAACGAGAAACCGCTCGCTTTCAAAATCATAGGCCTGCTCAATGCAATTGATCGTGCCATCGGGCGAAGCCCAGCCGCCTGTCCCGAACCTTCCGAAGGTCAGATAATCCATCCAACTGCGAAATACAAAGCCCTTAAGAATATTGACAGTGTACTGCGCTGTGCTGTCCGGCAGCTCTACGCCGTAAACGGTAGGTACGGTATCCCTCCAGACATAGGGGCCGTAATAGCCCTGGGTTTTCCCGAAAAGCGCATGATAGCCCTTCGCTTCAAACGTCAATTGAAGCCGCTCAGTCAGAAGCGCTTCCTCTGCATCCGGCATATCCAGCAGGGCTTTTAACTGCTTTCGCAGCTTGTCAGCGGCTTCTTCTTCGGGTAAACCGCAATAAAAAACATCCCGATAATACACCTGATACTGTAGCAGGATTTTGTTAAGAAAATCCGGCACATCATAGGTGCGGTATTCGCAGTTTTCAAAAATAGCGATGTAAGCTGGGAGAATGTCCCGAAATTCCTCGTGTTCCCGCATATACGCAATGGCGCCCTTCATGTCGCCATTTACGAAAAAGTCCTGAATTTGCATGGCTGTTTCGTCACTCCTTCCATGATTCCCATTCTACAGCCGCTTGTCCGCTCTGCAAACTGTCAGTCTTCCACAACTTCTCCATGAATACGAACTCTGCCTCCATCCGGACATTCTGCATCGAACATTTTTGCCCTCTTCTGTCCATAGTCAAGCAGCGCACCGTTTTGCAACGCGTAAACAAGGGGATAAATGCTATTCCACAACTCGTGACACAGCGGTGGGCATAAATCTTCCACGAGAAATTCCTGTCCTCTTGTAAAATAGCCGCACCTGCATTTGCTGTCCGTGATCGTGAGTTTCACCTTTGGCATTTCGTTACCTCCTCAAATTTACCGATCATAAAGGCCAAGAATGTTTTTTTCCATGCTCGCAATCAGATCATCAGAATCATCGGTAAAATCACTGAGAAAGGTGATGATTCTATTTTGTTTGGGAAGAACATAGCACTTTTGTTTCCACTTGCCGTTAATACTGAAGCCGTCTTTGTATTTCCAGAAAAAGTATCCGTATCCGCCCCCCCGGTTCATCTGCCTAACGGAAGTGGCTCTTTTCACATAGTCTTCCGAAACAATCCTGTTTCCTCCAAACATTCCGCCACCCAAGAGCAGCAAGCCGATTTGGCTTAAATCATTCACGGACAGCTTCATTCCGGACGCGCCGTAGAAGTATCCGTCGGGACACCGGGCGTATTCGGCGCCTAGGATGTGCAGCGGCTCCAGGATGTTCCTGTTTATGAATGCCCATGCATCCTCCTGCACAGCCTCGGTCAACGCAACACCCATAAGGTATGCCGGAATATTGCTGTAATGAAACCGGATGCTTTCCGGTTCGGGAATGGGGCAGGCCAGCGAAAACCGAAGATAGCTGTCACCTTCCGGGCGGAAGGGGTAGCCCTCCACAGACATCGTCAGCAGACGGTGCAGCGTTATGATCCGATAGGCATCCCGTTGGCTCTGCGTCATCTGCGCAGTAAATCTTTCGGGCAGATAATCCAGGATGCTCCTTTGAAGCTCGAGCCTCCCTTGATCCCAGGCAATTCCAACGGCCACGGAGAGGATGCTCTTCGTGGCAGAGTAGATGGGATACTTTGTGTTGCAGGTATCCCCGAAGGAATATGTCAATTCTCCGCCGCAGTACACTTGGGCTCCGTGTACCTGCCATTGATTGCTGACAATGTCGTGCACAAAAGCATCAAAATTCAATTTCGTCACCCCTAAAAAAGCCGATTTGTCAGGTATAAAAGCCGAAAGTTGTAAATGTTATTTCACGCAATTTGATACACTATGCCGATAAATCCTAATGATATTTCCATATTCGAAACAAGCAGACCCTTTCTGTTTCCAGAGAGGATCTGCTTGTTTTCTTAGGGGTTATTAACAGCCCCTTTTTCCCTTCACGCGGCCAAATCCGTCATAGAGCCGCCCTGATCCCTCTGCTGCTTGGCCTGCTGCAGATATGTCTGGCACTTCGCCAGCCCAGCCCCCACAATGTCCATGGTGCGGGTGTAGGATGCCTGGAGCTCCTCGTTCAGCGCATCGGTCAGGCCGAATTGGGTCTTCCACTGCCCCTGTTGGCTTTCGTCCAGGGGCAGAATGTTGTACTCCACCTTTCCATCTTTGTTGACGAACTTGTTCACCCAGGTAGGCAGCACATCGCAGGCCGCCACATAGACGCTGCCGTCATCGTACTTCTCGAAGGTGACGGAGAACAGAGCCCCATCCTCAGTATGACCGGTTTTCATCCGCATCTCCTCCCGCCGCTGGTTAGACACCGCGTTGCCCAGGGAGTAAATGCACACGGTTTTCTGCTCCGGATTCAGCGTGCTGGTCAGCAGGTCCATGGGCTGCACCACATGGGGATGCCCGCCCACGATGACGTCGAAGCCCATGTCGCACATCTTCTGGGCAATGGCACGCTGGGTGTCGTTCTCCGTCAGCTCATACTCCGTGCCCCAGTGGAGGAACAGCATGGAGGCCTCCACATCCTGCGCGTTCATCTGGGCCACAATCTGCTCCATTTCGGAATAGAACCCGTTCAGGTTGTCGGCACTGAAATAGTTGATCTGCTCCGGCTTCTCCATAGGCGCGTTGTTATTCAGGCTGGGTTTGCTGCCGTTCATGGACAGGGTGAAGGTATAGCATACCATGCCGATCCGGATGCCGTTCACCTCCACGATAGAATACCGGTTTTCCTCCTCTGACAGCCGGGTGCCCAGGGTCTCCAGTCCCCTGCCCCGGACCTGCTCCAGGGTGCGGTTGATGCCGGTCATCAGGGTGTCATAGCTGTGATTGTTGGCGGTGAGCAGCATGTCATAGCCCGCGCTGACCAGGGAATCCGCCAGAGCGTCGGGACAGTTGAAGCTGGGATTTCCCTGATAGGGAAAATCGTCGCCGCCGAAGGTGGTCTCCAGGTTGGCCACGGCATAGTCCGCCTGGGCAACGTAGGGGTCCATGTACCGGAAAATGGAATCGAAACTGTATGTCCCGTCCCCAAGATTGCACTCCGCCGGGAACCTGGGATCGGCGGTGAACAAGTACTTGTGCATCAGCAGGTCGCCCTGGGAAACCACCGTGGCTGTGGAAATGACCGTCGGCCTCGGAACCGTAGTTTCCGTAGGCGCTGTGGTCTGCCGGGGCTCGGTCTGGGTTCCGTCCGCTTGCTTGCCGCACCGGGTCAGCAGCAGGGCGGCCACGATCAGCACAAGGACCAATGGCAGCAATAGGATCGGCTGAAAGCGTCTGCGCCGTCTTCTGGGTCTGCGGCGGTCGGGGGGATTACCGCCGTTTCCGGGGCGATTGGGAGAATTGCCACCGCTTCTGGGACGATCCGGGGGATTGCCCCCATTTCGGGGCGCTTCAAATTTTCCTGGCATTTGGGTTTCTCTCCTGTATTCTTTACGATTTGTTACGATTTTATCACAAAAACCCCAGAAAGTAAACACGGGCAGTCTTAAGTTTTTCTTATTTTCAAGCAAGTCATCGGTTAAATAAACTGGCCAAGGCTTCCGCCTTGGAAAGCCTTGGCACAGGAAACGATTCTTTTTTCTGTTTGGATGGGTCAAACGTTCGTCAGGATCTCCACCAGCATCTTCACGCACAGCTCCATGTCCTCCACAGGAATGAATTCGAACCGTCCGTGGTAGTTCTCGCCGCCGGTGCACAGGTTGGGACAGGGCAGGCCCTCGTAGCTTAAGCGGGCGCCGTCGGTTCCGCCCCGAATGGGCACCGCCACAGGCTCCATGCCAACAGCGCGCATGGCGTTCATGGCCCGGTCCACCACATACATGCAGGGCTCAATGCACTTGCGCATATTGAAATAGCTGTCCCGGATCAGCAGTTCCAGGGTACCGTCGCCGTACTTGCGGTTGATAAACTCCGCCGCGGCAGTTATGACGGTCTTCTTTTCCTGGAATTTGTCCATGTCATGATCCCGGATGATATAGTACAGCTGGGTCTCCTCCACAGAGCCCTGCACGCCGGTCAGGTGGAAGAAGCCCTCGTACCCCTCGGTAAATTCCGGACGCTGCTCCACCGGCAGCAAGGCGTCAAACTCCATGGCGATACGCTGGGAGTTAATCATCTTATTCTTGGCGGAGCCGGGATGGATGTTCCGGCCGTGAACCACCACTTTGGCCCCGGCGGCGTTGAAGTTCTCGTACTCGATGCCGCCTACGGGGCCGCCGTCGGCAGTGTAGGCGTAGTCCGCACCGAAGCCCTTCACATCAAACCTGTCCGCGCCCCTGCCGATCTCCTCGTCGGGGGTGAAGCCGATCTTGAGCGTGGCATGCCTGCCGCCCTGCCGGAGCAGTGTCTCCGCCGCCGTCAGAATCTCCGCCACACCGGCCTTGTCGTCAGCCCCCAGCAGGGTGGTGCCGTCGGTGACAATCAGGTGCTTGCCATGGTGATTTTTCAAAGAAGAATAGTCACTTTCCCGCAGGAAAATGCCCAAGCTTTCATTCAGGCACACGTCGCCGCCGTTGTATTCCACAATTCTGGCCTGGATATCTGCCCCGGAAGCATCGGGAGCGGTGTCCATATGGGCGATGAGGCCGATGGTGGGCAGGTCCGGGTCCCCGGGCACGGTGCCGTAGACATAGCCGTTTTCATCCATATGGGCGTCCGCAATGCCCATTTCCTGCATCTCCGCCGCCAGGGCAGCACCCAGCTTCCGCTGCCCTTCCGTAGACGGACAGGTTTCGGATGCCTCGTCGGATTGGGTATTGAAGCTTACATAATTCAGAAAGCGCTCAGTTACTGTTTTCATAATTGACCTCCTGCAATCCTATTCATGGAACGATTCCGCTGTGGTAAAAAAACATCCGATAAATGATCGTTTATGTGCATACCCACTGTAGGGGAGGGTCATTGACCCTCCCGCTGCGTAACGAAACAGAGCGTGAAATAGGTTGCTTCCAATGCTGGTTTTCACAAAACGCGACAGGTTTGACCGCTCAAAAGCTTTCAGCCGGCGGGAGGGTCAATGACCCTCCCCTACAGTGGGTGCTGCTGTAAACGATCATTTACGAAAAAAATTCAACACCGCGGAACCGGCAAAGGGAGCACATAGCGGCTCCCGTTCTCCATCTTCTCATATGCCCGGAAGCCCAGGCTTTCAAAGCATTTCCGGGAAGCGGCGTTGTATTCGTAAATTTCCCCAACCCGCAGCGCGTCATAGCCCAGCTCCCGGCCCCGCTGAATCAGAGCGGAAATGACTTTTCGTCCAACGCCTTTCCCCCGGTAAGCTGGGTCCCCGATGACAATGGGCAGATCGTTCTGCCAGAAGCAGACATCCCCGATGGGCCGGAACGCACCGTCTTCCAGGGCTTCAATGAAATACAGCTCCCCCTGTTTCTCCAGGTAATGGTACATCCTGCCCAGCTTCTCCCAGGTGTAGGGCGTCCGCACCCCATCCACCAGCCAGACCGTTTCCCCATCCTGATACCAGGAAAAGGCGAAGTCATAATGATCGTCAAACCTTCTAAGCCGCAGTGTTTCATCGACTGGCAAAATCTCCGGCTGCGCAATTCCTGGAATTGGCATAACCATACCCCTTTTCAATTCAAAGAGCCGCCGCTTTTCCTGCGGCGGCTCTGTTGCTTTGGGAAAACTTACTTCGCGGCGTTGACCAGGGCGGCGGTGTCCTGGGCGATCATCAGCTCTTCGTTGGTGGGGATGACCCAGACGGTGACCTTGGAGTCGTCGGCGGAGATGATGGCCTCCTTGCCCCGGGTGTTGTTCTTCTCGGGGTCGATCTTCACACCCAGGTACTCCAGGTTCTGGCAGATCCGGGCCCGCATGGAGGCGGAGTTCTCGCCCACACCGGCGGTGAACACCAGGCAGTCCAGACCGCCCAGAGCGGCGGCGTAGGAGCCGATATACTTGCGAACCTCGTAGGCGAACTTGTCCAGGGCCAGGGCGCAGTCTTCGTTGCCAGCGTTGGCAGCTTCCTCGATGTCGCGGAAGTCGGAGGAGGTGCCGCTGATAGCCAGCACGCCGGACTTCTTGTTCAGCATGTTCAGGCACTCGTCAGCGCTCATGCCGTACTTGTTCATGATGAACTGCACCACAGCGGGATCGATGTCGCCGGAGCGGGTGCCCATGGGAACACCGGCCAGAGGGGTCAGGCCCATGGAGGTGTCCTGGCACTTGCCGTCCTTGACAGCGGACAGGGAGGAGCCGTTGCCCAGGTGGCAGTTGACCAGCTTGATGTCCTTGCGGCCCATCAGCTCAATGGCCCGCTTGGTGACATACTTGTGGGATGTGCCGTGGAAGCCATAGCGGCGGATAGAGTCATTCTTGTAGTACTCGGTGGGGATAGCGTAGCGGTAAGCAACGGGAGGCATGGTCATGTGGAAAGCGGTGTCGAACACAGCCACCTGGGGTGTGGTGGGCATGACCGCCTGGCAGGCACGGATGCCCATCAGGTTGGCGGGGTTGTGCAGGGGGCCCAGGGGGATGCACTTCTCGATGGCGGCGATGACCTCGT
>CAMGIN010000057.1 GCA_946056135.1 uncultured bacterium | reverse complement strand
CCTTCATTTTGCATTCTGCATTCAGCATTTTGCATTCGAAGATAAACGATCATTTTCCGTGCAAAAATGAGCTACAACGGAATTGTTTCCCCTGATATATAAAACCACCCTCCCGCTGCAACACGGGAGGGCGGCTGCACAGTGACTTTCCTTTATTTCCGTTTCTCTGCGGCCCATTGCAGCAGAGGCTTCCGGATGGGCGGGGACAGGTTTTCCGGCAGGGCATCCGCAGGGAAGAACCGCAGCTCCGACACCTCGCTGGCCTGCGGCTTGATTTCCCCGGACCAGACTTTACAGAGAAAGACGATGTCCACATTGGAGACTTCATCTCCGTTGGGGTAGACGTAGTGCAGCTCTTTCCCGGAGAATACGCCGAACAGCTGCAATGCTTCCGCAACCAATCCGGTTTCCTCGAAAAGCTCCCTTTTGGCAGCTTCTTCCACCACTTCGTCCAGCTCCACGCTGCCGCCGGGATAGCCCCAGCAGTGGTTGTCGGTGCGCTTTTCCAGCAGAACCTGGCCGTTTTCGTTTTCCACGATGACACTGGCTCCCACCTGGAGAAGGGGACGGCGCCCCACCAGCTTGCGAAGATCCAGAATGTAATCGGACATAATTGGTTACCTCGGTGTGGATTCCCGGCCCACGGCCATGATGTCGTAGGGGGTGGTCTGGTAGACGAAATAGTTCAGCCAGTTGCTGAACAGCAGATGGGCGTGGCCCCGCCAGCGGACAATGGGAGCCTGGGTGTCGTCGTCGCCCGGGTAGTAGTTTACCGGCACATGGATGGGAAGCCCCTGGCTTTTGTCCCGCAGGTATTCCTTTTCCAGGGTGTCCGCGTCGTATTCGGCGTGGCCGGTGACGAAGATCTGGCGGCCCTCCTTGTTCATCACGGCGTAGACCCCCGCCTCCGGGGAGGAGGCCAGGATCTTCAGACCGGGGACCTTCTCGATGTCCTCCCGGTCCACGGTGGTGTGCCGGGAGTGGGGGATCCAGAATTCATCGTCGAAGCCCCGCAGCAAGATGGCCCGCTTGTAGTCCGCATGATGGGGGTAAACACCGAAAAGCTTCTCCGGCAGGGCACGTTTGTTGATGCCGTAGTGGTAGTACAGTCCCGCCTGAGCCCCCCAGCAGATGTGGAAGGTGGAGTGGACGTGGGTTTTGCTCCACTCCATGATCTGGCACAGCTCGTCCCAGTAGTCCACTTCTTCAAAGGGCATCTGCTCCACAGGCGCGCCGGTGATGACCATGCCGTCGAACTTCCGGTTTTTCAGCTCGTCGAAGGTCTTGTAGAAGGTCAGCAGATGCTCCTCCGGGGTGTTCTTGGACTTGTGGGAGGAGACCATCATCAGCTCCAGATGCACCTGCAGCGGCGTGTTGCCCAGAAGCCGGGTCAATTGGGTCTCGGTGACGATCTTGGTGGGCATCAGGTTCAGCAGAACGATCTCCAGGGGACGGATGTGCTGGGTCTGTGCCCGGGACTGGGTCATGACGAAAATGTTTTCCTGCTGCAAAATTCCAGCCGCAGGCAGGTCATTGGGTATCTGAATGGGCACGGTCTGGCCTCCTGATTACACGTTTTCCAGGGCCTGGGCGATGTCCTCAATGAGATCCTGGGCGTTTTCCAGGCCGCAGCTTAAACGGATCAGGTCCGCGCCAACACCGGCGGCGTCCAGCTCCGCGTCGGTCATCTGCCGGTGGGTAGAGCTGGCGGGATGCAGGCAGCAGGTCCGGGAGTCCGCCACATGGGTCTCGATGGAGCCCAGCTTCAGGTGCTTCATGAAGGTTTCCGCCGCCTTCCGTCCGCCGTACAGGCCGAAGGAGATGACGCCGCAGGAACCGCCCGGCATATACTTTTTGGCGACCTCGTAGTACTTGTCGCCCTCCAGGCCACAGTACTTGACCCACTTGACCTTCTCGTGGCCCCGGAGGAATTCGGCCACCGCCTGGGCGTTGGCGCAGTGCTGCTTCATCCGCAGGGGCAGGCTTTCCAGACCCAGGTTCAGGATGTAGGCGTTCTGGGGGGACTGGACGCAGCCGAAGTCCCGCATGAGCTGGGCGGTGCACTTGGTGATGAAAGCGCCGGCCAGGCCGAAGCGCTGGGTGTAGGTCACGCCGTGGTAGCTGTCGTCGGGGGTGCACAGGCCGGGGAACTTGTCCGGATATTTGGTCCAGTCAAATTTGCCGCTGTCCACAATGACGCCGCCCAGGGTAGCGCCGTGGCCGTCCATGTACTTGGTGGTGGAGTGGGTGACGATGTCCGCGCCCCACTCAAAGGGACGGCAGTTGACGGGGGTGGCAAAGGTGTTGTCCACGATCAGAGGAACCCCGTGGGCATGGGCGGCCTTGGCGAATTTCTCGATGTCCAGCACCGTCAGGGCGGGGTTGGCGATGGTTTCGCCGAAGACGGCCTTGGTGTTGGGCCGGAAGGCGGCATTCAGCTCCTCCTCGGTGCAGTCGGGGTCGATGAAGGTGGTCTCCAGGCCCATTTTCTTCATGGTCACGGAGAATAGGTTGAAGCTGCCGCCGTAGATGGCGGAGCTGGCCACGATGTGGTCCCCGCAGCCCGCGATATTGAACACAGCCATAAAGGTAGCGGCCTGACCGGAGCCGGTGAGCATGGCGGCGGTGCCGCCCTCCAGGGCGCAGATCTTGGCAGCCACCGCGTCGCAGGTGGGGTTGGCCAGCCGGGAATAGAAATAGCCGTCTGCCTCCAGGTCAAACAGCTTGCCCATGTCCTCGGAGGTGGCATACTTGAAGGTAGTGCTCTGGATAATGGGGAGCTGCCGGGGCTCGCCGTTGCCGGGGGTATAGCCCGCCTGAATGCATAAGGTCTCGGTACGCAGTTTGGAATCCATAGGGAATCACCTCATAGTTTTGTTTAGGGAAGCTCTGATTAAATCGGCAGGAGCTGACGGCAAAAGATTCGCCGTTCAGCCGCAGACGATTTATTCAGAGTTTCCATAGATTATGAGATATATTGTAAACGCTGTGGGGGAATTTGTCAATAAATCCCCATGCAAAACAATCGTACCGCAAACCATGAAAGCAGTTCGTGCATGGGGATTTTCTTTGCATCAGCAACCGTTGCTCCGCCAGGGGCGAGCAAAAAGCATTTGAAATATAGTTTACTGTGAACGCGTTCACAAACCAAATGATGCATACCTTCTGGAATAGGTTCGCCTCGAAAGAGAACAATGTTTTCACTTGATATTGATTCCAAAAGGGAATCGGAATCAATGTGTTGCTGCCGTCAAGCCGTCGGCAAGCAACTGCCCACCGGGCGGTTGCATTTGATGGTTCGAATCACAAAATAATGAAAACCGAAAGAGCAAATGCTCTTTCGGTTTTCATGGTCCGAGTGTCGAGATTCGAACTCGAGGCCTCTTGAACCCCATTCAAGCGCGATACCAAACTTCGCCACACCCGGATATTTCCTTGCGTCTCCTGACGGCTTAGATATAGTAACACACTTTTCCGGAAAATGCAAGCATAATTTTTCTTTTTTTCAAACTTTTTTCCGAGACCTCCGCAAACGGTCGGAAACCGCCGGTTTGCGGAGGATATTCGGAGTTTTCCTAACTTTTTCGGTTGCTCTGTAGTCTTGTAGAAGTAGATGCCGGAACGGAACAGGCAGATGTTGTCCGAATGGGACCGGATTCCGTGATCTCAGCAATGCGGCGGCGTATCACCGCTTCCGTGTCATTCGCCCCGTTCGCTGCTGACGACCTTGCCGATGTTCCACAGATGGGCTACGGCCTTCTCCGCTTCCTTTTTCTCTTCCTCGTTGTTATACTCCACATAGATCGTGTGGGCGCTGCAGTCGGTGCACTCCACCTGGACGCTCCAGCCGCCCTCGTGGAACAGCATTCCCGCACCCCGGCAGATGGGGCATTCTTCCAGCATAATCAGTTCGTCTTCCATTGTGTTTTCTCCTTATCTGAATACTTCTTCGTTAATGTCATATATTTCTACCCGGCGGCAGCGCACGAAGTCCGGCGTCAAATCGGGCAGGTATTTCCCAATGGCAGCGCTGAGCTGCATGGGGTTCAATGTGGGGTTCTGGCAGCAGGCCAGCACATGCAGCGCCAGTTCCTTTTCTCCTGCCTGCCCAACAGAGATCCGGCGGAGCATGGGAATCAGGTCCTGTTCCGTGATACCGTTCTTGCCCTTCTTTTCCACAACCAGGCGCTCCCGGGCGAACAGTGCGGCGATCTGCTGCTGGGCATTCTCCGGGATGCCGCTGTCGTATTCCAGGGTCACCACGGATTCCAGCAGAGAAAGATTTTTGATCTTTTGTCCGTTGTCATAAACCCGGAGTACCCGCACACCAGCGATCAGCGCCCCGTTCAGCCGGGCGCGGATTTCCTCGTTGGAGATTTTGTCTCCCGCCAGATCAAAGTCAAGCAGCTCACAGCCGCTCTCCACCCCAAGGCTCAGGGGCAGGGCGATGGAGACCGAGGGCCGGGGATTGAAGCCCTGGGTGTGGGTCAGAGGCAGCCCGGAGCGCTGGAAGGCCCGCTGGAACAGGCGCATCAGGTCCAGGTGGGAAATGTAAATGGCATTTCCCGTCTTCTCAAACAGTGCTCTAGGCATCGCAGGCCACCTCCTTCAGCAGACGGTTGGCTCCGCAGCCGGAACAGCCGTGACGGCAGTCGGGGGTGACGACCCCTTCATAGGCCCGCTTTCGCTCCCGCTTCAGGAAGGGTTTTGTGACTCCCACGTCAATGGTGTCCCAGGGCAGGATCTCGTCCTCTCCGAAGCCCCGGGTGGTGTAGAAGGACTCGTCGATGCCGCACTGGCGGAAAGCGTCATACCACTTGGCGTAGTTGAAGTACTCGTCCCAGCCGTCCAGCCGGGCGCCGTTTTTCACCGCGTTTTCAATGACCGGTCCCAAACGGCGGTCTCCACGGGCGAAGACGGCCTCCAGGCGGCTCAGGTCCGGGCTGTGGTAGTCGTACTCGATGGACTTGGAATAGAAATGGGATTTCAGCAGCTTACAGCGCCGCAGGTACTCCTGGGGCGTGATCTGCTTCTCCCACTGGAAGGGCGTGTGGGGCTTGGGCACGAAATAGGCCGTGGCCACATGAATTCGGAGGCCCCGTTTCTTGTTGACGGCGTTCTCCTTCCAGGCCTGGATGATCTTGTACACCAGCTCCGCGATGCCCAGCACATCCTCGTCCGTCTCCGTGGGCAGGCCCAGCATGAAGTAGAGCTTCACGTTGTTCCAGCCGCCGGAGAAGGCCTGGGCGCAGGTGTTCAGGATCTCATCCTCCGTCAGGTTCTTGTTAATCACATCCCGCAGCCGCTGGGTGCCCGCCTCCGGAGCGAAGGTCAGGCCACTTTTCCGGACGGTCTGCAGCTTCTCCATCAGCTCCCGGGAGAAGTTGTCCGCCCGCAGGGACGGCACCGACAGGTTGATCCGGTGATCCGCACAGTAGGGAATCAGGGCGTCCGTCAGCTCCTTCAGCCCCCGATAATCGGAGGTGGACAGGCTGGAAACGGTGATCTCATTGTTGCCGGTATACTGGAGGGTGTCCACTGCCTGGCGGTACAGAACCTCCGGGCTCTTCCGGCGCACCGGGCGGCAGGAGAATCCCGCCTGGCAGAAGCGGCAGCCCCGGATGCAGCCCCGGAATGCCTCCAGATTGGCCCGGTCGTGGACAATCTCCGTGGAGGGGACAATCATGTTTACGGGGAAATAGGCGCTGTCCAAGTCCTCCACGATCCGCTTGGTGACGGTTTCCGGCGCGCCCTCCAGCGGGGTAATGGCCGCCAGGGTCCCGTCTGAGTGATAGGTATGTTCATAAAAGCTGGGAACGTAGACGCCGGGAATCTTGGCTGCTTCATGAAGGAAGGCATCCTTGCTCCAGCCTTCAGCCTTGGCCCGGTCATACAGGGATACGATCTCCACCGTAATGTCCTCGCCCTCGCCCAGGGAGAAGAAGTCGATGAACTCCGCCAGGGGTTCCGGGTTAAAGGCACAGACACCGCCGGCGAAGACAATGTTTTTTAGTTCATGCCTGTCTTTTGCATGGAGCGGAATCCCGGCAAGGTCCAGCATGTTCAGGATATTGGAATAGGCCATCTCATAGCCGATGGTAAAGGCGATCATGTCAAAATCGGCGACGGGGTTCTGGCTCTCCAGCGCCCACAGGGGCAGGTGATTCCGGCGCATGGCCTCCTCCATATCGCCCCAGGGAGCGAAAACCCGCTCACACCAGACGCCGTCCATGCCGTTCATGACGCCGTAAAGAATTCGCATGCCCAAGTTTGACATGCCAATCTCATAGGTATCGGGAAAGCAGAACGCCACGCGGACGCGGACATCCTTCAGGTTCTTTTGAATCTCGCCCCACTCTCCGCCGGTATACCGGGCGGGCTTCTGTACTGTGGGAAGGATTCGATGTTTCAGGTCGGTCATTGTGTTACCTCTTAAAAAATGGTAGCACTATTGTACCCTGATTTGACGTTCTTTGCAAGGTATTTTTCGCAAGATTGCCCGAAGAATCAAAAGCGCCGCCGCCATCGGAGGCAGCAGCCCGAGAGAAAAGGCAAAAGCGCCCCAAATGGCGAGTCCCACAAGGCCTGCAAGCAGCCACGTCTCTACCAGAGTGCTGATTACCCTGCCTTTTTTGGGAAAAAGCATCTCCAGGCTGCATCGCAGGGCCCTGCCGCCGTCCAGGGGATAAACTGGGAGCAGGTTGAAAAGACCCTGAATAAGTCCGCAAACCGCAAGCCTGGGAAGGACGCGGCACAGGCAGACCAGCAAAAGGCTTCCTGCGGGCCCGGCCAGGGCGCAGATCAACTCCTTTCCTTTTCCGGAAAGGGCGGTTTCCATCACCGTGCCGCCGTGTCTGATGCGAATGCGGAGCACCCGGCCTCCCAGCAGACTGATGCACAGTCCATGGCACAGCTCGTGAAACGCCGCCGCCGCCAAAGCGCAGAGGAGCCAGTTTAGCGGTAGGAGCAGCACCAGCTGCGCTCCCAGCACATAGGTCCAGGGGTCAATCTGGATTGATGTGCGCATTTTGGATAATCTTCCGGCAGAAGCTCTCCAGGGCGCTGGAAATGTCCTCTCCGTTTTGAAGCTCCGCGGAAAGCTCCTCCAGCGCCGCCACGGTTACAGCGGCATCTCCGGGAAGCAGATAAAAGCGAAGCACCTCCGCGCCTCTTGGCCAGAAGCTGTTGACCAGCAGCAAAAACACCAGCAGGCACACCGCCGTCAGTACCAGAACTCTGGAAAAACTGCTTTTTCCTTTGCGTCCCGGATTCCTCGGCCCATAGTCCACCCGATAGCCCATGATATCACCCCGGACAAGACTATGCAGCCGGGAAGGAAAAGAGACCTGGCCCAGTGCAGAGAGAATTTCTCGATTATGGGTTGACAGATGAAGATTTTTCCGATATAATAGCAAA
Organism: uncultured bacterium; assembly: GCA_946056135.1. Lineage (GTDB taxonomy): Bacteria > Bacillota > Clostridia > Oscillospirales > Oscillospiraceae > Faecousia. The sequence continues at coordinate 3,240 of CAMGIN010000057.1, read as the reverse complement.
GATTTCGGGGTGTGGCGAAGCTTGGTATCGCGCTTGGTTCGGGTCCAAGAGGCCTCGGGTTCGAATCCCGACACTCCGACCAATAAAAAAATCCACCCATTGGGTGGATTTTTTTATTGGTCGGAGTGTCGGGATTCGAAAGGGCGGCCAGCACGAAGTGCTGGTAAAAAACATGCCGGTGGCATGTTTTTTAGCCCGTGGGAGAATCCCTTGGTTTCCGGGCGCATCCCGTAGGGATGGGAACGGAAACCAAATATGCAGACTGCCCAAAACTCTGAGATAACATATTCATCCGATAAAAATCCACCCGCGGGGTGGATTTTTTATGTGCGCCTGATGAGCGTACGTTCTATAGGACAAGAGATCGGAATGCATCCGGCTGTGGGAATGGTTAGTCAAATGGTAATACTATATCAAAAAGATATAATAGATAGCATGTTATTGGTATTTTACTTTTTCCTATATCTGTATTATTATAATGCCAGAAAGAAAAACACGGGCGAGAGCCCAGAGTAGAAAGGGGAATTCCAATGAAAGTTATTAAGAAAATCGAAGCCTTCCTGGAAGAGTACTACGGAACCTTTCAGCGTTGAGTGAGAGTAGCCGTCCATGTGAACAAAAGAAAGGAGAAGCCCTATGAAAATCGTAAAGAAGATCGAAGCCTTCCTGGAAGAGTATTACGGAACCTTTCAGCGCTGAGTGAACGAAACCGCCCATGTGAACAAAAGAAAGGAGAAGCCCTATGAAAATCGTAAAGAAGATCGAAGCCTTCCTGGAAGAGTACTACGAAACCTTTAAGCGTTGATTGCGAAGCAAACCATAAGAAGAACGCTTGAGAAAAGATAATTGTGAGGAATCCAATGACAAATACCGACAATTCATAACCCCCGTCACTTGCCGATGCAAATGACGGGGGTTTTTCTGCCTTTTGGGGATTCTTTTTTGCTCGACGATCAGCATTCCGACTCCGTGTCCAGAAGCTCCGCCGGGTGCTCCTCAAGGTAGTCGGCGACATAATCCAGAAAGGTCTGGGAGAGTTCGGACATAGAGGCATCCCGTTTGTGAACCAGCAAGTACCGGGCATAGCGGGAGGGCTCCACGATCCGACGGCACACGATGCCGGGCATGGGCTCCGGGGTGGTCTGGGGGAAAATACTGATGCCCACGTTGGCCTGGGCCATGGCCAGTACATCCACAAAATTGGAGTGCTCACCGATGATGTTGGGTTCTGCCCCCGCCAGACGGAACCAGTTCCGGATCTCATCGATGCGGGAGCGGCGGTGGGGGACAATGAGGGGCTGCCCGGCCAGTGCTTTCAGGGGCAGAGGCGCTGACCGCTGTTCTGCCAGGGGATGCTGGTCAGACAGGAAAGCGCACCAGGGCTCATCTCCTACGGGAATGCCCTCCAGATGCTCGCTGTCATAGGGAGCGGCGATGACGCCCAGTTCGATAAAGCCCCGTAGAATCTGATCGATGATATCATCGCTGCTGCCGTTGACGATCTCGAAGCGCACCAGGGGATATTCCTCCCGGAAGCCTGCCAACCACTTACCGCACAGAAAAGGCGCCAGGCCTGCCACGCTGCCCAGGCAGATGGTGCCGGACAGTCCCATGGCCAGGGAGCTGACCTCTTCCCGGGTGCGCTCCGCCATATCCAGCAGCTGGGCGGCTCTGCGGTAGAGAAGCTTTCCGGCTTCCGTCAGCTGCAGGCTCCTGCCGCCCCGGATGAAAAGGGGAGTGCCCAGCTCCTCCTCCAGGCTCCGGATCTGATTGCTCAGCGGCGGCTGGCTCATGCTGAGCCGCTGGGCGGCCCGGGTAAAATTCAGTTCCTCGGCAACCACCGAAAAGTAATTCAGACTGCGAAGATCCATAGCGCCACTTCCCAAAACAGAATGCAGTCAAACGACTGCGACATCGTTATTTTCTATTTGGAACGATTTCCAGCCAGTATCCATCCGGATCGGTGATAAAATAAATCCCCATGGCAGGATTTTCGAAGCAGATGCAGCCCATCTGTTCGTGGAGCTTATGGGCGGCTTCATAGTCATCGGTACGGAAAGCAAGGTGGAACTCACATTCACCCAGATCATAGGGCTGGGGGTGATCCTCCAGCCAGGTCAGCTCCAGCTCGAAGTCGCTTTCGGCATTGCCCACATAGACAATCACAAAGCCGTTGCCGTTGATCCGCCGTTTTTCGGAAAGCCCCAGGGCTTCCTGATAAAAGGCCAGGGATTTCTCCAGATCCGATACATTGTAATTTTCGTGATACATTTGGAATTTCATGAGAATACCTCCGTCAGGAATGTTTGGTTTCGGTCAGCATGATTCGGCTTTGATACTGGGGATGCTCGCGTAAAAACTGATCGATGATTTCGGGTTTCTCCCAGTAATGCATGGGGTAGACGCAATTTCCGGAAATGTGCTCCAGGAAGTAAAGAAGTCCTCTGTCGTAGTCCTTTTCCTGCCGGGGATCCAGAACGACAAACGCGGCTGTGAGGGGACGGCCATGCAGCTGCTGGGCCAGCAGCGTAATCTGCTGGCGGTAGCGCTGGGTCATCTGACGGTTATCGGCATCGGGTTCTCCCTCCCAGACCCAATCATTCAGATCTCCCGCGTGGTAGATTCGCTCCTGCCCGTCCTGAATCAGGAACGCCACGCCCAGATCCGTAGAGCGGAAGGTGGTCAGAGTTTGCCCCTGGGGCAATTCGTAGCTTTTGCAAGGGGAAACCCGCAGGCAGGGAATCTCTTCCGGCACGGTTTTCGGAGAAATATCCCGGGACAGTACCGCGAAAATGCTCCGCATACCCATTTCCTTCAGAAGGGAAAAGACAGCCGCCTGGTAATGATCGCGATGCTTGTGGCTGGATAGTACCGCAATGGGCTTGTCCGGATCCAAAGCCGGAAGGGTTCCCTGGAAGTAATCAAACAGATAATAGCAGCTCGCGGTTTCCGTGAGAAAACAGCTGTGGTGGATATAGGTCACGTTCATAGGCATGTTCCTTCCCGGTCAGTTACCTTGCAAGTTTATTTTATCACAGAGGGACGGTTTTGTCATCCGACGCTTTGGATTTTTTTCTGCGGGAATTTCAAAGAGATTGTGAGAAGGCTTCTCCGACAGAAGGATCTATAGAACTATTCAGGCGTACCCCAAGTTTCTCATATAAATGATCGTTTATGCGCATACCCACTGTAGGGGAGGGTCATTGACCCTCCCGCTTGGTAACGGGACAGAGTGTGAAA